>VAZG01000210.1 GCA_005885285.1 Alphaproteobacteria bacterium | reverse complement strand
GTATGCGGTGAGGCGGTCGAAATAGGCGTCGAGCACGCGCTCTTCCGGCGTCAGCGAAAACGGGTCGCGGCCGATCCCGAACAGCGCCAGCAGCGATTTCAGCGGCGCAGCCCCCTGCAGCACCGGATCGAATTCCGGGCGCTCGCCAAGCCTGTTCCTCTTGATGATTTCGCGCGCCAGGTCACGCGACAGCAGGAGCTGGACCTGGCTGGTGACGGCCTCGGCATCGAGCGCTGTGCGCTCCTCGTTGCGCTCGCCATTCGGCCGCAGGAAGACGTTTTCGCGCCCGTCGATCAGGATGCGCGCCTCGGATTTATATCGTGGGGTCACCAGATTGACCGCCATGATCGCGACCACGGCGGCAAGCATCGTCGGAGCGATGATCAAGCCCCGCTTGCGCATCAGGACTTGGCCGAGCGCGCGCAGATCCAGATCGCCGGATGGGGGATCCGCGACCGGCCTGGTAACTGCTGGCGCCGGCACGGCCAAGGTCTTTTCGACCAACGCTTTGGCCATGCCCGCACGCCAGAACGCTAAACGCATCGCACACCCCCGCCGACGCAACTGCTCTACTGCACCCTGGCGATTACACTCCATTAAGGTTGCCGCCGGGTTAATCGGGCCGATTTGAAGGCCCGAATAAGCGGCCACTGGCGGCGTCCATCATGTTTTGTTAACCATGAAAGCTCCTAATCGGAATCACGATTTTCCCTTAGGTGTCCCATCCGCGAACGCTGGTTTTGACCATGGCCCCGCAATCAAACCAGCCGCTTCGTATCCTGCATGCGATACGCCCGCCGGTCGGCGGGATTTTCCGTCATGTCCTCGATCTCGCCCATGGACAGGCCGATCGCGGCCACCACGTCGGCATTCTCGCCGACAGCCTCACCGGCGGCGAGCGCGCCGACCAGGCATTGGCCGAACTCTCACCCCGGCTCAAGCTTGGCGTTCACCGCGTTGCCATTCACCGCGAGCCGTCGCCGACCGACATGCTGGCGTGGGTGCATTTCACGCGCCTGATCCGGCGTTTGAAGCCGGACGTGCTGCATGGACATGGCGCCAAGGCTGGAGTCTTCGTCCGCGCCATGACACGCTCGAGCGGTGTCATTCGCGTCTACACGCCGCATGGCGGCTCGCTGCACTATCCGCCCAACACATTCAAGGGCGCGCTCTACGGCCGCATCGAACGCGCGCTGATGAATCGTACCGATCTGTTCCTGTTCGAAAGCGCTTACGCTCGCGACGCCTATAAGCGTATAGTCGGCACTCCTACGGGGCTGGTACGGTGTGTGTTCAACGGCGTGACCGCGAATGAGTTCGATGCGATTGCGTTGGCCGAGGACGCAACCGACGTCGTCTATGTCGGCGAATTCAGGCACATCAAGGGCGCCGATCTTTTGGTCGACGCGGTGGCGCGGCTGCATGCCGACGGCCGACCGGTGACGTTGACGCTCGCCGGCGACGGTGAGGAAATGCCGGCGCTCAAGACGCAGGTGGAGAAGCTTGGGCTGAACGAGTGGGTGCGTTTCATCGGCCACGTCAAGGCGCGCCACGGCTTCTCCAAGGGCAGGCTCCTGGTCGTTCCCTCCCGCGGCGATTCCATGCCCTACGTCGTGATCGAGGCGGGCGCTGCCGGAATCCCGATGGTCGCCGCCAATGTCGGCGGCATCCCGGAGATTTTCGGAACCCATTCCGAAGCGCTGTTTGCCCCTAACATCGTCGGCGCGATGGCGGACGCAATCGAGATGGCAAGGGAGAATCCGGACGCCACATCGGCGCGGGCAAAATCGCTTCGCGAACGCATCTTCCTGCATTTCTCGCAGAAGGCGATGGTCGAGGGGGTCTTGGCCGGCTACCGCGATGCGATTGAAGCAAACCCAACGCGATAGACTGCTAACCGTTATTTACCAGCGTAACCGTTTCTTCCGATTTGTCCTTTAAGCCTCGACCCTGAGAAATTCCGCTCGGCTGTCTCCATTCGGTGGGCGTGCCTTGCGAAGACGGACTTGGACAAGTGGAACCGATCAACGCGCGCTCGATGTTAGATGACGCGGCAACAGCCGCGACTATCGCTACGGTTTCAGCCGATCGCTCTCCCATCGAGCGCCGACGCCGCCTGTCGCAGGCCGCGCTTGCCGTCACCAAGCAGAAGGTACGCCGCGCCTATTCGCAGGTCGTGATGGCGGGAATCGTTCGCCTCGCTGACTTCGTCCTGCTCAGCCTTGTCGGTATTGCGCTCTATGTCGGCTACGTCGTGCCGCTTTCCGGCTTCCATTGGGAATATATCGCGGCGATCTTCGGCATGACCGCGACCGCCGTAATCTGCTTCCAGGCTGGCGATATCTATCAGGTGCAGGTGTTCCGCGGCCAACTCGGACAGACCACGCGGATGATCTCGTCCTGGGCCTTCGTGTTCCTGCTGTTCATCGGGGCCTCGTTCTTCGCCAAGCTCGGCGGCGAGATTTCACGGTTGTGGCTTTCGGCGTTCTTCTTTGCCGGCCTCGGCATACTGACTGCCGAACGGCTGTTCCTGCGCTCGATGGTTCGCAGTTGGGCGCGGCAGGGCCGGCTCGACCGGCGGACCATCATCGTCGGCTCCGACCAAAACGGCGAGCAACTCGTCGCGGCGCTCAAGGCCCAGGACGATTCGGATATCGACGTGCTCGGCGTGTTCGACGACCGTAACGACAATCGCGCACTCGAGACCTGTGCCGGCAGCCCGAAGCTCGGCAAGGTCGATGATATCGTCGAGTTTGCGCGCCGTACCCGTATCGACCTCGTGTTGTTCGCGCTACCGATCTCGGCGGAGACGCGGATCCTCGAAATGCTGAAGAAGCTGTGGGTGCTCCCGGTCGACATCCGCCTCTCGGCCCACACCAACAAGCTGCGCTTCCGCCCGCGTTCCTATTCCTACCTTGGCAAGGTCCCGACCCTCAATGTGTTCGAGGCGCCGATCACCGACTGGGACCTCGTGATGAAATGGCTGTTCGACCACCTGGTCGGCGCCGTCATCCTGCTGATGGCATTGCCGGTCATGGCGCTGGTCGCCCTTGCGATCAAGCTCGACAGCCCGGGTCCGGTGCTGTTCCGCCAGAAACGCTTCGGCTTCAACAACGAACGCATCGACGTCCTCAAGTTTCGCTCGCTGTATCACCATCAGGCCGATCCGCTCGCCTCCAAGGTTGTGACCAGGAACGATCCGCGCGTGACCCGCATCGGGCGCTTCATCCGCAAAACCAGCCTCGATGAACTGCCGCAGCTCTTCAACGTCGTGTTCAAAGGCAATCTCTCATTGGTCGGTCCCCGCCCGCATGCGGTGCAGGGCAAGTTGCAGAGCCGGCTGTTCGACGAGGCGGTCGACGGATATTTCGCGCGGCACCGCGTCAAACCCGGCATTACCGGCTGGGCGCAGGTCAACGGCTGGCGCGGCGAGATCGACAATGAAGAAAAGATCCAGAAGCGCGTCGAGTTCGACCTCTACTACATCGAGAACTGGACGGTGATGTTCGATGTCTACATTCTGCTGCGCACGCCGCTGGCGCTGATGACGAAGAGCGAAAACGCTTATTAGGTGTCGTTTCGATCCAGTACGAAAACGTGGGTACGAATGGCGTTGCGTGGATCTGTGAGTGCGTGATGGCGTATGCGGCAACAGCCGGCGGCTACCCTTCCTCCGTAACGGCGCCCGGCATCCTCGCCTTGCAGCGCGCGCTGGTATGGCTGGCCGGCGCATCTGCTGCGATCGTCTTCATCGAACCAAGCCCCTATGAGCTGGTGACGCTCGTTGCCGCCGTCCTGTTCTTTGCGACCGGCTTGCGGCTGCGGCTGGTTTTCATGCCGCTGTTGTTGCTGCTGGTCCTGATCAATATCGGCTACACCATTGGCGCCATTCCCCTGCTGGACCAGTCCAACGTTGCAAGCTGGATCGCGACATCCTGGTATATGGCGGCGACCGTGATCTTCTTCGCCATGGTCGTCTCCGAGGACACTACCGCCCGGCTCGACATGCTGCGCCGCGGTCTCACGGTCGGCGCCATGATCGCATCGCTCGCCGCGATCGCCGGCTATTTCAATCTCGTTCCGGGCGGGCACGACCTGTTGACGCTCTATGATCGGGGACGCGGCACGTTCAAGGATCCGAACGTGCTCGGCGCGTTCCTGATCCTGCCGTCGCTGTTCGTCCTGCAAAGCGTGGTTTCCGACCGCTTCGGCAAGGCGCTTCGCAGCACGATTGCGCTCGGCGTCATGGGACTTGCGATCTTGCTCGCGTTCTCACGCGCGGCATGGGGCGGACTCCTCCTGACGTCGGCCTTCATGCTGGCGCTGATGGTCATGACCAGCCGCTCTAGCGCGGAGCGCTCGCGCATCATCATGATTGCTGTCGTCGCGGTCGTCGCAGCCGCCGCGCTGGTCGCGGTGCTGCTGTCGTTCGACTCGATAGCTGAAATGTTCAACCAGCGCGCAAGTTTCGACCAAAGCTATGACGAGGGCCGCTTCGGCCGGTTCGGCCGGCACATCCTGGGCGCCGCCATGGCGCTCGATCTGCCGTTCGGCATCGGCCCGCTGCAGTTCCATCATTATTTTCCGGAGGACACCCACAACTCCTATCTCAACGCCTTCATGTCCGGCGGCTGGATGTCGGGCGTCTGCTATCCCGCGCTCGTTTTCACCACCGTCATCCTCGGATTCAGAAACATATTCGTCCGCGTACCCTGGCAGCGCGCTTATCTCGCGATCTTTTCGGCCTTCCTTGGGACGGTCGGCGAAAACTTTGTGATTGACACCGATCACTGGCGGCACTTCTGGATGATGCTGGGAGCGATGTGGGGGATGTTCGTTGCCGCGCAGCGCTACCAGGCGGTCCCGGATCAAGCGCTTACGGCGACCGCGCCGGCTTCGTAGCGCCCTTCCGCTTCGCCTTGGGCGCCGCCATCATCGCCTTGAGTTCCTCGGTCGCCGACAGCATGGTCTTGTAGCCCTGGTTGGCGAAGCGGAGCAGCAGCTTTAGCTCGGTGTCCGAATAGCTCTCCCAATCCTTCAGGATCGCCCGCTGCATGTGTTGATAGAGCCGTCCGATCTTCGCGGTATTTGCGGGGACCACGGCGATGAAGACCTTGCGGCGATCGTCGTCGTCGCGCTCACGACGCACGAACCCCGCCTTCTCCAGCCGGTCCACCACGCCGGTGATGGCGCCGGTGGTCAAACCCGTCACTTCGGCGAGCCGTCCCGCGGTCACCCGGCCTTCCAGATTGAGGAAATCGAGGCATTCGAGGTCGGAACTCGAGATGCCGGCGGAATCCGCGACAGTCTGGCTGAAAATCGCGCCCAAACCCGACGTCCGGCGCATCGCGTGTTCCAGTTCCTGCATCAGCGCTGCGCGCACTTTCTGTCTTGACAAAACCGGTCCTATCTCTTAGTCGTATGATCTCTTAGATGCTAAGATGATTAGCTCGCGTACTTTCTTACCCCACCGCAACATCAGGAGCAAGGCATGGCCACACGATCCCGCAAAGCCCTCATCATCGGCGCCGGCATCGCCGGCCCCGTCGCAGCCATCCTGCTCCGGAAAGCCGGTTTCGAGACGCAGGTGTTCGAGGCTTGGCCCTATTCCACGGGCATCGGCGGCGGCCTGCAGATTGCGCCGAACGGCATGCACGTGCTTGCCGCGGCCGGCCTCGCCGATGAAATAATCCGCCGCGGCTCGGTCGCGGAAGCATTCGATTTCTATTCGCAATCGGGAAACCGGCTCGCCTCCATCAACGAGAATATGGAACAGCGGTTCGGTCAGCCGGCGGTGAACATGCGCCGGGCCACTCTCAACGAAACGATCGTGAATAAGGCCTGGTGCGAGAACGTCGAGTTGTTCTTTGACAAGCGGCTGGTCCGCATCGACGTCGGCGCCGATCAGGGCGTGGTCGCGCGCTTTGCGGACGGCTCCAGCGCCGAGGGCGACTTCCTGATCGGCGCTGACGGCGTCCATTCGGTGGTGCGAACCCATGTCGTGCCCGATGGCCCAAAACCTTTCGATACCGGCCTGATCGGCTTCGGCGGGTTTGTACCGAGGTCGTTGATCGAGCACAGCGGAACAGGCCGGCGCGTGCGGACGACGTTCGGGCGGAGCGGATTTTTCGGCTTCGGGTTCTGCAGTTCCGATCCCCAGGACGGCGTGATGTGGTGGAGCACCCAACCGGCGCCGGCCGGCGTCGACGCCGCGACGTTCCGGGGCGTGAGCCACGACGCGCTCAAGCGGCAACTGCTCACTTTCCATGCCGGTTGGCACGACCCGATCCCGCAAATTCTGGAAGCCGCGGAAGACATCGGCGTCACCGCAACGCTCGACGTGGCGACGCTGCCGACATGGTCGCGTGGGCGGACGGTTCTGATCGGAGATGCCGCGCACGCCACCAGTCCCCATGCCGGCCAAGGCGCCTCGCTCGCGCTTGAAGACGCCTATCGGCTTGTATGCGCGCTTTGCGCCGAACACGAGATCGGTACCGCCTTTCAGAATTTCGAGCGCGAGCGTCGCCCGCGCGCCGAATGCATCGTCGCGTTGGCCCGTCGCAAC
Organism: Alphaproteobacteria bacterium; assembly: GCA_005885285.1. Lineage (GTDB taxonomy): Bacteria > Pseudomonadota > Alphaproteobacteria > Rhizobiales > Xanthobacteraceae > Bradyrhizobium. Next base: position 17,043 of record VAZG01000210.1, on the reverse strand, counting down.
GGCAACCAGAAGCGTGAGTTCAGCCGCACCGGCGCCTGGGTCCGCGACCAGATGCTGAAGCTCATGATTCCCCTTACGGCGCGGCGCGGCATGGATTGCATGTACGCCTACAATCCCTGCACCATTACCCCTCGACCTGAAACGTCAGCCCAGCGTTATCGACAAGCCGCTTGATCAGTTTGTGCTGCATAGCCGCGCCCGGCGTCCAGAAACCGGCTGGCACGTCGGGCGTGTCGCGCAGCAGGCAGACCGCACATTCGGAGATCATCTTTGACGTCGAGCCGTAGCCGGGATCGCGGTCGCCCTTGACCGAAGCGCGGACCTGGCGGCCGTCGGGCGCGATCGCAACATAAAGAAGATCGTAGAGCCCATTCTCTCGCTCTTCTTTTGACGGCCCCTCCCCCGGCTTGCGCGCATTTGGACCGGTCTTTTCGTTATTGGCCGCCATGACGCGCTTGGCGTTGGCTTCGCCCCTCTCGCCGGGCCCGGTCAGCACCATCTCGTCATAGACGAACTCTTTTCCGTAGGGGAATCCCATCAGCATGTTGGAGCGATGGACGTTGCGCGTGTTGATCAAAGCCATCATGAAAGGCGCCGTCCAGGACTGCAGGTCTTCCTCATAGAATGGCTTGTTGCCCTTCGGCTGTTTGGCGCCGCTAAAGCCGGGCGTCAGCGCAAATGGATCATTTAGGATGGCGACAAGGCTGAGATCCTTGGCAACGGCCTCGAACGTCGCGCGTCCGCTGGCCGCCGTACCGCCCGACAGCGTACCGCGCATGTCGCGCACCCGTCCCTTGACGCGCGAGGCCGGCGCGCCGAACACACGTCTCGCCTGCTCCTGCACAAAGAACGCGCCGAGCTCGAACGGCACCGAGTCGAAGCCGCAGGAGAAGACGATCCGCGCGCCGCTCGCTTTCGCGGCGGCTTCGTGCCTGTCGATCATCTGGCGCATCCAGATCGGCTCGCCGCAGAGATCGAAATAGTCGGTACCCGATGCCGCGCAGGCCGCGAGCAGGTCGGAGCCGTAGAGCTGATACGGACCGACCGTGGTGAGGACCGATCTGGTCTGATCGATCATCGCTTGCAGCGAGGTCGGATCGGCGGCGTCGGCAACGATGAGCGGCGTATCCGCGCTCGCGCCGATCGCATCGCGCACGGATTTCAGCTTGTCCAAGCTGCGTCCGGCCATCGCCCATTTCAGTTGCCGGTCATCCCGGTAATGGGCCGCGAGGTATTCGGCGACGAGCTGGCCGGTGAACCCGGTCGCGCCATAGACAACGATGTCGAACTTCGACGAAGACTTCATACTCAATTCCCTGAGGTGATGCTCGCTTAGGCGCCAGATGGTGTTATTTCTTGCCGTAGGAAACTCCCATGCCGGCACGCACGTCGGCTTGGATACCATAAGGCGCGATCGGGTAGCGCAGGCCGTTTTTGGCCAACTGCTTCATGCCAACGATCGCCTTGGCAAGATGGGCAGGCGGCAGCGCCATCAGCAGCTCCTCATCCGGCACCCCGCCATAGCGCCGCTCGGCAAAGCACGGCAGCGACAGGCTGGGCTCGCCGGTCTTCAGCGCCCGTCCCCAGGAATCCGCGCAGGCGGTCTCGCCGACGACGCCCCATTCGAACTTCTTGTAGCCGGTATATTGCAGCCCGTTGATCAGGATGATCATCTGCCCCGGCGTTGCGTAGACCAGGCAGATATCGGGCGGATTAAGGCGGCCGCTCGCAAGCGGGCTTACCGCGAGCGCCTGGTATTGACCGAACGCCACGACATCGAGCGCCTCCTGGCGCTTGCGTGCGTCTTCCGCCGTGCCATGCCAGACGCCGACGTAGTTTTGCCCCGAGAGCCATTTCTCGTCCTGCGGGGCAAGCCCGATCACGGCGCGGCATTGGGCGCCGACGAGGTCATCGGCGGTGATACCCATCGTCCAGCCGAGCCGCGAGGCCATGCTGACGATCTGGTCGGTGGTGTGGATCGCGCTCGGACGCCGGATTTTTTCGATCGCCTGCATATCCTCGACACGCGCGAACATTTTCATGCCGATCACGGTGGTCTTGAGGCGAAGCAGATTGTTCAGGTCGGCGACCATGCCGGTCAAATCCAGCGGTTCCGGCGGCCTCTCGTGTTGCATGGCATCAACTCCAAAATCGGCGCGTCCTGCTTCTAGTCCTTCGCGGGCCCCGGAAGCAACTCGCTGGTCCTGCCCGTGAGGCGGTAGGCGATCAGGCCCAGCCATTCGCGCAAACCGGTATCGGTCCGCGCCAAGCCATCGCCGGCAAAACTGGTAAAGCTCAACAGGTCGGCACGGCCGCCGACCCGCCAATCCACCGGATAAGGCTGCACGGCAAATCCCACCTTGCGAAACAGCCCAATCGAGCGTGGCATGTGAAAGGCCGACGTCACCAAGAGCCAGCGCTCGCCGGCCTTCGGGGCCGCGATCGCCTTGGAGAATTCGGCGTTTTCATACGTGTTGCGCGAGCGCCGCTCCAGCGTGAGCCGCGATTTGTTGACGCCGAGACCTTCGAAAATATCGGTCGCAAAATCGGCTTCTCTCGCATCGTTCGCAATCAAGTTCGCACTTCCTCCGGAGAACACGATGCGCACCTTCGGATAGTGACGGGCAAGTGCGGCGGCAGCGATCATGCGATCGGGCGCGCTGCGGATCACCGCCGTATCGTGCGCGACCGAGATATCAGGATCGATCGCTCCACCCAGCACGATGATGCCGTCAGGCGGCCCTTGCGCGGCATCCCATGGCGGAAATCGCTGCTCCAGCGGATAGAGCAGGAGATTTCCGAGCGGCGAAAATCCGCAAATCGCAAGCAGCCCGACCGAGGCAACCAGCAGCCTGCGACCGACCGCGGCTAATCGCGTCACCAGCAGAATGACGCCGGCCATACCCAGCGCGATCAGGAAGTTGGTCGGCAGCAGCATGACGCCAAGCGTCTTGGACAGTACGAAAAACAAGCGAAGCCCCCCGAATATTCTGGTACAGCCTCATACGCTGTCCCTTCGCCATCCAAAAGCTTTCCCATGACCCATCATCATCTGCATTCAAGCCCCGAGACCTGCCATTGGGGCTTTTTCGAAGCCAAGCTGAAGCCGGTGCTCACCATCGAAAGCGGCGACGACATCACCATCGATACCATCAGCGGTGGCCCGGAAGTGGTGCCCGATCAAGCCAGGTTTCACGTCCCGCCCGAACTCGCCGAGGTGCATGCTAAAAGCGAGCGGATGGTGCCTGGTCATATCCTGACCGGTCCGGTGGCGATCAAGGGCGCCGAAGCGGGTGACGTGCTTGAAGTCGACATCCTCGATGTCAAGCTCCGGCAGGATTGGGGTTACAATCTGATCCGCCCCCTCGCAGGCACCCTGCCCGACGATTTCCACGAGCCGCGACTGATGAACATTCCGCTCGACACACAGCGGATGGTCGGCCGCTTGCCATGGGGGCTCGATCTGTCGCTCTCGCCGTTCTTTGGCGTGATGGGCGTGGCGCCGCCGCCCGCCTGGGGGCGCATCACCTCGCTCATTCCGCGCGCGATGGGCGGCAACCTCGACAACAAGGAACTCGGCGCCGGCGCAAAACTTTTTTTGCCGGTGTTCGTGCCGGGCGCGCTGTTCTCCTGCGGCGACGGCCATGGCGTGCAGGGCGACGGCGAGGTCTGCGTCACCGCGATCGAGACCGCGTTGCGGGGCCGCTTCCGCCTGACGGTGCGCAAGGATATCCGGCTCGATTATCCCCGCGCCGAGACGCCGACGCATTACATGACGATGGCGATGGATCCCGACTTGGATCAATGCGTGGTGCGGGCGTTGCGCGACATGATCGTGCTGCTCGGCGAAAAGCGCAATCTGTCGCGCGAAGATGCCTACACGCTCTGCAGTCTCGCAGCCGATCTGCGGGTGACCCAGACCGTGAACGGCTCCAAGGGCATTCACTGCATGATCGCCAAAACGATCGTGCATGGATGACGCGAAAGCGCCGTTAACCCCCACTCCGTCCCTGCCATCGCAACGCCGGCCAAGCGGGCCGGCCTCGACCGTTGCGATTTTGCCAGCAATTCCAATGGCTGGCGGAGGCACGACGCCACCGATTTGACTCCTGGGGATAACTTAATAGAGTCTAAATAGATACTTTTCAGTACATGAGTTGGAGGCTAGCTTTTTGCATGGCCACAGAAAAAGCCGAAACCGATCGCGTTCCGATTACCTTGGCTCTCCAGACCATCGCCTATCTCGAAAAGCTGGTGAAACAGGGTACCCACGGAACAAGCGTTCCCGGCGTCGCAAGGACATTGGTCGAGGAAGGCATTCGGCTCGCCATCAAGGACGGGCTGCTGTCGATCCGCGACAATGGCAAGATGTGACGGGGAAGCACGCGCAAATGGGCTCGGTCGACAATGTGGCCAGGAATCCGGAGATCATCCGCAACTTGGAACCATCAACATGCCCGCGCTCCAGCCCACCTTCCAGCCCACTTGGACCACCGAACGCATCGAACGCCTGAAAAACCGGTTTGAGGCGGGGCTATCCTGCCGCCAGATCGCCGCCGACATCGGGGTCAGCCGCAACGCCGTCATCGGCAAGCTCTCGCGCCTCAACCTGACCCGCGAAAAGACTATCGACCTGCGACGCAGGGCGCGAAAGAGCGCAAAAGGCGCCGTCAAGGGACCTCGCCTGAAGACCACGCCGCGGCTGCAATATCGGATGTTGCAGGCGGTGTACGCCGAGCCCGAAGTGCTCTTTGACGATGACACGATCGGCGAGGAACATCGCTGCTCGTTGCTCGAGCTGAGCGAGCAAAGATGCCGCTGGCCGATCAGCACGCCCGGAGCGGAGGATTTCTGTTTTTGCGGCAACACGCCGGTCGAAGGCCTGCCCTATTGCCCCGGCCATACTCGCCTCGCCTACCGTCCCGCCTCGCGCGCGGCGCGGGGCTAAAGCGCGATGAGGTTGAGTTAGCACGTCATCGCGCTTTGGGTTTTGATTGAGCATGATCTTTTCTGAAAACCGGCGTCCACCCTCGGGTCAAGCCCGAGGGCATGCATTTCCGGATCAAGCTCCAGTCTTACCGCGTCATAACGGGCCTTATTCCTCATCCTGAGGAGCTTGCGCGAGCCAAGGGTCTCGAAGGATCGAGGCCGAGAAATCAGCACCGAGACCACATGGTTCGAGGCGGCGCATTCGCGCCTCCTCACCATGGGGGGCTTAGTGCCGCAGTAAGATTAGCGAAAGCGTAACCAGCCAATTGAAGAACACGACGGCGGATTACGCCGTTGCTAAATCCCCTACGAGGCTCCCGCGGCGAATCCGCCAGCTCAGCCCAATCGCCAGCCGACCTCCTTGACAAAGTCCTGGTAGAACTCGGTGTTGTAGGCGTGTTCGGGATTGTCGCGCACGCGCTCGTCGAGCCGGTGCGCGTCGTCACCGACCAAAATCCGCCAGCGTCCCTCCTTGACCCCGTCGAGGATGATCTTCGCAGCGGCGGCCGCGGTCGTGGGCGCTTCCTCGCGAAAGGTGCGCGCGCGTTCCAGCGCGATCGCCTGAATATCCTCGTCCGACATCGCCGCTGTGTCGATGCCCATGCCCTTCAGCCGCTGGCGGGTCGACAGGATCTCGTTGGCGCTCAGTTGATCGGTTTCGCTGCCGGTCTGGATCTTGCGGGAGTTCGAGATGATCGAGGTGCCGATATGGCCCGGCATCACCACCGAACATTTGATATGCGGCGCGTTGAGCCGGAGATCGTTGATCAGGGCTTCGGTAAATCCCTTCACCGCGAATTTGGCCGCGCTATAGGCGGTGTGCGCGACACCCATTCCGACCGAGGCCCAGAAGCCATTGACGCTTGAGGTATTGACGATGTGGCCCTCGTCCGCCTTCAGCAGCAGCGGCAGGAAGGTGCGGACGCCGAGATAGACGCCGCCCCAGCAGATGTTGAAGGTGCGCTCCCATTGGTCGCGCGTATTGGTGAACAGGCTGCCGCCGCCGCCAATGCCGGCATTGTTGAACAATAGATGGATCTTGTCGGTGGCCTGCTGCTCAATCAACTCGTCGCGAAAGCGTGTGAGCTGATCCTCGATCGAGACATCCGCAATATGGGTGGTGACGCGCAGCCCCTGAGGCAGTCTTTGCTCTTCGCAAAGCCGCTTGGTTTCCGCCATCGCCTCGGCCGAGACGTCGCACATGGCGACATTGCAGCCCTCGGCGACGAGCTGGCGCGCCAGCTCGCGGCCCATGCCCGTGCCGCCTCCGGTGATGACGGCGATCTTTCCGGCAAAATCCTTCATGGCCCACCCTCGACTATGCTGCGGCTTCGCAAGCTTTACTATCGGGGTTAGCTATCGGCGTGTCCATATCCGGCCATCTTCTGGCGGACCCGCCCGATCTCGCTTTTCGAGAGCAGCGATGGGGTGCCGATCTGCAGGCAACCATGATATTGCCGCGCCAACGTCTCGACCTCGACGGCAAGCCAAAGCGCTCGCGCCAGCGACGGCCCGACCGCGATCATGCCGTGGTGGCGAGCAGACAGGCAAAGCGGTCTTCCAGCGCCTTGACGGCATGCTTCGACAAGTCCGCGGTGCCATAGGTCGCGTAGGGTGCGCAACGAATGGTATCGCCGCGGGCGGCCGCGACCATGTAGTGGATCGGCGGTATCTACAGGCCCATGATCGACAGGATCGTCGCGTATGGCGGATGCGCGTCAGTGGTTATCGGCATTGGAACTTCATTTCCATGCGATATCCCTTCCGAGTGAAGCGAGATGACGCCGCATGGGCCTAGCGAGTGTAATCCAGAGGCGACGTTGTGCGTGTTGGGCCGCCCCTTGGCCCTGCTTCAAACCAAGCCACAACTATTGTTCGGGCTGGAATTTGCTGGGTCGCCGAGGAGGACCGGCGCTACCGTTACGTCGGGCATCGGACGCAACTTGGCAATGAATACGGTGTTGTGCTGAATGCAGTACTTTCGTTCGATCAGTGGCGTCGCGGCCTTTGACCGCATGAACCCTCTGACCTGCGAGCGCGCCGTCCTCCTGCCGCGTCGTGATGTAGACGATCCGTGAATGAACATCACATAGGAACGGCCCCTCTGCTGCGCGTCTCGGACCTTGTCCTCTATGAGGCTGATCAGGTCTCTCATCACCTGGTCATATGAGACCGACCTGTCGCGCGGGCCGAAATGCAGATCGACTTCGTCTGATACGGACAGGTCGAACATCGACCGATACTGCGTCCAGCTGCCTAACCCTCGTTGAAACGGCGTCGTCATCGTTCGCCTGCTTATCTCGCAAGGTCCAGCTTGCGCAATACCAGACTCAAGGTCGTACGTCATCCGGCTGCAAATATTTGTGCACGTTGCTGCAATAGACAGGCTGCGCCGCCGAACGCGCGATCTGCTGCCGCGTGACCCAACGTGTTGCCGGATTGACCAACAGGAATGGCCCTCACGGCGACCCTGGTGTATCCTGCCGTCATGCCAGCCTTCATCTGCACCGCCTGCGGCACGCAGTATCCGCCCTCCGACGCTCCGCCCGGTGCGTGTCCGATCTGCATCGACGAGCGGCAATTCGTCCCAGCGTCGGGTCAGTCCTGGACGACGCTGGAGCGACTGCGGAATGCACACAGCAATAAGTTCCGCCGGCTTGCGACGGGGCTTACGACCATCGAGACGACGCCCGCGTTCGGCATCGGGCAGCGCGCGATCCTTGCGCGCACGCCTGTCGGCAACGTGCTGTGGGACTGCATCGCGCTGATTGACGACGCCACAGTCGATCTGATCAAGGGGCTCGGCGGCGTCGCTGCTATCGCGATCTCCCACCCGCACTACTACACCACGATGGTGGAGTGGAGCCGCGCGCTCGGGGGAGTGCCGATCCATTTGCACGCAGCCAATCGTCAGTGGGTGATGCGGGCGGACGATGCGGTGCAGTTCTGGGAGGGGGACAGCAAAACAATCGGGCCGGGCCTCACGCTGATTCGGCTGGGAGGACACTTCGACGGCGGCACCGTGCTGCACTGGGCGGATTGGAGCGAAGGTCGCGGCGTTGTGCTCTCGGGCGACGTGCTCCAGGTGGTTCCGAGCGGGCACGTCAGCTTTATGTGGTCCTACCCGAACCTGATTCCGCTCTCCGCGGCCAAGGTTCAGCGCATCGCGGAGATCCTGGAGCCATTCGCATTCGACGCGGTGTACGGCGCGTTTTCGGGCCGGGGGCAGATCGACGCAAACGGCAAGCAGGCGATCGCGGCCTCGGTCGCGCGCTACATCTCGCGGATCAGCGAGACAATGTCGGATTCCGGTAACGCGTCAGCATAGTGGCAGCGCGAGGAATGCCACCTGGCCAATCCAGCACGGCATAGGCCCGCCACGATCAAAGCGACGACGGCACGCGAGACCGCAACGCCGCGGTTCCAATCCGTTCCCGCGCAAATCACGAATGGCGCAGGAACGATTTTGAAATTCTCGCAGTTACGAAATTCAACGCTGTCCAAGACGGATTGCGAACCTCCGCAGGGCGCGATCATGGATAACTTTCTATCGCTATCGATCTCGCTGGGAATTGCTGCATTTGGCCTTTGGGCCATCGTCACGGTTGAGTCTCTGCCTTGCACGGTCCTGGCTCCGCTGCCGATCATCGTCGGGCTGATCAGCCTTTACGGTGCCGTGCGAGAAGCCAAAGCCGGGCGTAACAACACCTTACCCAGGCAGCGCTCATCGTCACGGCGACCTTTTTAGGAGATCGCTGAGCGGGAGACGTCCGATCCGGTTTCGATGGAAACCCTAGCTGCCGGATGGGGCGCCCCCGGGATTTCGGGAATCTGTGGACGCTTATGCAGCATCAAGATCGACACTTTGCGGCGATAGCTCCAACTCGGCTTCCAAGTCCAAAACGATATCGTGGAGCAAACGAACTGCAATTGGGTCGGTGGTTTCTTGCGCCAGAATTCGGTAGCGCTCCACCCGATTTCTTTGCTCCTTCCAACCGTCGCTGTCAGTCATGGTGATGTCCCCCCATGCTCTGACCCCCAGCGCGGGTACATTGGTGGGCTTGAACTAAGGAGTCATTGCGGCGCCGCAATAAGAACTCCTCGACACTGCCCGAAGGCTATCAGCGCCGCGAACAGCGCCAATGCGACACTGCAACAGTCCGCACTTCCGCAGCCGCCTCGCGAAGAGCCCCAGCGGGCGCGCGGCCCAAATGACTGATTTACCGATGGAGTATTGGTCGGAGCGAAAGGATTTGAACCTTCGACCCCTAGTCTCCCAGACTAGTGCGCTAACCGGGCTGCGCCACGCTCCGACTGTCTATCGACGTTGATTGATTAGGGAAATTCGCCGCCCTTCGCAAGGTGAGAAAATGCCAATTGCGAACATAAGGGACACGAAAAGCACGCTTCGGACCCAAAAGTCCCGGAAAAGTCCCGGACGGCGTTCCAGCAATGTTCACGGGTCCGCAATGTTCCTATGGGTTTCCGGGTACTGGCTGTTTTGACCCTCAGTGGTCTAGTTTGAATCAGTTAGTGACCTAATTTGATTTTGAGAACCGACGGTGAAAGAGTGTGTCTCACTTTAGAAAAACACTATTGCCATTTTTCAGGAGGGAATAATGATCAAGTTTGTCTCGTTCCTTGCCATCGCCTTTGTGCTTTCAATCTCATCACTTGAAGCCGCCCAGAAGAAGCCGCAGGCACCGGCCGGCTCGGCTCCGGTTGCAACCACGGGCCCCGTGAAACATACCTATTCTCCCAAACGAGGAAATGCGGCGTGGTTACCCTCAGGGGCGGGGTGCAGAATGTCGGGCCGCTGTTAACGGCCTAGTTAAAGAGGCCGCCTCAGTTGGCGGCCCCTTTTATTCATGCAAACGGCCCCAGTTCGGTGGGCTGGGGCCATCTTAGGGAAACGGCGCGGGGCGGCCCGTGACGTTCAGCTACCAGCCGATCACATCCGGTTCGCCGCCGCTGATCAGTTTTGCTGCCTCATCACGAGCCGAGAAGGCGCGCTCGACCGCTTCCCAATATCGCGGATCGGTTCTATCGACCAACCCACGCGCCGTCGCCAGTCGGGAGCGCCGCTTTAGGATGTATTCCTTCTCGGCGAGCACATCCGTCAATGCTTCCTCAAACTCACGATACTTCGCGTCATCGTTCAATTTATAATTTCCTTGTGGCCTCGCGCTCGCGCTCGCTCCGGCTGCTTCCAACACAGTGATGCACAACCGCGCGGCAAAGTCAGCGGGACATGCCGCTCAATCGGACGAAATTCTTCAACGAGAACACCCGTCCGCTTCTAGCGGGCAATCGCCGGACAGCCCGGCCCGTGCGCGGCTTGGTTCGGCCGACCGCTCCAACGCGCTGGCGCCAGCGGGCAGCTTGAGCGGGCGCCCATTTGGCGCGATCATAGGCGGCATGACCCGCGAGACGAAGATCACCTTCGCTGAAATGCGCGAGATGGGCGTGCGCGGTCTCTTGGTCTATTGCTCGGATTACAAGTGCAGCCACTCAACCGCGATTAGCGGCGAGCGATGGGCGGATGACGTTCGGCTGTCGGATATCGAACCGCTGTTCGTATGCCAATCCTGCGGCAAGCGAGGCGCCGACGTTCGGCCGGACTTCAACTGGAATAAGGAGCCGGTCGAGATGGATGGGCTAACGTTGATGTGCGCTCCGCAATGAGCCGCGCGCACGGGATTTTCCACGCCGCAAACATCCTTCGGGGGAACGGGCGGCGGTCGCGACTGTCAAATCATCAGGTTGCGGGATCGGACCTTTTGACCAAGTCGAAGTCCATGATGAATTTTCCGTCCTTATCGAACAGAAGGGTAAATTTCCCGGCTTTGACGGCTGCTAAGGTCTCTTCGTCAGTCAAACCCACGCCCCTGACAAAAGGAAAGAGGTGACCAAGCGCGCTCTCGTATAGTCGGCCCCGCAGCCCGTAGTCCAATTTTTGCAGTTCTGGTTTAGCGGGCAGATCACAGGTAAATCGGCAAATCTCATTCACGAGATCAATATCGACGCCCAAGACTGGCCGCTCTTTGAGATGCCAATTCAGCCAAGCCATCTCAACGAATACCTCCCGAAGCTGGAGTTCGGAAAGCGGTCCAGTGAACCTCTCGATCTTTTGGCTAAGCCAGCTAAACGCACCCCCGCAATCATCGAACACAGTTAGCAGCGCAATATCATCGAGCCGAACGAGCATCGTCTGAGCCTGATAGTTGTCGGCAAAATCAAATCGCTCCGGCAAAGTCGCAGACCTCACGGGCAGCGCTGCCACTACCCCAGCCCCTTCCGGTGAAATCGAACAGCCCGTGTAGAAACACCTTGCGAAGGTGTGGATATGATGAAGCCGCTCCCAATCGTAAAGGTCCCCAATTTTTTCCTGTCCCTTGCGTTCATCCAAATGAAATCGTAGCGCGCCATCCTTCAGATGCATCTTTAAAAAGATGAGCCTCATCCAAACCGCAATTGCTATCGGGTTTTTTTAATAAGCTCGATGAGCGCGTCAAGGCCGCCGCTAATAGCCTCACTTAGCGGCCTCTCGATTTCGTCTCCCATGAGGGAATTGCAATCGGCGCAGCACGGGAGAGTATACCGGCTGTACTGAACCGTTGCCCCGTTGGTCAGCGTGATAACTCTGTCGAAGAGGTTGAAACGACGCAGCAACCATTCAGGCAATATGTGCTCGTTATTAAACTCCTTCTCTCCCTGCTTCGCGCCGCAGATGAAACAGCAGTCCCCAAGGCAGATGTCATTCACAAATCGCTCTGTGCTGAAGAAGATGATCTTCCCAGTAGCCTCGTCAATGACTGAGCCGTCGGCTTCTCTCGTCCACATCTCTCAGTTCCGTCACCAGCCCTACGGTTCATCAGCAGCCTTGTAAATTGGCCTCGTCAATCCGTACTTTATGGCCCAAGCCGCGTTCACGATGCTGGTGGCATTTTTGTCATCTAATAATGATTGGCCGAAGCCAACGTCGATTGTATGGACCATGTCTGCCCGATCTTTCTTGTTGAGTATGAGGTGATGGAGATTGCCGTCTGCTTCCACCCGTCCCTCATCGACGAGCGCAAGGAATATGCGTCGCCCCGGCTGGAGCACCGGTTCCGCGTTCAGCCGCCCTTTAACGCCTGATCGAGCAATTGCCGGCAGGCGGTCAGGTCCTGCAGCACACGCTGCAGCTGCTCGCGATCGAGCGGACGCCCGGCAGCACCGCCATCGCCGGCGCGGAACGAAGGCAGCAGTCCATCGGCGTCGACTTCCGCGAAGCGGAAATCGATGCCCTCGCTTCCCTGATAATCCTCATCATCGCCGTCGACACTACCCGCGACGTCCTCGCCGGCATCTTCCCGAAGGCTGTTTCCGACCGCCTCTTCGATCGCGCCGAACGACACTGCCGCAGTAGCATCCGCCAGTCCCTGAACCGATTTGACACCGTGCTCTTTGAGGATGCGCTGCACCCCGCGGATGGTGTAGCCCTCGCTATAAAGCAACCTGCGGATGCCCTTGAGCAGATCGACATCGTCGGGGCGATAGTAACGCCGGCCGCCGCTCCGCTTCATCGGCTTGATCTGGGCAAACCGGGTTTCCCAGAACCGCAGGACGTGCTGAGGAATATCGAGATCGTCCGCGACCTCGCTGATGGTTCGGAACGCATCCGGCGCCTTGTCCAAAGGCTCGCTCCTTGTCGATCGCCCGTTAAATGACTAAGTGGGCTGGGCCTGCTTGGGCTTAGTCTTCCTTGCCGCTGCCGTTAGCCGGGCTGTGGCCGTTGATCCGTTGCTTGAGGATCGCGGACGGCTTGAACACCATGACGCGACGCGGGGAGATCGGCACCTCGGTGCCGGTCTTCGGGTTACGGCCGATACGCTGACCTTTCTTGCGCACCATGAATGAGCCGAACGATGACAGCTTCACCGTCTCGCCCTTCTCGAGGCAATCGGTAATTTCTTTCAGGACCAGCTCCACAAACGCCGACGACTCCGTGCGCGACAGGCCGACCTTCTGGTAGACGGCTTCGCACAGATCGACGCGTGTGACTGTTTTTCCGGTTCCGGTCATCGCCTGCCCCGCACTCTCGGCGAACAAATTACTGTCTAAGACCCCAACTCACGACGAACAATTCCTGTCTGAAATTAGGAGGTTAACGCGCGATGGTCAACAGCGCTCGTCGATCTAATCACACGAAGAAGGTTGCAATGCAGGGAAGGATTTAACGTCACACTCACCAGCGCAGCAGTGCCGACCCCCAGGTAAAACCACCGCCCATGGCTTCCAGCAGCACCAGATCACCCTTCTTGACCCGTCCGTCCTTGACGGCGACGGCGAGCGCAAGCGGTATCGAGGCCGCCGATGTGTTGCCGTGCAGGTCGACGGTCAACACCACCTTCTGCGGTGCAATATGAAGTTTGTGTGCAGAAGCATCGATGATTCGCTTGTTGGCCTGGTGCGGAACGAACCAGTCGATGTCTTCGGCGGTCAGGCCGGTGGCGTTGAACGCATCCACGATCACATCGGTGATCATGCCTACCGCATGCTTGAAGACTTCGCGGCCTTCCATCCGGAGATAGCCCACCGTCTGGGTCGAGGACGGACCGCCATCGACAAATAATTTGGATTTGTGCCGACCGTCGGAGCGCAGGTGCGTGGTCAATATGCCACGGTCGGAGGATTTTCCGGGCTGCACCTCGGCCTCGAGCACGACGGCGCCGGCGCCGTCCCCGAACAGCACGCAGGTGCCGCGGTCCTTCCAATCGAGAATGCGCGAGAACGTCTCGGCGCCAATCACCAGCGCGCGCTTGTAGGCGCCGGCGCGCAGGAAATTGTCGGCGGTGGCGAGCGCAAAAATGAAGCCTGAGCATACCGCCTGCAGATCGAAGGCCGCGCCACGGTTGATGCCGAGTCCCTCTTGCACCGCGACCGCGGTCGCTGGGAAGGTGTTGTCGGGCGTCGAGGTCGCCAGCACGATCAGATCGATCGACTGCGCGTCGACCCGTGCATGCGTAAGCGCGGCGCGCGCGGCGTTGATCGCCAGATGCGAGGTGAACTCACCTTCAGCGGCGATGTGGCGCTGCCGGATGCCGGTACGCTGCACGATCCATTCGTCTGAGGTGTCGACCCGCGCCGCAAGCTCGGCATTTGTCAGGATCTGCCGCGGCAGATAGGAGCCGCAGCCGAGCACGACCGAGCGTATTGCAGTCACGAGACAGCCTCCTGCGCGGTCTGCGCCTGGCCCAGCGCACCGCCGTGGCGATTGAGCATTTGGTTGATCTTGGTGAGGAGATCGTAGTGGACCATCTCATAACCAACATCGATCGCATAGGCAAAGCCTTCAGCGTCGGTTCCACCGTGGCTTTTGACGACGATGCCCTTCAGCCCCAATAGCACGCCGCCATTGGACTTGTTCGGGTCGAGCTTGTCGCGCAGCGCCTTGAAAGCACCCCTCGCAAACAGATAGCCGATGCGCGAGCGCCAGGTGCTCGCCATGGCATTGCGCAGGAATTCCGATATCTGGCGCGCCGCGCCCTCGGTGGCTTTCAGTGCAATGTTGCCGCTGAAGCCTTCGGAAACGATCACGTCGGCGGCACCCTTGCCGATGCCGTCGCCTTCGACAAAGCCGATATAATTGAGTTGGGACTGGTTCATCGCGCGCAACAGCTCGGCGGCCTCGCGAATTTCCTCGTGGCCCTTGATCTCCTCGACACCGATATTGAGCAGGCCGACGGTCGGGCGATCGAGATCGAACAGCACGCTCGCCATGGCGCTGCCCATCACCGCCAGCGTCACCAGATGGCGCGCGTCGCCGCCGATGGTAGCGCCGAGATCGAGCACGACGGACTCGCCACGCGTCGTCGGCCACACGGCGGCAATGGCCGGGCGGTCGACGCCGGGCAGCGTGCGCAGATTGAACCGCGCCATCGCCATCAGCGCGCCGGTATTGCCGGCGGAGATCGCAACGCCGGCCTCGCCTTTCTTGACGGCGTCGATGGCGAGCCACATCGACGAGGTCTTGCGGCCGCGCCGCAACGCCTGGCTCGGCTTGTCATGCGCACTGACGGCGACGTCGGTATGGACGACGCGCGAGGCCGCCTTCAGCGCCGGATATTTTGCAAGTTGCGCCTCGATCTGCGCGCGATCGCCGAACAGGAGAAACTCGGTGTCGGGATGCCGGGTCAGCGAAACGGCCGCGCCGGGAATAACAACCGATGCGCCGGCATCGCCACCCATGGCGTCAAGCGCGATTCGAACCTTTTGAGGCATGAACGTCCCGGAAACCTGATCTCTTGCGGTCGCAATAGGCTCGGCCGCGAACTGAATGTCGCCACGGAGGCGAAGCGCAACCCCGCAACCCTGCCGGGCGGCGACAATACCGTGTCCGCGCCCCGACACAACCTCTTGACCCCCTGTCTTTTGGTTCCGACGGCGCTGCCAAACGCAATCAGGCCATCACAACAAGTCAAATTATCTCAAGGTGTTATGGTGGATTTCTGAATTGGAATCAGATCCGCGTCGAACCAAAGGGAAGCGAGCCTTCAACTTCGACCACGGCTCACTTCCCTTTGGGCTTTTTCGGCTTGAGCGTCTTGTCGGCGGCCTTGCCGTCGCCCTTGAGCGCTTTCAGTGCGGCAAACGGATGGTCTTCGGGATCGGCAGCCACAACCTGCGGCTCGAATACCGCGCCCGGTTTACGTGGATAGGGATCGACGCCCAACAACAGCGCATCGGTTGCGAGCCTGCCGAGATCGATCATCCCATTGATGATCGGCTCCGGCGGATCGGGAATTTCAGCCTCACTCTCGATGTCGTCATCGACCAGATCGGCCAATGCGGGAATCTGCTCCGGCGGGGCGAACATCAGGTCGATTGCTTCATCGATCTCGTTCTCGATCGGATCGAGCGTCACCACACAGGTTTGCCCGATCCGCGCGCTCACGTGGCCGACGACCTGAAAGCGGCCATTGCTTTTCGGGGTCACATCCAACGATGCACGCGCGGAGAGAACTTCGCGCAAGCCGGCGAGTTCGGCCATCGCCTTGCGCGCGAGCGCATCCGCTTCGATGTCGCGATGCAATCCGGTATCGGGTATCTGCGCCACCATCACGGGAGCGCGCCAGGGATCCACTTTGTCTGTCGTTGCTTTGTTCATGGCTGGACGACTTCAGGCAATGGCAAGCGAAATCCGGGCGAGGGATATCTGGGCGAGGGAAATCGGAATGACGCGCCCGACAGTGTCGCGTCATCGAACGTCGCCAACGCCGCATTGGCCGCTATGGCATAACTCGCGAGTTGCCGCGCCTGTTCGATTTTCTCGCCGTTCAGGACGTTCTTGCAGAGCGCCCGCGCCAGCGGCGCCTCGCCTTCAGCCAACGCCGTATCGTAGGCCGCCATGCGGCCGTAAAAGGCCTCGCCAAAGGCCCGCATCCGCTTGGGCACGGCGAGATCGCCGACGCCCATTTCGCGCAAATTGGCGTCCATATCGTCACAGAAGCGGTCGAACAGGGCCTGCGCCAGTTCGGCGCCGCCCGCGATCGGGCCGATCCGCCGCAGCACCAACCACAGATGCAGCAGCAACAGGTCAAAACGGCCATTAACCGTATCCGGTACGCCCAAGTCCCGATAAAACACCGGTTCTCGCGCTTGCGTCACGATCATGCCATAGATGGCTTCAATGGTGCCGCGCGGGGGCATCCGGGGTTTCCAGAAGTGATTGAACGGCCAAAGCATTGTGGGTTCCGCAAGCGAGCCCTTACAGCGGGCGCATGTTGCCATCGAGCCTCTTGGCCGGTACGCCAACGCCTCGCGCGATGCAAGGGGACGGGACCAGTTCCGCAATGACCGAGACGACCCAGAGACGCTCACGCGTGAGCCCTTCGCGCGCCCTGCCCGCGCGCTGGCGGCGCATGCGCGTGGTCGCCGTCACCGCGCTGCTGTGCGCGGCGCTGGGCGGCTGTCTGACCGGCGAACAGTTTCAGAAGGGCTACATTCTCCCGCAGGGCGCGCTCGAGCAGATCCCGATCGGTGCGAGCCAGGACCAGGTGCTGATCGTGA
>VAZG01000258.1 GCA_005885285.1 Alphaproteobacteria bacterium | reverse complement strand
CGAGAATCCAGCCCCCCGGGGCGAAATCTTCGTCGTCGACGACGATCCCGGGGTCCGCGATACCCTGTCGCTCGTCTTGACGGCGGGCGGCTACCAGGTGATCTGCTTCGCCGATGGCGCCGCGTTGCTGTCGGTTGCGAGAAGCAGGACCCCCGCTTGCATCCTGCTCGACGTTCATATCCCCGGCAAATCCGGCCTCGATATCCTGAAAGAACTGCACGGCGAGGATTATCCCGCGCCGATCTTCATGATTTCCGGACAGGGCGATATCGCCATGGCGGTCCGCGCCATCAAGAACGGCGCGCTGGATTTCATCGAAAAGCCATTTCGCGGAAGCGAAATCGTCGAGCGATTGAATGAAGCGATCGGCGCACGGCGCGAGCGTGAGGTTTTGGAGCAGTTCACCGCCGGCGCGTCGAACAAGGAAGCCGGCCGCACGCTTGGCATCAGCCCGCGCACGATCGAAGATCATCGGGCGAACATCATGAAGAAGCTCGGTGCCAGGAACGCGGCCGACCTGATCCGGATCGTGATGACCGCCCAGCGCGCGTCGTAAAGCGGCCGCCAGCCGCGCTGTGCGGAACTTCCGAGCTTTTTGGCCGTCGTGCCTTAACGATCGCTCTCGCCTCGGCCGGCAAGACCCGTCGACGGTGGCGCTGATGGCCTTGTGGCCGCAAGGCAGCCGGCCACGGCCGCCAGCAATTCGGGCGGTCTGAACGGCTTTTGCAGGCCCGAGATCGCTCCAAGCTTGGTCGCTATTTTCAGATAATCCGGTGCGGAGTTGGCATCCCAGGAAATGGGACGACCCGAGATCACAAGAATCGGTGTCTGGGGCTGCCGCAGGCGAATGAGCTTCATCGTCTCCAGCCCATCCATTCCGGGCATGAAAATATCGAGCACCAGGAGATCGAAATCTCCGGCTTCAAATATCGCAAGCCCTTTGCGACCATCGCCGGCAACCACGACGCTGTGGCCGGCCCGCTCCAGAACGATCCTGATGGTTGCTTGCACCGCGGGGTCGTCGTCCATGATCAGGATGTTCGCCAAAGCCGATTTCTCCGGGTGCGCAAATCACGGTCAACGGCAGATTGTACGGGTTTCGCCGAATTTGACCGTTCGTGCAAGCGCCTTCGGGCGCGCGCTGACCGATCGAAAGTTGGCTGATCGGACGGATCGGGACTTGCTCGGCGGCGATCACCTGTGAGATGACCGCAAGGTCTTGAACGGATATCCACAATGATCGATAAAACAAGCAAAAAACGCCCGGAAACGCTCCGCAGCGCGCGCTGGTTCGCACCCGATGACCTGCGCGCCTTCGGCCACAGATCCCGCGCCATGCAGATGGGCTATGCGCCGCAGGAGTGGAAGGATCGCCCGGTGATCGCGATCCTCAACACCTGGTCGGACGCGCAGCCCTGCCACATGCATTTCAAGTCGCGGGTCGACGACGTCAAGCGCGGCATCCTGATGGCCGGCGGCTTCCCGATGGAATTGCCGGCACTGTCGCTGTCGGAATCGTTCGTCAAGCCCACCACCATGCTCTACCGCAACATGCTCGCAATGGACGCCGAGGAACTGTTGCGCGGCCATCCCGTCGACGGCGTGGTGCTGATGGGCGGCTGCGACAAGACCACGCCGGGCCTGCTGTTAGGCGCCACCAGCATGAATCTTCCCGCGATCTATCTGCCGGCCGGGCCGATGCTGCGTGGCAACTGGAAGGGCAAGACGCTCGGCTCGGGCTCGGATGCCTGGAAATATTGGGACGAGCGGCGTGCCGGAAAAATCTCCGATCGAGATTGGGTCGATGTCGAGGCCGGCATCGCGCGCAGCTACGGCACCTGCATGACCATGGGCACCGCCTCGACCATGACCGCGATCGCGGAAGCGATCGGCATGACGCTGCCGGGCGCGTCCTCGATCCCGGCCGCCGATGCCGGCCACATCCGCATGGCTTCCGAATGCGGCCGCCGCATCGTCGAGATGGTGTGGGAGGATTTGACGCCGAAGCAGATCCAGACCCGCAAGGCCTTCGAGAACGCCATTGTGGTGGCGATGGCGATGGGCTGCTCGACCAACGCGATCATTCATCTGATTGCGCAGGCCCGCCGCGCCGGGCACGACATCACCCTCGACGATTTCGAGAAGGCAAGCCGCAAGGTACCCGTGGTCGCCAATGTCAGGCCTTCCGGCGACAAATATCTGATGGAAGATTTCTTCTACGCCGGCGGCCTACCCGGCCTGATGAGCCGGATCAGCGAGCACCTGCATCTCGACTGCGTCACGGTCACCGGCCAAACGCTCGGCGAAAATATTGCGGACGCCGAAGTCTATAATGACGACGTCATCCGCAGTCTTGCCAACCCGATCTACCAGGAAGGTGCACTCGCGGTGCTCAAGGGCAACCTCGCGCCCGACGGCTGTGTGATCAAACCCTCCGCCTGCGAGGCGCGCTTCCTCAAACATGGCGGCCCCGCTTTGGTGTTCGACGACTATCCCGCGATGAAGAAGGCGATCGACGATCCCGATCTCGACGTCACGGCCGACCATGTCCTGATCCTGCGCAATGCCGGGCCGCAGGGCGGGCCGGGCATGCCGGAATGGGGCATGCTGCCGATTCCCACCAAGTTAGTTAAGCAGGGCGTGCGCGACATGGTGCGATTGTCGGACGCGCGGATGAGCGGCACCAGCTACGGCGCCTGCATCCTGCACGTCTCGCCGGAATCCTTTGTCGGCGGGCCGTTGGCGCTGGTGAGGAACGGCGACCGCATCACGCTCGATGTCGCCGCGCGCACCATCAATCTCGACGTGAGCGAGGCCGAACTCGCCAGACGCCGCGCCGCATGGAAAAAACCCGAGCGGCGCTTCGAGCGCGGCTATGGCTGGATGTTCACTCGCCATATCAAGCAGGCCAACGAAGGCTGCGATTTCGATTTCCTCGAAACCGGCTTCGGCAGGCCGGTCGACGAGCCGTCGATCTATTAATGTCGCACCGTCGTTCCGCGGCAAGGCGAAGCCTTGAGCCTGGAACCTCGAGATTCCGGGTTCGCTTCGCGCCCCGGAATGACGATCTGGGGAGAAGAACCGAATGTCAAAGCTCAGCGACGCCACCCGCGCCAAGCTCAAGACCGTCTCCACCGCGACGGTCGCGACCGCGCTCTACAAGCGCGGCCTCCGCATCCAGTGCATTCAGGATGTGCATCCGTTGAGCACCGACCAGCCGACCCTGGTGGGCGAGGCCTTTACGCTGCGCTACATGCCGGCGCGCGAAGACCTCAACAAGCTGGAGGTGTTTCGCGACCGTTCTCATCCGCAGCGCAAGGCGATCGAGGACTGCCCGGTGGGCGCGGTCTTGGTGATGGACAGCCGTAAAGATGCCCGCGCCGCATCCGCTGGCGCCATCCTGGTGACGCGGCTGATGCAGCGCGGCGTCGCCGGCGTCGTCACCGACGGCGGCTTTCGCGACTCGGCCGAAATCGCCAAACTCGGCTTTCCGGTCTATCATCATCGGCCGAGCGCGCCGACCAATCTGACGCTGCATCAGGCGATCGAGATCAATGTGCCGATCGGCTGCGGGGACGCGCCGGTATTTCCCGGCGATGTGATTTTGGGCGATGCCGACGGCGTCATCGTGATCCCGGCGCATCTGGCGGACGAGATCGCGGACGAGACCTTCGAGATGACCGCGTTTGAGGATTTCGTCACGGAGGAGGTGCGCAAGGGCCGCGGCATCTTCGGCCTTTACCCGGCGACCGACGAGCAAACACTGAAGGATTTCGCCGCGTGGCGGCAGAAGATGGGGCGGTAATTGACGCCCCAGTTTCAAGCAGATCAATCGGTGCGACAACACGATAGAGCAACAGGGAGACCACGCCATGCTGATGTTTAATAATCTGATCGACGGAGAATGGATTTCCGATGGCACACGTTCGCCCAACATCAATCCGTCGGATACCAATGATGTAATCGGCGAAGCCGTGCGCGGCACCCGCGCCCAAGCCGACGCTGCTGTCGCCGCGGCCAGGGCGGCATTCCCGGCATGGTCGCGCTCGACGCCGCAGCTCCGTTACGACATACTGAAGAAGGCCTCGGACGAAGTTCTGGCGCGTAAGGATGAACTCGGTCGGCTGCTGTCGCGCGAGGAGGGCAAGACCCTGCCCGAGGGCATTGGCGAGGCCGCGCGCGCAGGACAAATCTTTGCGTTCTTCGCCGGGGAATGCCTGCGTATGGCCGGCGAGAAGCTGGCCTCGGTGCGCCCCGGCATCGACGTCGAGATCACCCGCGAGGGGCTGGGCGTCGTCGGCCTGATCACGCCCTGGAATTTCCCGATCGCAATTCCGGCCTGGAAGATTGCGCCGGCGCTGGCCTATGGCAACACCGTGGTGATCAAGCCTGCAGATCTGGTGCCGGGTTCGACCTGGGCGCTGGTCGATATCCTGCATCGTGCCGGCCTGCCGAAGGGTGTGCTCAATCTCGTGATCGGTCGTGGCTCGGAGGTCGGCGCCGCATTGCTGGAGCATCCGGGCGTCGCGGCGATCAGCTTTACCGGTTCGGTCGCAACAGGTCATAAGGTCGCGGCGGCCTGTGTTGCGTCGCGGCCGATGAAGAAATTTCAGCTTGAGATGGGCGGCAAGAATCCGCTTGTTATTCTCGACGATGCTGACTTGAAGGTGGCAGTGGAATGCGCGGTCAACAGCGCGTTCTTTTCCACCGGCCAGCGCTGCACGGCGGCCTCGCGGCTGATCGTGACCAAGGGTATTCATGACAAATTCGTCGCCGCGCTCACCGAACGTTT
Organism: Alphaproteobacteria bacterium; assembly: GCA_005885285.1. Classification (GTDB taxonomy): domain Bacteria; phylum Pseudomonadota; class Alphaproteobacteria; order Rhizobiales; family Xanthobacteraceae; genus Bradyrhizobium. The sequence goes on along the minus strand of VAZG01000258.1, from coordinate 2,538 downwards.
GAGTGGTCTCAAGGTCGACGACGCCGTGAAGGCCGGCACCGACATCGGTCCAGTGGTCGATCAAAGCCAGCTCGATCAGGATCTGAAATATCTCGCGATCGGCAAGGAAGAGGGAGCGAAGCTCAGCTTTGGCGGCGATCGCCTTAAGCGCGACGCGCCCGGCTTCTATTTGCAGCCGGCGCTATTCACCGACGTGACCAACACAATGCGGATCGCACGCGAGGAAATCTTTGGACCGGTCGCAGCCGTGATTCGCGTCAACGATTACGCGGAAGGCTTGGCCACCGCGAACGATACCGAGTTCGGCCTGTCTGCGGGCATCTGCACCACCAGCCTGAAATATGCCAGCGACTTCAAGCGCAACGCGGAAGCCGGCATGGTGATGGTCAATTTGCCGATCGCCGGGGTCGACTATCACGTGCCGTTCGGTGGTCGAAAGGGCTCGAGCTTCGGACCGCGCGAACAGGGAAAATATGCCGCGGAATTCTATACGGCCGTCAAGACGGCGTATACGATGCCATAGCAATTACATTGTTAGCGATGATGAGCGCGCTGCATCCGGGCGAGTCCCGGACGCGGCGCATCGTGAAGAATGTCGCACCACCACCTCCGGGACACGCAACTCATACCTCGCCGCGCTCCGCCAATCCCACCGCCCATAACGCGAACGCATACGCGATCGCGACCTCGTCGAGGCGGTGGAAGCGGCCCGAGGCGCCGCCGTGGCCGGCGCCCATATTGGTGCGCAACAGAACCGGGCCGCCCCCAATCATGGTGGCGCGCAATCGCGCGATCCATTTTGCCGGCTCCCAATAGGTGACGCGCGGATCGGTCAGGCCGGCCATCGCGAGAACCGCCGGATATTCCTTTGCCGCGACATTGTCGTAAGGCGAATAGGACAGGATGGTGCGGAAATCCTGCTCGCTTTCGATCGGGTTGCCCCATTCCGGCCATTCCGGCGGCGTCAGCGGCAAACTGTCGTCGAGCATGGTGTTGAGCACGTCGACGAACGGCACCTCGGCGACGATGCCGGCAAACAATTCACCGATCCGGTTGGCCACGGCGCCCATCAGCATCCCGCCGGCGCTGCCGCCATGGGCGACGATGCGCTTAGGGCAGGTGTACTTCGCATCACACAGCGCGCGCGCGCAAGCCGCGAAATCGTCGAAGCTGTTGGTCTTCTTCTCGCGCTTGCCGTCGAGATACCAGCCCCAGCCCTTGTCGGTGCCGCCTCGGATATGCGCGATGGCATAGACGAAGCCGCGGTCGACCAGCGACAGCCGGTTCGCCGAAAACGACGCCGGCATCGCCATGCCATAGGAGCCGTAACCGTAGAGCAGCAGCGGCGCGCTTGCGTCGCGGGCAAAATCGCGCCGGTGCAACAGCGACACCGGCACTTGCGCGCCGTCATGCGAGGTCGCCATGATGCGGGTGGTGACGTAATCGGCGGGATTGTGGCCGGATGGAATTTCCTGCCGCTTGCGCAGAATTCGGGTCCGGCTTGCCATGTCGTAGTCGTAGACTTCCGAGGGCGTCGTCATCGATGAATAGGAGAACCGCAAATTCGTGGTGTCGAATTCGTAAGAGCCCATGGTGTCGAGCGAATAGGCGGCTTCATCGAAGGCGATGGCGTGCTCTTCGCCGTTCTTCAGGTCGCGAATGACGATCGCGGGCAGCGCATTGGCGCGCTCCAGCCGCACCAGATGGCCGGAATAGAGATCGTGATCGAGGATATAGACGCCTTCCCGATGGCCGATCAGGTCGCGCCAGTTGGCGCGATCGGGCGAAGCGAGCGGCGCGGTGACGATCTTGAAGTCGATCGCGTTGTCCGCATTGGTGAGGATAAACAATTCGTCGCCGCGGTCGGCGATCGAATATTGCACACTGCTCTCGCGCGGCGCGATCAGCCGCGGCGGCGCATCGGGTTTTGCGAGATCGATCAAGCGCTGCTCGGAGGTCTCATGGTCGCCGCCGGCGATCACGCAGAAACGCCCGGAGGTCGATTCATGCAGATGGATGAACCAGCCAGAGTCCTGTTCCTGGTAAATCAGAACGTCATCCGCCTGCGCTGTGCCCAGGCGATGACGCCAGACCTGCATCGGGCGATGGTTATCATCGAGCTTGACGTAAAAGAAGCTGTTGCAGTCCAGGCTCCACACCACGCCGCCGTCGGTCTCTTCGACGACGTCGTCGCGGTCGGCCAAGCTCGCCCAGTCGCGCACGCGAATTGAAAAGTATTCCGAGCCCTTGGTGTCGGCGCTCCAGGCCTCCAGCCTGTGGTCGGGCGAATGCCGCGCGCCGCCGAACTTGAAATATTCGTGGGATTCCGCAAGCGCATCGCCGTCGAGCACAATGGCGGTCTCGCCGCCACCGCGCGGTATGCGCCCGAACATTTCATGCTGGCCGCCCTCGCGGAATTTGCGGAAATAGGCGAAGGGACCGTCCGGCGACGGCACGCTGGAATCGTCTTCCTTGATCCGCCCGCGCATTTCGGCAACCAGCTTCTTCTGCAGGTGCGCGGTATGGCCGAGCAGGCTC
>VAZG01000609.1 GCA_005885285.1 Alphaproteobacteria bacterium | reverse complement strand
CCGCTGGGTTCCAGAGCGGCTCCATCGGCTGCACCTCGCCGCCGTTGCTGGTCGCGCGTACCTTCAGATCGTATTCACCAACTGCCAGCCTGACCGGCATCTGCCATTCGCGGAAGGAATATTTCCCCAGATCAGCGCCGAGTTTGGCCTGTGCCCAGGTGTTTCCTCCATCTGTGGAGACTGCAACAGCCTTGATGCCCTTGCCGCCGTCGAATGCAATACCTTTAAGCGTGCTCTGTGTGCCAGCCTTCAACTTTGCCCCATCCGCGACGTTGGTGATGAAGGACCTTACCTTAAAGCGGTTGATCGGAATCGTGGCTTTCGGCGCTGTTCCGGGCTCCACGCAGTTGCAGTCGTTGTCGGGGATGCGGTACGCGGTCTTCATCCAAAATCCGTCGAAGACATTGTCGATCACGGTGATTTCGTTGAGGTGCTTCACCCAATAGGTGCCGTAATAGCCTGGCACAACGAGACGCAGCGGAAAGCCGTTGAGCACGGGAAGATCCGTTCCGTTCATCGAATAAGCGAGCATGACATCACCGTCGCGCGCATGATCGATATCGAGCGCCTTGATGAAATCGGGAGTCTTGTCGGTCACGGGCCCGTCCAAACCATTGAACGTGACCTGGCGCGCGGCCCGCTGGACGCCGGCCTTGTCGAGAATGGTCTTGAGCGGCACCCCCTTCCAGCGCGCATTGCCCATCGCGCCGTTCCCCAACTGTCCGCCTGCGACGCGGGGGTTGAAGAAGCCGCGGCTGTTGCCGGAGCACTGGTTGACCGCCACGATGTCGACGGCCGGCATCTTCTTGATGTCAGCCAACGATAGTTTCATGGGCTTGTCGACCTTGCCTTTGATCTCGACCGAAAAGGCATCGGGATCGATGTTCAGCGGGACGTCCGCTAGATGGTAGCGGACGAAAAACGCATCGTTCGGCGTGATGACATTCGCATTGAAGACGGAGAATGGCGTTTCCAGCTGTGGCGGCCTGCTCGTCAGCCCGATCATCGGACGCTTTTGCGGATATTTGACGAGCGGCCGTTCCCCGTTCTCGAACGGTAGCACTGCCGTGGCTGCAAGGGCGCGCAAGGAGGGGGCTGTCATTCCGGCACCGAGCGCTGCGATGGCACGGACGCCTCAGCTTTCCCGGCCGTCGGTCTCCTCGTCTATTTAAGGCGTCTCGCGGAGCCGGCAGCCGATACTTGCGTTCGGGCCAAAGCTCGGGTCACAGCGCATACCTTAAGTCGTGAAATTCTCGCAAGCCTAACGTGCCGCGGCCTGTTCCGCCTTCGATTGGGCGAGAAATTTCATGAATTTTGCGAAAAGCAGTTCCCGTTCGCTGCTAGAGAGCGTCTTTTGACCGGACGAAGAGGCGTACTTCTGCATGAATTTCTCAAACGCCAGCTTCAGCTCGGGAGAAGATTGGTCGAGCGTGTTGTCCGGGTTGGCGGACACGGCTTGATTCCGGTGGGAGGCGAGCCATTCGGCCGCGGGCTTAAGCCGCACCCAGCCAGGCATTTCAGCCGAAAGATTGACTTCGCGCCACTTGGGATGCCTCGATGGGTTATTGAATTGATCGATCTTGCTGAAGAACGCGTCGATGAACTTGGCGACCCTCTTGTAGCGGGGGGAATCCTCCGGCCAGGTATAGGCGACGAGCAGCGCCCGGTTCGCGATGGTCGGAACGGTGGTCCCCTCAGCGATCAGGTTCGGATAGTGTTCATGGGTGAGATCCGCGGGAAGATAGTTTGCGAACAGCTCGCCCAGTTTGTGATTTGGCAGGGATTCCTGGTCGAGCGGGAGGAAATGCACGCCGTCTTCCTTCTTCACCTTCGCCAGCATGGCCTGGGGTGCTCCCGTGAGGATGATCATTGCTGAGATTTCTCCCGAGATCAGCCTCTTGAGCGCCTCGTCGTTGTCGTAGTACGAGCGCTGCGTCTGGATGTTGAGCGCGTTGAAGACCGTGTCGGCGGTCACCTCGGTCTGGCTGTCCTTCAGGTTGAAGTTGACCTTCTTGCCGCGCAGGTCGTCGTAGGATTTAATGTCGTTTCGCGCGAGGACCTGAAACTCGGAATTATAGAGCTTCGTGATGTACTGGACGCGCTGCTCGACGTTGGCGTACAGCACCGGATCCCTCTTCTTGAGGAGCCGAAGATTGTCCTCGTCGACGACGGCCATGTCTACGTTCTTGAGAAACAGCACATCGTTCCGTGACCGCGATATCGTTGGCCTGGCGTCTTTTTTCCTCGTAGCGGACCACAGGCTTTTGGCTTTGAGCCAAAACGGGACGCGAGGGGACAGTTAGGGAAGCAAGAAACAAGAAGAACGACAGGCCCACGAAGAGATTTCTAACAGTCGCGTTGGAGACGCCCATAATGCTGCCCTTTGCTGTGATCTGCTGCACGTTGAGTGTGCCGCGTCCGGAATTCGGTGGACCCGGCCCGTTTGCGGTCCTTGAAACGTGTCGTGTGGCTCGCCGATTATTGCCGCTTGCTTGCGAGCATTTCGAGCCGCTGAGGCGCTTCCGCCGATCCGAATTTTCTGGCTTTCTCGTACCAGCTTCGCGCCATGGCTACGTCCGGCACGATGCCGTGGACGCCCAGTTTCGCCAGATTCGCGGGATCGTAGGTTCCCGCGAGCGTCATGGCGGCGCCCGCATCTCCAGCGTCCGCCGCGCGCCGCAGCACGAGGCGGGCCGCGGCGACATCGCCGCTCGCGATCAAGGCATCCGCGCGCCTGAGCAAAGAGGCGATTACATCGGGATCAAGGTGATGGATCGCATCTGCCGGCGTGGTCAGCTCCGCGACAGCATCAGTGGCCGGGGCGCGGCCCTGCAGCGCGCTCTGATAAGCCATCTTGATCTCCTCGCGCGCGGGCTCAGCGGCGGTCGATGTGACGCTTCGACCAATCGTCTGATTCTCCGGCGCCGATGGCCGAGCGGGAACATTCTGTCTGTCAAGTGCTGTTAGTTGCGTCGGATCGGATTGCGCGGCTGCGGATGGAGCCGGAAAAACAGCGGCCATTGAAGCTCTGACATTCACGACAATATCGCGCGTGGCATCCGAAGAAAACAGCGCGACCAGAATTGCTACGGCTGCAGCCGCGCAAACACCCGCCAGAACTCGTGACGAAATGGACGCTCTTCGCTTCTTCAGCAAGGGAGTGATGTATTCGCTCGGATCCGGTTCGCCGTTACAGTCGGAAAGAAACAGTGGAACGGAATTCTCAAGATAAAGATCCGTGCGGGCTGATCTTCGTAACTTGTAGGGCGCTACTCGATGATCGGCCGTGTTTTTGTCGAACGCATCGACGTTAGGGTCGCCTGATCTATACTGAGGTGCCTGTTCCACCATGGTGAAGCTCCCTGTACTCTGACGCAACA
>VAZG01000209.1 GCA_005885285.1 Alphaproteobacteria bacterium | reverse complement strand
AACAGCGCGCGTGGTAGTTCCGGTTCCCCCCGGGTTTTGGATTGGTCATTTTGTCGTGGCGGGCTCGTCACTCGGGCCGGCCAGGAGATCATCGGTATCGAGCGGGCTGTCGTGCGAGGCAAACCACTCGGCGCGAAGCGCGGCACGGCGTCGGCCGCGCTCGTCGACCGGCAGCTTCAGGGCCTCGAGCAGGGCTTGAACCTCGCGTCGCGCCGGAAGCGCGCCTGCGCCTATGCCGGGCATGCTCTCAGACGGTTCGTCCAGCGCGGTGAGACCGCGGGGGAAAAGATTCCGGTAGACCTGCCTTTCATGGAAACCAAGCGCAACGCGGAACCCGAGCCTGGACGCAAGTTCGTCCAAGCCCGCGGAGACCACCGAGTTGCTATGTGAGCCGAGCAGCGAGACCCGGTTGCGCACCACCATCCAATCGATGAGAGCGCCGTCGACCGGCCGGCGGTGGCGACGCGTCTCGCGCACCAGCTCCCCGTAGTGACTGATCCCAATGACATCGAACGTTACGGGATCGAGCCTCGCCAGCACATCGAGATCAAGAAAACTGTCGTTGAGCGGGGTCACCAACGTATCGGCGATCGAATGGGCGAGCCGCATCAGGTAGCTATCGTGCGGGGGCGTATCGATCACGATGAAGTCATGGCGATCCTGCACTGCGGCAATGGCGCGCTCGAAGTCGGCCAACTCGACGGTCTCGTTTTTGTCGACGCGGGCGCTTTCGGCGCGCGCGATGCAGAAATGGGTCGGTAGCTCGAGATCGCCCTGGCTCCTGCGCCCCCAGCCGCGCCTGCTTTCGATGTAATGGGTCAGCGACCTCTGTCGACTGTCGAGGTCGATGGTGGCGACGCGCTGGCCGGCCTTCATCAGCGCAACGACGATGTGCATCGCGATCGTGGTTTTTCCCGAGCCTCCCTTCTCGTTTCCCACCACGATAACATGCGGCGAAGAGCGCCATCGATGTGCGGGCGCTGTAAGCACGGCTGCGCCTCAAGGCCGTCGGTTGCGTGAAAAGCCTGTCACCGAAGCGCCGCAAGTTCGGGCGGCAGTCCTGTGTCGGCAGGCACCGGCACAACTTCGGAGGCGGCCGTTCGTTCCTAACCGTCACGGCAACGGCGTCCCTCAACCCGCCATTTTTTCCGCAAGCCCCTTGAAGCGCAATTCTGACCCACCTAGGTCGCATACTGCGGCCGGAAGGCGATCGCCGAAGGCTGCGATTCCTCCAACCGTTCGCCAACAGTTATGAGGAAGACCCGCCCAAGAAGACCCGCCCAAGAAGACCTGCCCAAGGAAGACCTGCCCAAGGAAGACCTGCCCAATGTGAACAAGAATGGTGTCGTAAGGGAGCAAGACCATGGCTGCCAAGGAAGTCAAATTCTCGGTCGATGCCCGCGAGAAGATGCTGCGCGGCGTCGACGTTCTCGCCAATGCGGTGAAAGTCACGCTTGGTCCGAAGGGACGCAACGTCGTGCTCGAAAAGTCGTTCGGCGCGCCGCGCATCACCAAGGACGGCGTGACCGTCGCCAAGGAGATCGAACTCGACGACAAGTTCGAGAACATGGGCGCCCAGATGGTGCGCGAGGTGGCATCGAGGACCTCCGACCGGGTTGGCGACGGCACCACCACCGCCACCGTGCTGGCGCAGGCGATCGTGAAAGAGGGCGCGAAAGCCGTCGCCGCCGGCGTGAACCCGATGGACCTCAAGCGCGGTATCGACCGCGCGATCGAGGCGCTGGTCGCTGAGCTCGAGAAGAACTCGAAAAAAATCACATCGAACGACGAGATCGCCCAGGTCGCGACCATTTCGGCCAACGGCGACGCCGAGATCGGCCGTTTCCTGGCCGATGCCATGAAGAAGGTCGGCAACGATGGCGTGATCACGGTCGAGGAGGCGAAGTCGCTGCTGACCGAACTCGAAGTCGTCGAGGGCATGCAGTTCGACCGCGGCTACATATCGCCGTACTTCGTCACCAACGCCGACAAGATGCGGGTCGAGTTCGAAGATCCCTATATCCTGGTTCATGAGCAGAAGTTGTCGGGACTGCAGCCTCTGCTGCCGTTGCTCGAATCCGTGGTGCAATCAGGCAAACCTCTGCTCATCATCGCCGAGGATGTCGAGGGCGAGGCGCTTGCCACCCTCGTCGTCAACCGCCTCCGCGGCGGACTGAAGGTCGCGGCGGTGAAAGCGCCCGGCTTCGGCGATCGCCGCAAGGCGATGCTGCAGGACATCGCCATCCTGACCGGCGCCCAGATGATATCAGCGGATCTCGGCATCAAGCTGGAGAACGTGACCATCAGCATGCTCGGCCGCGCCAAGAACGTGCGGATCGAAAAGGAGGCGACGACGATCGTCAACGGCGCTGGTAAGAAGGCTGACATTCAAGCGCGCATTGGCCAGATCAAGACCGAAATCGAGGAGACCACCTCCGACTACGATCGCGAGAAATTGCAGGAACGGCTTGCCAAGCTCGCGGGCGGCGTTGCGGTGATCCGCGTCGGCGGCGCCACCGAGGTCGAGGTCAAGGAGCGCAAGGACCGCGTCGACGACGCGCTGCATGCCACGCGCGCTGCCGTCGAAGAAGGCATCTTGCCAGGCGGCGGCGTTCCCCTGCTCCGCGCTGCCAAGGCGCTCGAAAAGCTGAAAGGGGAGAACGAGGACGAGCGCCACGGCGTCGAGATCGTGAAGCGGGCGCTGTCCTGGCCCACCCGACAGATCGCCATCAACGCCGGCGAGGACGGCTCGCTCGTGGTCGGCAGGATCCTGGACAAGGAGAACTACGCGCACGGCTATGATGCCCAGACCGGCGAATTCGGCAACTTGATCTCGAAGGGCATCATCGACCCCACCAAGGTGGTGCGCGCAGCGCTCCAGGACGCAGGTTCAGTGGCGGGCCTTCTCGTCACCACTGAGGCCATGGTCGCCGAGCTTCCCAAGAAGAAGGCCCCGTCGGCGGCTGCTGGTCCCGGCGCGGGGATGGGGGATATGGACTACTAGATCGATCTCGATCGCGGCGTGATTGGCGTGTCATCGCGGGCGCGCCAATTACGCGAGATTGGATCTCCCTCCCGAATTGAATGGCAGGCAAAGGAAATCCCGTTGAATTCAGCACGGCGATCGGCTTTCAGCGCGGGAATCCTGATGTACCGGCGCGTCGGTTCGCGATTGGAAGTCCTGCTGGCGCATCCGGGCGGACCTTACTGGCGCCGCAAGGACCATGGCGCATGGTCGATCCCGAAAGGCGAAGCGGATGCGGGCGAAGATGCCGCGGTCGCCGCCGTCAGGGAGTTCGCGGAGGAGACGGGCGTTGCTCTCACCGCGCGGCTAGAACCGCTTGGCGAGATTCGCCAGCGTGGCGGCAAGCGGGTGGTCGCATTCGCGGTCGAAGGCGATCTCGACGTCGCCGCCATCACCAGCAACAGCTTTGAAATCGAATGGCCGCGCGGAAGCGCCAGAATGCAGACTTTTCCTGAGATCGATCGCGCCGAATGGTTTGATTTGGCTGCCGCTCACCCGAAAATCCTCGACGGCCAGCGGCCGTTTCTCGATCGGCTCGCCGAACTCGTGGGCCGGCCCGAGAGGAGGCCCGCATGAGCGATCCCTTCGGCCTTCAGCGCTTTGTCGATGCGCAGGCGCCGGTCTATCCGCGCGTAGTCGCCGAACTGCGCCATGGTCAAAAACAAAGTCACTGGATGTGGTTCATTTTTCCCCAGCTTGCCGGGCTCGGCTTTAGCCCGATGGCCCAGCGCTTTGCGCTTCGCTCGCGCGATGAGGCCGTGGCCTATCTCGGGCATGGCGTTTTGGGCCCGAGGCTTCGCGAGTGCACGGCGCTCATCAACGCCATCGAGGGCCGCGCCATCGGCGAAATTCTCGGTAGTCCGGACGACCTCAAATTCCGTTCGTCAATGACTTTGTTCGGCGCGACGTCCTCCGATCCGGAGTTCGCTGTTGCCATCGCCAAATACTATGGCGGCACCCCCGACCATAAGACGCTGGCACTGCTTGGGCGCTAGGCCGACGCGCGGCCCGCTCGGCCGAGCTAATAGCCCTTCACATGGGATCGCAATCCCATCCACAAGGCCGCCGCGATCAGGCCGAAGGCGCCGAGCAGCAGGAACGTCCATTGATATCCGATCCACTGCGCAATCCAGCCGCCGATGGCAGGACTCAAGGATGCGCCAATGCCCTGGACGGTGATGACGGCGCCTTGCCCCAGGTTGATGCGGCCGGTGCCGTTGAGCGAGCGCGCGACCATTCCCGGCACCGCCACGCTTTGCAGGCCCGCGCCCACGCCGTCGAGAATTTGCACCGGAAGCACGCCCCACCATCCTGTCAGCGCGTACGCCAAACCCCCGCGCAGCGGCAGCGCCAGAAATGACGCCAGCAGGACAGGCCAGTAGTTCTTCTTCTCCGCGGCGTGCATGGCGACAATCGACGCTGCGATCATCACTCCTTGCGCCACCACAATGGTGGTTGCGACAAAGCTCGGCCCGTTGGCCTCGTTTTCGGCGACCGCCGCCAATCCATAGAGCGGCACGATGGCGGCGTTGCCGAGATGAAAGACGGCCAGCGCGAGCGCGAGCACCAGTAGCGGCTTGTGTTTGAGCAGCACGGTGAAGCCGCTCGGTCGGCTTTCGGGGTCGTCCTCTTTCGTGCCGCGCGCGACGCGGTGATCGATCGCCTTGGCCGGGATCATCAGGACGCAGGCAATCGAAATCGCGCCGAACAGTCCCGCCAGCAGAAACACCGCCACATAACCGTAGCGCCAGCCGAGATAGCCCGATACGGCCGCGCCGACCATGTTGCCCGCATGGTTGAAGGCCTGGTTGCGGCCGATCTGGCGGTTGAAACCCCGCTGCTTGACGAGGCCGAGCGTAATGCCAGTCACCGCCGGAATGATCGCCGCACCGGCAATCGACGTCGCGACTTGCGAAGCCGCGACCGCCCAGAAATTCTGCGACATCAGGATGACGGCCGAGGCCACGACCACGGCGATGCCGGGGATCGCGACCCAGGCGCGCTTGTGGCTTGTAGCATCGATAAAGCCGCCAATCGGTGTGGTGATCGACATGCCGGCGATGTTGCCGATCGTCAGCGCCGTTCCGATCAGTCCGCTGGTCCAGCCGTGCGCCTGCAGGAACACGCCGACAAACGGCCCGATGCCGGACTGCATGTCAGCCATAAAGAAATTCAGGGCGAGCAAAGGCCAAAGACGGGCCGGCGATGCAGGTCGCGAGTTCATGCGCACCCTTGCTCAGTGGCGTCGAAACGCAAGCTTTCGCGAACCTTGGCCTGATCTTCGGTCCGGTCGTGTCAGCGGGGAGAAGGTGGTAACCGGCATTGCCAGAATTGGTTCCGGCGTTTGCGCCGTCGTGCGGCATGCATCAAGAACGATGCCAGCAACGATATCGTTCCGGCAAATCTCCCGACCTACGGATCGAGTTCGGTGTCCCAATAGAGATAATCGAGCCAGCTATCGTGCAGGTAGTTCGGCGGGAACAGCCGGCCGTTGCGGTGGAGTTGATGCACCGTCGGCGCGAACGGCGCCTGGCGCGGGAACATCCGCGCCTGCTGTGGCGTCAAATTGCCCTTGCGCAGGTTACATGGCGAACAGGCCGCCACCACGTTTTCCCAGGTGGTCTGGCCGCCTTTGCTGCGCGGAATGATGTGATCGAAGGTGAGATCGTCGTTGGCCGAACAATATTGGCAGACGAAGCGATCACGCAGGAACACATTGAACCGGGTGAAGGCGGGATGCGTGGTCGGCTTGACGAAGGATTTCAGCGAAACCACGCTCGGAAGCTGGATTTCGAACGACGGGCTGCGCACCGCGCGGTCGTAATGCTCGACGATGTTGACGCGGTCGAGAAACACCGCCTTGATCGCGTCCTGCCACGACCACAGCGAGAGCGGGTAGTAACTCAGCGGCCGGAAATCCGCATTCAGCACCAGTACCGGCCAACCGCCTTGCGAGACATGTGCGTTCAAGTAACGCTCCTGGCCCCCATATAAGCTGCGAAGCAGCATGCAGTGACATACTACAGGCAGCGTGACGGGATTGTGAAGAGCGACGAGGGGCTTATCCGATGGTCACGTCCGACCTCGCCCGATTGCAAGGTGGGCTTAAAGACGGCTAAACGAGGGCGGGCGGCTGTCTTTTTGCCGCGCACGGACGCCGCCAATGCTCACCTCATCGCGATATCTTGAAGCGCCACGCCGGCTGCGAGCCTTTGTTCGTGCGCATGAAACGAACCTGGTGGTCCTGGCGCTGTTGATCGGGATCATCGGCGGATTGGTGGTGGCGGCGATGAGCGCCATCGTCGAGGGGCTGCACGTGGTGCTGTTCAACCTTGAATGGGGGGACCGCCTTTCGAGCCAGTTTCGGATCGAACCGCTGCGCGCCATTCTGGTGCCGACACTCGGCGGGTTGCTGCTGGGGATCGCGTTCCTGTTGCTGTCGCGCTGGCGGCCGGCGCGAGAGATCGATCCGATCGAGGCCAATGCCCTGCATGGCGGGCGGATGTCGTTTCGCGGCAGCCTGATCGTTGCAATGCAGACCGTATGGTCCAGCGGGGTCGGCGCCTCGGTCGGACTGGAGGCGGGCTACACCCAGTTAGCGAGCGGCCTCGCCGCCTCGCTGGGCCGCGCCTTTCATCTGCGCCGTGCGGATCAGCGCATCATGGTCGGCTGCGGCGCCGCGGCCGCGATCGCGGGCGCATTCGGAGCGCCGCTGGCCGGCGCCTTCTATGCGTTCGAGCTCGTGATCGGCGGGTATACGCCGGCCAGCCTGACGCCGGTTGGCGTCGCTGCGGTCGCCGGCTATTTCGTCGCCCATGCATTTGGCGAACTGTCGCTCGGCGTCGGCGTCGGCCCGGTCGGTGTGGTCCTCGGCCGCGATCTTGTCATTGCTTGCCTGCTCGGGATCATTGCCGCGCTGGTTGGCATCGCCATCATGCGCGGCGTGGCGCTGTGCGAGACGCTCTTGTCGAACAGTGGACTGTGGCCGCCGCTGCGCCCGGCGCTGGGCGGTTTGATGGTCGGCCTGCTCGCATTGGTGACGCCGCAAGTGATGTCGTCGGGTCACGGCGCGGTGCATTTTGCCGGATTTGTCACGATTCCGTTGACGGTGGTCGCGATGATGTTCGCCCTCAAAACCATTGCGTCGGTGGTATCGCTGGGAACCGGCTTCCGCGGTGGGTTGTTCTTCGCCACGCTGTTTCTGGGCGCGCTCGGCGGCCACTTGTTCGCAGCCGGCGTTGATTCGATCTTGCCTGGTCTCAAGCTCAATCCGAATGTCTACGCGATCGTCGGCATGAGCGCGTTGTCGGCCTCCGTGATCGGCGGGCCGCTGACCATGTCGTTCATCGCGCTGGAATCGACCGGCGACCTCTGGCTCACGACCGCCGTGCTGGTTGCCGTCATCCTCTCGACCCTGATCACCCGCGAACTATTTGGCTACTCGTTCGCGACGTGGCGATTGCATCTGCGCGGCGAGACCATCCGCAGCGCCGCCGACGTCGGTTGGCTGCGGGACCTCACGGTACGGCGCCTGATGCGCTCGGACGTCTCCACCGTGAACGTCGACATGACAATCGACGAATTCCGCGAAAAATTTCCACTGGGGTCGAAGACGCAAGTGGTCGCGGTCGGCGATGCGGGCCGCTACGCCGGGCTGGTGCTGGTAGCCGACGCGCACGTGGTGGATATCGAGGCGAAGCACGGCCTTATCGATATCTTGCGCCATCGCGACGTCATGCTCTATCCCGCCATGAATATCCAGGAAGCCGTCGCCGTATTTGACCAGGCGGAAGCCGAATCGCTTGTCGTGGTCGAAAGCAGCGAGCAATGGCGCCCGATCGGGATCTTGAGCGAAGCCCACGCGATGCGACGCTACGCGGAAGAATCCGAGCAACGCCGGCGTGAGGCCATTGGCCATATTTGATCGGCGGCGCGAAACGAGCCAACAATACATCGTCGCAAAGCTCAACGCCACCATGACGCAGATGCTGTTCGATCCGCAGGTCAGGCAGCGTTTCGAGGAACTGGGTATTCAGGTTAGCCCGCTCGATCAGCAATCGCCTGAAGCCTTGCGCGCCTATCAGAAAGCCGAGAGCGAACGCTGGTGGCCGATCATCAAGGCCGCGAACATCAAGGTGGAGTGATCCGCCCTCGTTGGCGGAGTTGCTCTCTCAGCTCGTCATTGCGAGCGAAGCGAAGCAATCCAGTTCTTGCTTTGCGGCTTCTGGATTGCTTCGCTTCGCTCGCAATGTCGAATTATTCGCGAACGCGTTCCAGCTTCTGCAGGCAGCGGGCCACCTTGACCGCCGCCGGCATCGGCTTATCCGGAAAGCTGGTCTTCCAATTGGTGACGCCGACCTCGCCGACATAGATGTCGCCTTTGGAGTCCAGCGCGATGCCGTGCGGCGCGAGGAATTTTCCCGTCTCAATCCCCGGGCCATTTTGTCCACCGAGGCGCGCGACGCGCTTGCCCTTTGAATCCACGATGGTCAGGCGCGGCCCGAGATTGGGCAGCTTGAGATTGACCGGCATGCCCGGGCCGAGTTCGCCGACGATAAAATTCGGATTCTTGCCGCCGCAGCAGAACAGCGCGCAGGGCCGGTGCAGATTATTCCACTGCGTCTCGTATTTGCCGTCGCCGTTGAACACCTGCACGCGGTGGTTCTCGCGATCGGCGACATAGACGAAGCCATCGGCGTCGGTTGCGATGTTGTGGACGATGTTGAACTGGCCCGGATCGGTGCCAGGCGCGCCCCAAGTCATCATGCGTTTGCCGCCTGGTGTGTATTTGTGGACGCAGGCGTTGCCGTAGCCGTCCGAGACGTAAATCTCGCCCTTCGGCGACAGCGCGGTATGGGTGCAGCGGTGGAACGGATTGCCACTCATGAACGGCGCCGGCTGTTTTGGGATGCCGATGGTCAGCAGCACCTTGCCCTCGGGCGTGCACTTGCGCACGGTGTGGTCGCCGTCATCAGTGCAATAGAGATTGTCCTCGGCGTCGATGTGCAAACCATGCGCGCGGGCAAACAGCCCTTCACCCCAGCTTGTGATGAAATTACCGTCGCGATCGAGCACCACCATCGGATGGGCGCCCCGGTTGAAGGCGTAGACGCGGTCCTTGCTGTCGACCGCAACGGAAGCGACGTCGGTGAGACTCCATCGCTTGGGCAGCTTCGCCCAATTCTCCACCACGCGGTACTGATGCTCGCCCGAGCCGAGAATGGTCGGCATGTGTTTCTCCCCGATATGGTTTCTCTTGATAGGTCGGATCGCAGCCGCGCTAGCTCCCGATATCCTCCGCTGCGATGATGCGCTGGCGAAGCGCAAGGCGGACCAGTTCGATGTCGGAGGCGACGCCGAGCTTGGCGCGGATGAGATAGCGCGTGTTGGCGGCGGTCTTGAAGCTGATATGCAGCGTCTCGGCGATGTCACTCACGGATTTTTCCGCCAGCAGCATGCGCAGGATTTCGAATTCCCGCGGGCTCAACGCATCGACGGCCGAAGGTTCGCCGGCGAGCTGGTTGATGGCGAGTTCGTGGTCGATGTCGGGACTAAGCGCAAGGCGCCCAGCCATGACTTCGCCGATCGCACGCAGCAGCGCGTCTGGCGGGCTGCTTTTTGTGACAAAGCCGCGCGCGCCCGCCTTGATCGCCTGAACCGCATAGGCGGCGCTCTGATGCATGGTGAATACCAGGATGCGCGCGGAGTTGTCCCATTGCCGGATGCGCCGGATCGCCTCGACCCCGCCAATGCCCGGCATCGATATGTCCATGATGACGAGATCGGGCCGGGCCTCCTTGTAGACACGATAGGCGTCGGCCCCGTCGGCCGCCTCGGCGACGACGCGAAGGCGGTCCTGCTTCTGCAGCAGCGAGCGATAGCCCTCGCGCACGATGGCGTGGTCGTCCGCCAGCATCACGCGCGTGAAACTCCCGGTCCCGGTCATGCTCAAGGCTCCATCCCCATGTTGGGAATAGTGGCGACAAGCCTGGCGCCGCCCGCTGCTCGGCGCTCGAACCGCACTGTTCCGCCGAGCGAAGCGACCCGCTCTTGCATGCCGAGCAGGCCCATGCCGGCCTTTGCAGCCGGATTGCCGCCTGTTGTCTCGCCGTCGTCTTCGACGCTCAACACGATGTCGGCCTGTCCTGCCTCAAGACGCAGTTGGACGTGCCGAGCATGCGCGTGCTTCGCCGCATTGGTGATCGCCTCCTGCGCGATACGATAGAGACTGGCGCACACGCTTGGCGGCAAATCGCCGGTCTCTCCCGTGACGGCAATGTCAAATCGGGTGCGGCCCTTCTCGAAGCCATTCCAATTCGCAACCAGGCTTTCGAGGCTCAGCGCGAGGCCGAGTTCCTCGATGTCGGGTGGTCGCAGGCGCACCAGCGCTCCGCGCAGCGTTGCCATCAGGCCCGCCGTGGTGCGCGAGATGCCGCGGCATTCTTCCAGGAGCGGCGGACATTCGCGTTCCGCCGTATGGGCTGCCGCGGCCGCCTGTGCCGCGATGGCGGTGAGCGACTGGCCGAATTCGTCGTGCAACTCCCGGGCAAGATGGCGCCGCTCCTCGTCCTGCACGGCGATCAGCTTTCGCGTGAGCGCATTGCGTTCGGCGAGTGCGGCTTCCAGCTTCTGCGCAAGGGTGTTGAAGACGTCGGAAATCGCCGAGAGTTCGGCGAGATCGAAGCTGGGCAGGCGCGCGGAAAGATCGTTGGCCGCAAGCTGCTTTAGTCCCGAGCGGATGACGCGCGTTGGCCGCAGCGCGCGCGCCAGTGCAGCATAGACCGCAAGGCACAGCCCGGCCAAGGCGAAAGCCATGATGGAGAGAAGACGGCTGGCCTCGCGCCAGCTCTGGCCGATCTGCATGGCAGGGTCGAAGGTCGCGATCGCCGCGCCCCCGGTTTCGCCTTCGATGAGCAGCGGCCTTGAGACCGGTTCACCGGGATGGAAGATGGCGCGATAGAGCGCAGCGTAACTTTCGGGTGCGGCGGTCTCGTTGGCGAGGGCGCCGCTGCAGAAACCCTGGCGAAACGCGCCGACTTTGTCCTGATAGACGATACAGAGGCCCGGTTCCATCAAGGGCTCCGCGACCCGTTGCAAATCCGGCGTTCGCTCGGGAGACAAGGAGAACCAATGCGCCTGCGCCTGCTGCAGCGAAATATCCCTGGCGACGATTTCGGCGATACGGCTCACCCTGGCCCTGGCGATGCGATCGCTGTCAAACAGGGCGTAGGCTGCGACCGCGAGCAGGCAAGCCGCCGCGAGCGCCGCGACGCGCAACGCCAGCCGCAGCTTCAGGTCGATGGCGCCGCCGCGACCCGCCACGGATTTAGGGGCCTTTTGCAAGCTCCCTCCCATTCCCATGGCATTTAGAAGCAAATTTCGTCGGGAAGAAAGCGCGGCAAGGCTAGATCGGGCATTTCACCCGGTCAATTCAGGGAAAGTCCCTGTTTCGCGCCGCCGGCGGGCCGGGCGATAAGAGCTGACGACTTGGCAGCCCCTCGTTGGCAACCCAGGGTTCATCGATGCAACGTGTTCCCTTCATCCTCGCTTCCGCAATGGTGGTGACAGGGTTCGCTGTCGCCACGGCGGACCAATCGACTGCGCCGGCCCCGATCAGACTTGCGGTCTTTCCGTTTGAACTGGAAGATTTCAGCGCGGCTGCGGCCTATATTCCGCCCGACGACGTCGACCGTGAGCAATTGCGGCTTTCGACGGAAGAGGCGCGCCGGCTGATCGCGCAATCCGGACGCTACCAACTGGTCGACGTCGGCGCCGTGAACGACGAAGCGGCGAAAACCGGCAAATTGCGCGATTGCGGGGGTTGCGAAGCCAAGATCGCCGCTGGCCTTGACGCGGATCAATCCATGATTGGTATCGTCACGCGCATCAGCCGCACGGATTACGCGGTGACCTACAAGATTCGCGATGCCCGATCGGGCGCACTCGTCGACGTCGAGCAGACCGACCTGCGCGCGGGCGCCAACTCGGCCTGGAGCCGTGGCGCCCGCTGGCTGATCGAGCGCCGTTTACTGGAAAAAACCAACTAGCGGGAAGGGAATCCGGGTCTCCATGAAAAAGATAAAGCTGTCGTCGGTGGGCATTGTCTTGGTGGCGGCCGCCGTTTTCGGCGGGAGCAAGGCGCAAGCCGACGCGCCCGTGCTGGCGGTCGCCGAAATCCAATATAGCGACACCTCGGGCGAGGTCATCGATCAAAGCGCCGAGCATTTCCGACGCTTGCGCGAATTCGAAGCCTCGTTGCGGACCGATTTGACGGCCAGCGGAAAGGTGCGAAACGCAGCCCTCGATTGCCCGCCAAACGCCTGTTCGGTCGGCGAGATCGCCGCCGACGAGTTGCTTGACAAGGCGCAAGCGGCCGGCGCGGCCTATCTCCTGATCAGCAGCTTTCACAAAGTGAGTACGCTCGTGCAATGGGCAAAATTCGACATTGTCGACGTGAAAACCCGCAATGTCGTTTTCAATCGTCTCGTCACCTTTCGCGGCGACAACGACACGGCCTGGCGCCACGCGGAATCCTTCATCGTCCGCCAGATTCTGGATCATGAGGAACAGTGAGGCGGAGCTTATGATCCGCGCGGCAGCAGGCCTTCCTCGACTGCCTTGATCTGCAGCGCCAGGTATTTTGAGCCGATCCGGCATTGCGCCAGGCCACCGGCGATAAACCACAGGCCCGGCTGTCTGGTGCGCACATACATGTTGCGCAATTCTTGGCTCTCGCCGAATCCCCAGATCGGACCGACGCGCCTGACGACTTCGTCGCCGAACAATTTGCGCACCAGTTCTTCCTGGGGCTTGTAGCCGGTCGCCAGCACGATCAAGTCGGCTGGTATCGTTTCGCCGCTGTTCATCTTGGCGCCGGCGGCGGCGAAGGTTTCGATATCGGCAAACTGCCTGAGCGAAATCTCGCCTTTCACGATCAGGTCGGAGCAACCGACATTGAAGTAATAGCCGCCGCCGCGCGTCAGATATTTGAATTGCCAGCCGGTATTGCCCTCGCCGAAGTCGAGCTTGAATCCGACGCGCGCGAGCCCTTCGAGCAATTCCTTGTCGAGTTGTTTCGATTGCTCGGTCACCATGGCGTGGCTCTTGCGCGCCAGCGGCAGCGGCATCGAGGTCGCAATCAAATCGTTGTCGTCGAGCGTTCCCTCGTTGTAGGGCGAGTAGACAAGTTGGGCCGATGGTTCGATCGAGACGATCAGGGTCGGACTGCGCTGCACGATCGTCACTTCAGCGCCGCTCGAATAGAGGTCTTGCGCGATGTCGTGACCGCTGTTGCCGGTGCCGATCACGATCGCGCGCTTGCCTTTCCAGTTCTCGCCATCGTCATACTGGCTCGAGTGCACGACCTTGCCGGCGAAATCTTTCAGGCCGGCAATCTCGGGCAGATTCGGTATGCCGCTGACGCCGGTCGCGAGCACCACATGCCGCGGACGCATGGTCCGCCGGACGCCGGCGCGGCGCAGCGTCACGGTCCAGCGGCCTTCGTTCTCGTCGTAACTGCCGCCCTCGAATTCGGTCCCGGTCCAGAAGTTCAGCTCCATGGCCTCGACATAGGCCTCGAACCAGTTGGCGAGCTTGTCCTTGGGGATGTAGGTCGGCCAGTTCGGAGGGAACAGCATGTAGGGCAGGTGGTTGACCTGCACCTGGTTGTGCAGCGTTAGCGCATGATAGCGCTTGCGCCAATTGTCGCCGATGCGTAAGCCCCGATCGACGATCAGCGTATCGACCTGCAGTTGCTTCAGCCGCGCCGCGATCGAGAGGCCGGACTGGCCGCCGCCGATGACGAGAACGGCGGGATCATGGTCGGCATATTCGGCCGACGCTTTGCGCAAATCGAGCCAGTTCGGCCCGCGGAAATCGCGCGAGTAGGCGTTGCCGCGGGGCCGCGCGACGTCCAGTTGCTCCTCGAAGCCCTTCAATTCCTCAAGCGAGGTCAGGAGCGTCCAGGCTTTCAGCCGGTTGCCGTCGGCGGCATCGGGCGTCAGCCGGAGGATGCCGTTGCCGCGGCCATCAGCGGTTTCGAATTTAAACATCGTCTCGATCGAAGGGGTCCCGGCGCGCGTCACCCGGCGCGGCGCGACCCTGGTCGATCTGGAAGTTCGTGGGCGCGGCGCTTGGGCAGCGGGCTTGCAATTCCCTAACGATGGCGTCGGCGCCGTTGATGGTTTGAATGTTCCAGCTCAGCGCCAGCACATCGCGCCAATAGCTTTCGCCGTGAAACAGCGCCTGAAGCTCGCTAGCGTTGGCAAGCGCGCCTTCGAATCGTGCCAGCCAGCTTTCGGCTGCAACCGAAATATCGTCGGTCCTGTCCAGCATGCGGGTTTCTCCTGGCGACCGTCTTTCCGCGGCCTCTCTCCCCGAGATAAAGCTATACCCTTTGCGATCGGTCAGAAAGCGCGCCAGCTATAGCAGCGAGAGCATGTGGCCCTGCTCAGGAGGAATGCGCCCCTGGAGCGTATCCAGATAAACCTGCGTCACCGGGCCCTCGCCCCTGCCTTCGATCACCTTGAGCCGCCGGTCCAATGTCGGGGCGAAGTCCGACCAGGCGGCGCCAAACCGCTTGTCGACACCGCCCGGTCCCCATTCCTTGGCGCGCTTGCGAATCTGGTCCGGCGCGAAAAACCATTTTGGCTTGGCGCCGGGCAGTTCCGGCTCATCCGGCGATGAGCTGCGGTGTGTCAACCCGATACGCCCGGAATACTTCATCTGGTCGCCGAATTGACGGTGCAGCTTTTCGCGCAAGCCGCTGTTGCCCGCCATGTCGACCAACGCCACCGGCGAATCCGATGGCAGCGAGCTCACGCGGTCATAGGTCACGACCTCGTGGTAGCAGCCGAGCGAGTTGACGAAATCTGCATTCGGAGCCGACGTCAACCCGATCACCTTGAGACCGGCGCGTGCATGTAGCAGATGCGCAAGCCCGAACGCGGTCTTGCTCGAGGCGGAGGACAGCAGCACGCGCCGCGCGCCGTAAAATTCGTTCTCGGCGAGATGATCGTCGACCAGGAACGACAGCATGAACAACGGCCGCAGCAGCGCCTGATAGTCGCCCTGTCGTCCGGCAAAGGCGGGATCGCCAGTGACGCGCGCATAGGCATTGTAGACCGGCGCCACGCCTTGGCGGTGCGCGGCGCCATCGCGCAAGGCCCGCTTGCTAACCTCGGTGGCCTCGATCACCAGATGCGTCGCCATCGGGAAATAGCCGAACAGGCATTCGCCCACGGCAACACCAGGATGGTTGGAGGCGGTCACCTCGCCAAAGCCCCACACCGGAATGTTGCCGAACCCTTGCGGCGCCGGAAACAACTGCCAGTATTTCAATTCATCGCCGAGCACCGCATAGGTGATGTTGTTGGCGGTGAAGGCGAAGCGATCGACCCGGACCAGCAGCGCATCGCTCGGTAGAGCGGCAGCATCCGGCAATCGCGTTTCGATCACTTTGCATTGCTGCAAGTCGTCGCGGGCGACGACGAAATCATATGCTTTCATTTTTTCGATCCCGGCATTTTTCGCGCCGTGATCTTTGCTTCCACGGGCGGCTCTTTGGCAACAGCAACATTGTTTGAAACTGCGTTCGCTTTTGGCATCTCCGCAATCACCCCTTCGCGCTTCTTGATCGCCCGGTAGTAGCTCCACCACAGATGGGCGGCCGCGCCGCGCAGCGGGCGCCATGGTTCCGCCAGCGGCGCCATCTCTTGTGCGCTGGGACGCTTCTTCAGCTTGAGGCCGATCCGGATCGCCTCCTGCACGGCGAGGTCGCCCGCGGGCCAGGCGTCGCCATGGCCGAGGCAGAACAACAGGTACACGTCCGCGGTCCACGGGCCGATGCCGTGCAGCGACGTCAGCGTGTTGTGCGCGGCGTCGGCGTCCTCGTTCGCCAGCACGTCGATATTCAGCCGCTCCGCGGCGAGCTCGCGCGCGATGCCTTTCAGGGTCTTGATCTTGGCCGCCGACAATCCAAGCCTGCCGAGGCGATCGGCGCGGGCGCGGCGCAGCGCCTCGGCATCGAGCGGATCGAACGCCGCCGTGAGGCGGGTCCAGATCGCCGACGCGCTCGCGGTCGACAATTGCTGGCCGCAGACGATGTGCGCCAAGCCTACAAAGCCGGGCTCGCGGCGCCGCAAGGCCGGCATGCCGGTGGTCGCAAAGATCGGTTTCAGCCGCGGATCTTGTTTTACCAGCGCATGAACCGCGTCCTCAAGATCGTTCTGGCTGTTGAGGTGGATGAGCATGACAATTAGAACCATCACGTCCCGCGAAAGAGATCAATGCCATCCGTCTTCCGTTTTGCGCCAAGCCCGAACGGCTATCTGCACCTCGGCCACGCTTACTCGGCGCTGTTGAATTTCGATAGCGCGCGGGCTGTCGGCGGCAAGTTCTTGCTGCGGATCGAAGATATCGACGCGGCACGCTGCAGGGTGGAATTCGAGAGCGCGATCTACGAGGACCTCGCCTGGCTCGGCCTGTCATGGGAGACGCCAGCGCGACGCCAGTCCGAACATCTGGCCAGATATCGCGAGGCGGTCGAAAGCTTGTCAGCCGAGGGCCTGGTCTATCCAGCCTTCGAGAGCCGCGCCGAGATCGCAATATTGGTGGCGGAACGTGAGGCGGCAGGTGCGTGGCCGCGCGACCCGGATGGCACGCCGCTCTATCCGGGGTCCACGAGAGCGCTCACGGCGGAGGAGCGCCAGCGGTTGACTGATCGAGGGGCGCCTTATGCGCTTAGGCTCGACATGGCGGCGGCCCGCGCCCGGGTCGGTGAACTCCCTTGGACCGAGCAGGGCGAAGGTCCCGGCGGGGAAACCGGCCAAATCATCGCGCGGCCAGAGGCGTGGGGCGACGTCATCCTGGCGCGCAAGGAAACGCCGACCAGCTATCACCTGTCGGTCGTGATCGACGATGCCCTGCAAGGCGTGACCGACGTGGTGCGCGGCTACGACCTGTTCCACGCCACCAGCGTGCATCGGCTGCTGCAGCAATTGCTCGATCTGCCGCAGCCAAGCTACCGGCACCACCGCCTGCTTCTGGATGATCGCGGGCAGAAGCTCTCCAAATCCACCGATGCCACCGGCCTGCGCGAGCTGCGCGCGGCGGGCGCGACACCGGCCGACATTCGCCGCCTGGTCGGCCTGCCCTGATTTGACGTCGAGCCGTCAAAAGCTCTCAGTGACTCAGGGCGGGCCGCCATGGCATGCTGCCGGCGGCGCGGGGCTAAGGGGGATCATGGCGGTAAGAGCGCGTTTGCAGCGCAGAAAACGGCTGCCGAAAAAACGGCTGCCGAAGAAGCGGCTGCCGGAGACGCGGCGCAAGCGTGTCGCAACAGCCGCCCCCGGCGTGGTCGAGGCGGCGCTTGCGGCCTTCGCGCACGAGGTCCGCACGCCGCTCACCGGAATCCTCGCCATCAGCGATCTGCTCGCGACCTCGGACCTGGACGAGCGGGAGCGCCGCTGGGTCGACACCATCAAGGCCGGCGCCGAGCATCTCGCGAGCCTTGCGACCTTGTTCGTCGATGCGGCCAAGGACGCCAGCGGCACGACCGGCGTCCGCCAGGATTTGTTCAATCTGCGCCCGCTCGCCCGCAACGCCGGCGATTCGCTCGCCGGCCGCGCGGCGGCGAAAGGATTGCAATGGCAGGTCGAAATATCGGATGAGCTTCCGGCGCTGGTGGTCGGCGATCCCGTTCGGCTGCGCGCCGCGCTCGAAAACCTGATCGACAATGCGGTCAAATTCACCGACGCGGGCGGCGTTGCGCTCAAGGTCGCGCCAGTGCGCGGCAGCAGGGCCAACCTCGCCAAGTCCAACATCGGCAAGCCCAGAGTCACCGTCGCCTTTGCGATTTCCGACAGCGGGATAGGCCTCACGCTCGAGGAGATCAAGCGCCTGTTTCGGCCGTTCTCGCAGGCCAACGTCTCGATCGCCTCTCGCTTTGGCGGTGCCGGCCTGGGACTGTCCTCGGTCAAGCAGCTCGCACTATCGATGGGTGGCGACATCAAGGTCGCGCCGCGGCGCGGCGGCGGCGCGACTTTCACGCTGACGGTGAGCCTGAACCGCGCCAAGACCGAGGCGGGGAATTCGGTCGCAGACGAGACGGTTTCTCCCGCTCAGGTGCCGCCACTGCGCGTGCTCAGCGTCGAGGATAATCCGTTCGGCCGCGTGGTGCTCAACACGATCCTAAGCGAGCTTGGCCATCAGGCCGAATTCATCGGGCGCGGCGAGGCCGCGACCGAGCGCATCGCGCAAGGCGCGTTCGATGTCGTGTTGATGGACATGGTGTTGCCGGGCATCAATGGTGTCGAGGCGATCCGGCGGATCCGCGCCTTGAGCCCGCCGCACGGCCGCATCGCGATCGTCGGGGTGTCGGGCCGCGGCGATGATGAGGCGGCATCGCGCGCGGCCGGCGCCGACGCCTTCCTGCTCAAGCCTGTGTCCCCGCGTGCTTTAGCGACTGCGCTGCTTGAAGCGTTACGCCATGCGGCAGCCGCGACTTGATGATCGAAGCGTTCAACTCGCCGCCGTAGACGAAGATCGCGGCGATGAAATACAGAAACACCAGCGCGATGATGACCGAGGCGAGCCCCGCATACATCGTGACGTAATTGTTGGCGAAGCGCGCGAGATACTGGCCGAACACGATGCCGGAAATCAGCGACGCCACCATGGTGAAGATGATGCCGGGCAAGATCTGCAGGAAGCCGCGCCGCCCCGCGGGAAGCCAGGCGTGCAGGATAATGAGGGCGACGACCAGGGCCACGATGGTGATGCCGTAGCGCGAGAAATTGAGAAATTGCTCGTTGCTTTCCACCACCAGCGGAAGGTGCCGCCGCACCGCCTCGATGATCAGCGGGCCAAGCACGATCAGGAACGCCATGGCAAGCGAGGTGAAGGCGGCGACCAGCGTGTAGCCGATCGATTCCAGCCGCAGCCAGTACCAGCGCCGCGGCTCGACCACCGCATACGCGCGGTTAAGCGCGACACGCAGTGCTTCCACGCCGTTCGAGGCGAAATACACCGCGAGCACCGCGCCGATGGTGAGGACGTCGCCGCGGGTGGTGGTCAGAACGTCGTGGATTTCCCCCGACAGCGCATCGGCGACCTGCTTCGGCCAGACCTGCAGCAGGAGCCCGGCTGCCTGGTCGGCAAGCTCCTTCGATCCGAAGAAGCCGGCCAGCGACGTCAGCACGATCAGGAACGGAAACAGCGCCATCAAGGTCGACAGCGCGATGTGGCTCGCAATCGCCCAGCCGTCATCGGCGAGGAACGTGTAGAACGCGTCCATGACAATGAGGTAGACGTAGCGAAGCTGCCTCAAATTTCAGACTCACATTTCACGCTGGGCCGGCGGACGAAGGGTTCGTTGTACCATCTGATATTATTAATGAGCTAAAAGCCAGATCGTTGCGACCCGTCGCGGTGCGATGGCACTTCGCCCCGTGCGGTGTTATTGACGTTCGATGGCTTCCTTTCTGAGTTCTATACTGCTTCCGCTGGCCGTTGGCACCGTCGCGCTGGTGCTGCTGCTTGGGCTCATCAATATGATGCGAGGCGGGTCGCCAAACCGATCGCAGCAATTGATGCGGCTGCGCGTGCTGTTACAGTTTGTCGCGATCGTCATCACCATGCTCGCGATCTGGGCGATGGGGCGTTAGAGCATGATAAGAGGACAAAGACATGGTCGTGCTCAATCGGATCTACACGCG
>VAZG01000257.1 GCA_005885285.1 Alphaproteobacteria bacterium | reverse complement strand
TCCGCGCAGCTCGGGATGATTTCCGCTTCCGACGCGGCACGCGTCGAACGTCACCTTGCTGAAGCAGGTCTGCCGACCCATCTGCAGGATATCGCAGGCTTCGCCCAGGAAGGGCTTGCGGACGCCGATGCGCTGATGACGCTGATGGCGCAGGACAAGAAGGTCAAGCGCGGCAAGCTTGCCTTCATCCTGCTTGAGGCGATCGGCCGCGCCGTGATTGCGCCCAACGTCGAGCCGTCGCTGGTTCGCGATTTTCTGAAAGAAAAGCTGGCGCGGAAAAAATAAACAGGTCATGGACTGGTTTACATTTTCCATCGTGGTTGCCTGCCTTCTGGTGTCGGCGTTCTTCGCGGCGAGCGAGACCGCGCTGACCGGCGCCTCGCGCGCCAGCATGCTGCGGCTGTCGAAGCAGGGTAACCGGGAGGCCGGCGTGGTCTCCAGCCTGTTTGCGATGCGCGATCGGTTGATCGGCGCGCTGCTGCTCGGCAACAACATCGCCAATATCGGCGCTTCCGCGCTCGCGACCGGCATCTTTACCGCCTGGTTCGGCGAAGTCGGCGTGCTCTACGCCACTGGCGTCATGACGGTCATGGTCGTGATTTTCGCCGAAGTGCTGCCGAAGACCATCGCCATCAATGCGCCGGACCGGGTGGCGCTTCTGGTCGCGCGCCCGATGAAGCTGACGGTGTATCTGCTTGGGCCCCTGCTCACCATCGTCGAGGCGGTCGTTCGTCTGCTGATGAAGATGCTCGGCATCAAGATCGGCGCCAACCAGCCGATTTTGTCGCCGACCGAACGTCTGCGCGGCGCGGTCGATCTGCTTCACCACGAAGGCAAGGTGGAGAAGCAGGACCGCGACATGTTCGGCGGCCTATTGGACTTGCGCGAGCTTCAGGTTTCCGACGTGATGGTTCATCGCACCGAGATGGTGATGATCAACGCCGACCTGCCGCCGGAGGATCTGGTGCGCGAGGTGCTCGCGACCGAATATACCCGCATTCCGCTGTGGCGCGACAAGCCGGAAAACATCATCGGCGTCTTGCACGCCAAGGACCTGTTGCGCGCCATTCGCGCGTCCGAAGGCGATACATCGCGGATAGATGTCTCGACGATCGCGCTACCGCCCTGGTTCGTGCCGGAGATGCGGACCGTCTCCGAGCAGCTCAAGGCGTTCCGCCGCCGCAAGACCCACTTCGCCCTCGTCGTCGACGAATATGGCGAAGTCGAAGGCATGGTGACGCTGGAGGATATTCTGGAAGAGATCGTCGGCGACATCTCCGACGAACACGACGTCGTGGTCGCAGGCGTCCGCGCCCAGCCCGACGGCTCGGTCGTGGTCGACGGTTCGGTGCCGATCCGCGATCTCAACCGCGCCATGGACTGGCGGTTGCCGGATGAGGAGGCGACCACGGTCGCGGGGCTCGTGATTCACGAGGCACGCTCGATCCCGGAGCGCGGCCAGAGTTTCACCTTCCACGGCTTCCGCTTCCGCGTCCTGCGCCGCGAGCGCAACCGCATCACGGCGCTGCGGATCGTCCCGGTGACCCGCGGCGAGGCCGAAATCGAGGAGAAAAAGCCGAAGCGGGCAGGAACGGCGTTTTAGCTTTAGCCGGTTTCCCCCGGCGCCTGCGCGTGAATGGCGAGCGCATGCACGCTCTCGGCAAGTTCCGCAGCCAGCGCCGCGTTAATCATGCGGTGGCGTTCGATCCGGCTCTTCCCCCGGAACGCCTGAGACACAATATACACTCGGAAATGCGTCTCGCCGCCCGGCCTGTGGCCGGCGTGGCCCTCATGCAGATGTGATTCGTCCGCGACGTCGAGGCTTTCCGGCGCGAAAGCTTCACGCAGCTTGTTTGTGATGATAGACTGCATGGTTTTTCCGGCGCTCATGGGTAGCGGCAATACGTCCATGCTCGCATTTCGTCAATGGCGCATCGAAGGTGAGGTATTCGCAATGTCAAGACTTGAAGCTTTTCGCGTTGCGTTGTCATAGTCAGCGATGCCAATTGATTCATCGAAATTCTTCGACCGTATTCGCATCAAGCCCAACAAGCTGAGCGCGAAGCAACAGGCGCAGGCGCGCGAAGCCTCCGTCCTGTGCGAATGGCCGAGCTGCAAGAACAAGGGGCCGCACCGTGCGCCCAAGGGCCGGGAAAATTCCCGCGAGTACTGGCATTTCTGCCTCGACCACGTCCGCGAATATAACCAGTCCTATAATTTCTTTTCCGGCATGAACCCGGAAGCCGTCGCGCGCTACCAGAAGGACGCGCTGACCGGCCATCGTCCGACCTGGAAAATGGGCGCCAACACCAGCGCCAAAAGAGCCAAGGGCAGCGCGGAGGCCGATTTCGAGGGCGCGTCCGATCCGTTCAGCATGTTCAGCGAGCTCAACGGCCGCGGCCGCTGGCGGCCCGGCCCGGAGGCCGCGCCCAAGAGCGAGACCCGCAAGGTCTTCAATGCCGAGCGCAAGGCGTTGCAGGTGATGGGGCTCGGCCCCGAGGCGACGCTCGAACAAGTCAAGGTGAAGTACAAGGCGCTGGTGAAACAGCACCATCCCGACGCCAACGGCGGCGACCGCTCGACGGAAGACCGCCTGATCGAGATCATCAAGGCGTACAATTATCTCAAGACCGTGGTCCGCGAAGCGTAGCTGCGCTTACGGCGACGTCGCGACAGGCCAAACGATCAGCGCGATTCTTTCGTCGCCGGCTCGATCCGCCCGCTGCCATGGCGGCGGCGGATCGTCCAGGTGGCCAGTGCGACGATCAAGGCGCCGCCGATCACGGCCAGCATCCACAAGTGTCTGGCGACCCCCTGATGATGAGGGAGTCCGGCATATTGGTGCAGCGCGGACACCGCCACCACTCCGGGCAGCACATGGGCCGGAGCCCACAGCGCGATCGCCGCGATGTTGACGGGGTAAAATCGCGCAGGCTGCATGCCGAGTGCGCCCGCCGTGATCGGAACGAATGCGCGAATCGGCGGAACGAAGCGCGCGAAGAACACTGCAAGGGTGCCCCAGCGGCGGAAGAACGTTTCGCTCTGCGCCACTAGGCGCGGATAATTCGCCAGCGGCCAGGTGTTGAGGATTTCGCGCTGCGAGCGATGCCCGGCCCAGAATGCCGATCCGTCGCCGAGCAACGCGCCCGCGATTGCCGCCGCGAGCACCCATGTGAGCTTCAGCTCTCCGCCTGGCACCAGCGCGCTCAGCGCCAGGATGATGGTCGAGCCCGGTATCACCGAGCCTACCACTGGAACGGCTTCCAGCAGGGCGGCGAGGAACAGCGTCAGATAGGCAAGCCAGGCATTTGCCGAGACGAATGCAATCAGTTGATCGATGAATGAAGTCACAAAGCCCCTGTGCTGGCTTGATCGCCCGGTCCGGGCCTCGCCCTAGCATAACTAACTATCGCCACGAAAAGTGCCATTGCGGTCGATTGGCAAGGGCCGCCGGGCGCAAGAACGGCGTGATTCGCAGGGCAGCCTTCCGAAAACCGCGCCTCGTACCTATCTAGATGATAACGCGACGGAACTTTGATTGGCGGGCGGGCTTCTGCCGACCGTTGCTCTCTGATAGGGTCAATTTAAAGCCCATCCGTAGCCATGCCGCAAAATTACGGTTTCGGGATCGCCCGAGACCTCGGAGGATTGATGACGACCGCCGCCATGACCAGAATTGAGGAGCCCGTTGGAATGCCCGACATGAAGGTGTCGGTCCGGCAGGTCTTCGGCATCGACAGCGACCTCGATGTTCCCGCGTACTCCGAAGTCGATCCGCATGTGCCGGAAGTCGATTCGGACTATCGCTTCGATCGTGCCACCACGCTCGCCATCCTGGCAGGGTTCGCCAAGAACCGCCGCGTCATGGTCACCGGCTATCACGGCACCGGCAAGTCGACCCATATCGAACAGGTCGCGGCCCGGCTGAACTGGCCTTGCGTACGCGTCAATCTCGACAGCCACATCAGCCGCATCGATCTCGTCGGCAAGGATTCCATCGTCATCAGGGAAGGCAAGCAGGTCACGGAATTCCGTGACGGCATCCTGCCTTGGGCACTGCAGCACAATATCGCGCTGGTGTTCGACGAATACGACGCCGGCCGCCCCGACGTGATGTTCGTGATCCAACGCGTGCTGGAAGTATCCGGCCGGCTGACGCTGTTGGACCAGAACAAGGTGATCAAGCCGCATCCGGCGTTCCGCCTGTTCTCGACCGCCAACACCGTCGGCCTCGGCGATACTTCCGGCCTCTACCACGGCACCCAGCAGATCAACCAGGGCCAGATGGACCGCTGGTCGATCGTCACCACGCTGAACTATCTCGCCCATGACGAGGAAGTCGAGATCGTG
This sequence comes from Alphaproteobacteria bacterium, assembly GCA_005885285.1. GTDB lineage: Bacteria > Pseudomonadota > Alphaproteobacteria > Rhizobiales > Xanthobacteraceae > Bradyrhizobium. The sequence continues at coordinate 2,204 of VAZG01000257.1, read as the reverse complement.
CTGGCGAAGGCGCATCACTACCGCACGCAGGAAGGCCGCGACATCGTCAACAAGATGGTGCGGCTTGCCGACCTTACCCGCAACGCGTTCGCCAATGGCGATCTGTCGACGGTGATGAGCCCGCGCACAGTGATCACCTGGGCGGAAAATTCCGAAATCTTCGGCGATATCGGCTTTGCTTTCCGCGTCACCTTCCTCAACAAGTGCGACGAGCTGGAACGGCCGCTGGTGGCTGAATTCTATCAGCGCTGCTTCAACGCGGAGCTTGCGGAATCGTCGGTCAACGTGGCGCTCTCGTAATAGCGGCCCGCGGCGAGGCGCGATGACGACGTCGAACATCAAATTCCGGACCGGCGCGAAGGAGGCCCCGACCGAGCCGTTCAAGCGCGCGGTCACGGCCTGCCTGCGCGCGATCGCAAAAACGCCGGAACTGGAAGTGACATTCGCCGCGGAGCGGCCGGGTCTCGCACCCGGCAAGGCGCGGCTGCCTGAGCCGGCGCGCAAGATGACGCGGCGCGATGCAGCCATCGTGCGCGGCCATGCCGACTCCATCGCACTCAAGCTCGCCTGCCACGACCCGAAAGTGCATCGCAAGCTGATGCCGGGCAATCCCCAGGCGCGCGGCGTGTTCGAGGCCGTCGAACAGGCGCGGGTCGAGGCGATCGGCGCGCGGCGGATGGCGGGCGTTGCCAAAAACCTCACCGCGATGCTCGACGATCATTTCCATCGCGGCAAGTTCGACGAGATCACCGACCGCGCCGACGCGCCGTTATCGGATGCGCTGGCGATGCTGGTGCGGGAGCGCCTCACCGGGCTCGCGCCGCCCCAGGCCGCACGGAAAATGGTCGACCTGTGGCGTCCGATCCTGGAAGACAAGATCGGCACAAGGCTCGATCGGCTCGATCGGATCGCGGAAGATCAGACCAAATTCGGCGACGCGGTGCATGACCTGTTGTCCGCGCTTGAGCTTGGCGATGAGCGCAACGCGGAAGCCGATGAGGACGACAACGACGACAATAATCAAGACGGCGAGAATGACCAGTCCGGTGCTGAAGGCGCGCCCGACTCCGATGCCGCGCAGGAAATGAGTGCCGATCAGGCAGAGGCGACCACCGACGAGATGTCCGAAAGTGCGATGGAAAGCGCGCAGGCTTCGACCAGCGACACCTTCGACGACGGCGAACTCGGCGACGACGAAACCCCGGGGGAAGCCACGCGGCCGAATGCGCGGGGTACCAACGAGCCGCGCGGGCCGGAATATCACGCTTTTGCGCCGAAATTCGACGAGGTGATCGCAGCCGAAGATCTCTGCGACCATGATGAGCTGGAGCGCTTGCGCTCCTATCTCGACAAGCAGCTCGCGCATTTGCAAGGCATAGTAGCGCGCCTCGCCAACCGCTTGCAGCGCCGGCTGATGGCGCAGCAGAACCGCGCCTGGGAATTCGATCTCGAGGAAGGCATTCTGGACCCGGCGCGGCTGTCGCGCGTGGTCACCGATCCGTATCACCCGCTGTCGTTCATGCATGAAAAGGAAGCGACCTTCCGCGACACCGTGGTGACGCTGCTGCTCGACAATTCCGGCTCAATGCGCGGCCGCCCCATCACGGTCGCGGCAACCTGTGCCGACATCCTGGCGCGGACGCTGGAGCGCTGCGGCGTCAAAGTCGAGATTCTCGGCTTTACCACCCGCGCCTGGAAGGGCGGCCAATCCCGCGAAGCCTGGCTTGCGGCCGGCAAGCCGCCGAACCCGGGCCGCCTCAACGATCTCCGCCACATCATCTACAAGGCGGCGGATGCGCCGTGGCGGCGCTCACGCAAGAATCTCGGGCTGATGATGCGCGAGGGCCTGCTCAAGGAAAATATCGACGGCGAGGCGCTGGACTGGGCGCACAAGCGGCTGCTGGGCCGTGCCGAACAGCGCAAGATTCTGATGATGATTTCGGACGGTGCGCCGGTCGACGATTCGACGCTGTCGGTCAATCCCGGAAATTACCTAGAACGGCATCTGCGTCACATCATCGAGGAGATCGAGACCCGCTCCCCGGTCGAGCTGATCGCGATCGGCATCGGTCACGATGTCACACGCTACTATCGCCGCGCGGTCACCATCGTCGACGCCGAAGAGCTCGGTGGCGCCATCACCGAAAAGCTTGCCGAGCTCTTCAGCGAGACCCATGGCGCGCCGCCGGCCTCGAGTAGCCAGC
>VAZG01000256.1 GCA_005885285.1 Alphaproteobacteria bacterium | reverse complement strand
TGCCCCTTGCGCGGAATGCCGACGCAATAGGGTGCGGTCGAGAGCCGCTTCTGAACGCCGCCAAAGGGCGCGACCAATAGCGAGCCGGCGGCGTTGACGAAATGCACCGACACCAGTCCTTCGGCTGCCGCCATCTCGGCCCAGTCGCCGACCCTGCCGATGTGCCCGGCATTGCGTAACGCGATCGCGGCCAATCCGGCCTTCTTGCATTTCTCGATGCCGACCTTGACGGCCTGCGGCGTCACCGTCTGCCCATAGCCGAACTTGCCGTCGATCACCGCCAGCGAGGGCGTGTCGACGACGATCTCGACTTTCTGATCGGGAACCACTGAGCCCATCTTCTTTCATCTGATGTAAACGGGCACCCGGATCACGCCATGGCTGTCATGGCCTGTGAGATTGGCAGTCGTGAGATACGTGGCGATGCGCTTGGCTTCCTCGGGCGAGGATTCCGAGTGAGTGAACACGTCGGCGACGAAATCGATCAGTCTCTGAACTTGTACGGTAACCATCGGCGGGTTTTCGGGCCTCTCACTTGTCGCCAGACTGACCAAAATCAGTGCAGCGCTTTCCGTCCTGACGCCGATTTTCGCTTACCGGCTTGGCCGGCACTTTGAGCGAAAATTCCCACTGATGTCCACCGCTTGCTCCCGGATGGCATCATGCAAAATTGCCCTCACTCGCTGCCTTCCGCATCCAACCCGCCGGCCGTTCCGAGCCCAGCAAGGCTTGCCTCCAGGTCGCCCAGCATGGCCTGCAACTCGCCAAGCTTGCGGGCGCCATAGCGCTTGGTGATTTCGGCGTAAATGGCTTCGGATGAGGGCGCGACTGCTTCCATCAGCTTTAGCCCCTTTTCGGAGATCGACACGACTGCCCGCCGCAGGTCGATTCTGTCGGTCTGGCGCTCGATCAGATGACGCGCTTCGAGATCGCGCAAAATCCGCGACAGGCTCGGCCCCAGCAGGAAAGCCATCCGCGCAAGCTCGGTGACCTTGATCGCGTCAATGGCGGCGAGCGCGCGCAGGATGCGCCATTGCTGTTCCGTCAATCCATGTCGACGCAGCGAGGGACGGAACTGACGCATCACCGCTTCGCGCGCGCGCAACAAGGACATCGGCAACGAGCGGGAGAATTCGCGCATCGGCAGGCGCCGGGCGGCCTGTATGTTCGATACGGAACCTTTGGCCGATTTCTTACCTGCCATGTCAATCGTCCGCCATCCACCGCGCCGTCGAAGTTTGCATTGCAACAAGCCGCAATTGGGTTTGCGCCGATAAACTTAACATGTTAATCAACTCCCGGCACCCCTATTTTTGCTAATCCCGCATGGCCCTTTCAAAAGAAGACATCCGCACCGCGGCCGAGCGCTTGGATCGGGCGGAAAAGACGCGCAAGCAGATCCGGCAGATCTCGCTTGAACACCCTGACATCACCATCGAGGAAGCCTACGCGGTCCAGAAAGCCTGGATCGAGATTAAGGTCGCCGCCGGCCGCTCTGTCAAAGGCCACAAGATCGGCCTGACCTCGAAGGCGATGCAGAGCGCGCTCAATATCGATGAGCCCGATTCCGGCGTATTGCTCGACGATATGTTCTTTGCCGATGGCGGGCTGGTGCCGTCGGACCGATTCATCGCGACACGCGCCGAGGCGGAACTCGCCTTCATCATGAACAAGCGCCTCGCAGGTCCTAACTGCACGATGTTCGATGTACTCAATGCATCCGATTTCGTGGTGCCTGCGCTGGAAATTCTGGACACCAGGATCGAGCGCGTCGATCCCGTGACAAAGTCGGCGCGAAAGATCTTCGATACCATCGCCGATAATGCAGCGAACGCCGGCATTGTGCTCGGCGGGCGGCCGATACGCCCGCTGGATACCGATCTGCGCTGGATCGGCGCGCTGTGTTCTCGCAACGGCCAGGTGGAAGAAACCGGGCTCGCCGCCGGCGTGCTCAATCATCCCGCGACCGCCGTGGCTTGGCTCGCCAACAAGATCGCGCCGCTCGGACTTGCGCTCGAACCGGGACAGGTCGTGCTGGCCGGATCGTTCATCCGCCCGATCGAGACCCGCAAGGGCGACACAATTCAAGCCGACTTTGGTGCCTATGGCTCGGTAAACTGTTACTTCGCTTGATGCCAAACTAGCCTCAGGAGTGAACCCGCCATGCCGCATTTCACCATCGAATATTCCGGCAATCTCGATGACCGCGTCGACATAGGAAAGGTCGTCGAGGTCGTCCGCAAGGCCGCGGTCGAGACCGGCATCTTCCCGCTCGGCGGCATTCGCGTCCGCGCCATCAGATGCGAGCACTATGCGATTGCCGACGGAGGAGCGAATTTCGGCTTTCTCGACATGGTGCTGCGGCTCGGCGAAGGCCGCGACCTCGCGACCCGCAAGAAGGCGGGCGAACATATCTTCAAGGCGTTGTCGGTCTATCTCGATCCGGTGTTCGCGCAGAGCAAGTTCGCGCTGTCGTTCGACATGCAGATCAACGACAAGGAGACCAGCTGGAAGCGCAACAACATCCACGAAGCTTTGAAAGTAGAGGCCGTGCATGGATAAGGTCACGCCAAAGGACGTCTTTCAGGCCAATCGCGACCGTGCCGCACCACTGCTCGCAAAATTAAAGGCCGAGAGCATCGGGCACATGATCGATGGCAAGATCGTGCCGTCGATCTCGGGCTTAACCTTTGAGACCAAGTCGCCGATCGATGGCGTCGTGCTTGCCAATGTCGCCCGCGGCACTGCCGATGATATCGACCGCGCCGCGACGGCGGCGAGCCTCGCCTTCAAATCATGGCGCGATATGCCCGCTGTCATGCGCCGGAAACTGCTGCACGGGGTCGCTGACGCCATTGAGGACCGCGCCGACGATATCGCCGTGCTCGAATGCATCGACACCGGCCAGGCTCATCGCTTCATGGCCAAGGCGGCAATCCGCGCCGCAGAAAACTTCCGTTTCTTCGCCGATAAATGCACCGAAGCCCGCGACGGGCTCAACATGCCGAGCGAAGAACATTGGAACGTCTCCACGCGCGTGCCGATCGGCCCGGTCGGCGTGATCACGCCGTGGAACACACCCTTCATGCTCTCGACCTGGAAGATCGCCCCTGCCCTCGCCGCGGGTTGCACGGTGGTGCACAAGCCCGCGGAATGGTCGCCGGTGACGGCCGACCTCCTGGCCAAGCTCGTCAAAGAGGCCGGCGTGCCGGACGGCGTGCTCAACACGGTGCACGGCATTGGCGAGGAAGCCGGCAAGGCGCTGACCGAGCATCCCGCCATCAAGGCGATCGGCTTCGTCGGCGAGAGCGCGACGGGTTCGGCGATCATGGCGCAGGGCGCGCCGACGCTAAAACGTGTGCATTTCGAGCTCGGCGGCAAGAACCCGGTGATCGTGTTCGACGACGCCGATCTCGACCGTGCGCTCGATGCGGTCGTGTTCATGATCTACTCGCTGAACGGCGAGCGCTGCACCTCGTCGAGCCGGCTGTTGATCCACGAGAACATCGCGGAAACCTTCATCGCCAAGCTCACGGCGCGGGTGAAGGCCCTGAAGGTCGGCCATCCGCTCGATCCCGCAACCGAGATCGGACCCCTGATCCACGAGCGTCATCTCGCAAAAGTCTGCGCCTATTTCGACGTGGCGCGGCAGGACGGCGCGGTGATCGCCGCCGGCGGCAAGCCGTATGACGGTCCCGGCGGCGGGCATTATGTCCAGCCGACGCTTGTCACCGGCGCGCATTCCAAGATGCGCGTGGCGCAAGAGGAAGTGTTCGGTCCGTTCCTGACCGTGATCCCGTTCCACGACGAGAATGACGCTATCGAGATCGCCAACGGCGTGAACTATGGCCTCACCGCCTATGTCTGGACCGGAGATATGGGCCGCGCGCTGCGGGTTGCAGATGCGCTCGAAGCCGGCATGATCTGGCTCAATTCAGAAAACGTCCGCCATTTGCCGACCCCGTTCGGCGGCATGAAATCCTCCGGCATCGGCCGGGACGGTGGCGACTATTCGTTCGACTTCTACATGGAAACCAAGCATGTCTCGCTCGCGCGCGGGACGCACAAGATACAGAGATTGGGGGTGTCCTCGTCCTAAAGGAGCTCGCTTGCGAGAGCGCCTCCTCACCATGAGGATATAGAGAGTACAAGAATCAGGAAACCCGCATGCCCGTTCCGCAACACGTCTTCGATCCGCCCTTCAACATCATCAGGAGCAGCCACGTCGTGCTCGACGTGACCGACCTCGATGCCAGCCGCGAGTTCTATGAAAGCACGGTCGGGCTGCATGTCGAGGATCGCGACGATAGCGCCGTTTACCTGCGCGGCAGCGAGGAACACCAGCATCACTCGCTGGTGCTGCGCCAGGCGCAGGCCGCCGCCTGCAACCGCCTGGGCTTCAAGGTCGGCAACGACGACGATCTCGAAAAGGCCGCCGTATTCTTTTCAAAGAACGGTATCCATCACGCCTTTGCCGAGCAGCCGTTCCAGGGCCGCACGCTGCAATTCACCGATCCCTTCGGCTTCCAGATCGAGCTTTACGCCGCGATGGAGAAGCGCCCGCATCTGCTCCGCCGTTACGATCTCTATAAGGGCTGCCATCCGCAGCGGCTTGATCATTTCAACGTGTTCGCCGCCGAAGTGCAGGACACAATGGACTTCTACACCCGGATCGGATTTCGGCTGACCGAATACGCCGAGGAGGACGGGCCCAACGGCCGTATCGCCGCCGCCTGGCTGCATCGCAAGGGCAATGTGCACGACTTCGCCCTCACCAACGGCAAGGGCCCTCGCCTGCACCACTTCGCCTATTGGGTGCCGACCGCGATGAACATTTTACACCTCTGCGATGTGATGGCCGCGAGCGGTTTTGTGAAGAACATCGAGCGCGGCCCTGGCCGCCACGGCATTTCGAACGCCTTCTTCCTCTATATCCGAGATCCCGACGGCCATCGCCTCGAGCTCTATACCAGCGACTATTTCACCATGGACCATGATCATGCGCCGATGCGCTGGTCGCTAAAGGACCCGCGGCGGCAGACGCTGTGGGGTGCGCCCGCGCCGCGTTCCTGGTTCGAGCAGGGATCGCCGTTCCGCGGACAGAAGGTGCGCGAGCCGCAGTTCGTCGCCGACGTCACGGTCGCCGACTAGGAGCCGCGATGAAACATGTCGCAGTAATACTCAGTTTGGCCTTATCAACGATGACATCAGCTCAAGCCGTCGAACTCAAGCTTATTGCAGGCGGATCGCTGGCCGGCTTGCTCAAGGAGCTCGGGCCGGACTTCGAGAAGGCCACCGGCCACAAGCTTGCCATCCACTTCGATTCCACGCCGAACATCATTGCGCGCATCAATTCGGGCACACCTTTCGATCTGGCCGTGGTGCCCGTCGATGTCTTCAAGGACGTCACGGCGAAACGCCATTTCGCGCCCGGGCCGATGGTCGACATCGCCCGCGTCGGCTACGGCGTCATCGTTCGCAGTGGGGCGCCCAAGCCCGACATTTCCACGCCCGATGCCTTCAGAAAGGCTCTGCTCGATGCGAAATCAATTGCATCCGTGCCGGCAAGCGCGGCCGGCGCCTATATCGCCAAGGTTTACGAGCGCCTCGGCATTGCCGAGGACTTGAAAGCCAAGACCAGGGCCCAGTCGGCTCCGAGCGACATCGCGCCGGCCGTCGCCAAGGGCGAAGCCGAACTTGGCATATTCCTCACCAACGTATTGAACGCCGCTGGTGTCGAGCTCGTCGGCCCCTTCCCGGCCGATTTGCAGCAGGAGTTGCTTTTCAGCGCGGCGGTCGCAGCCGATAGCGAAGAGACCGACGCTGCCAAAGCGTTCATCGATTATTTGCGAGCGCCCGCTGTGACCGCAGCGATCAAGGCTGCCGGCTTGAATCTCCCCTGAGCAGGAATTTCATGATTTTACATCGCCTCGCAACCTATTCCACCGGCGGCAAGACCGGATATGGCGCCGTGGTCGATGGTGGCATCGTCGATCTCTCAACACGTTTTGAAAACGAATATCCAACGCTGCGCGAAGCGATTGCCGCTGGCGCGTTGACGAAACTCGCCGAGGATGCGGCGCGGCGCTCGCCGGATCATGCGCTGGAGGCAGTCGCTTTTCTCCCGCCGATCCCCTCACCGGAAAAGATCATCTGCATCGGCGTGAACTATCCCGACCGCAACGCCGAATATAAGGACGGCGAGGCAGCCCCGAAATATCCGAGCATGTTCATGCGCACGCCGCGTTCTTTCGTCGGCCACAACGCGCCGCTGCTGCGCCCGCGCGCCTCGACGCAGCTCGACTATGAAGGCGAAGTGGCGCTCATCATCGGCAATGCCGGCCGGCATATTCCTGAAAGCACGGCGCTCGATCACATCGCCGCGGTGACGCTCTGCAACGAAGGCACTATCCGGGACTGGGTGCGGCATGCGAAATTCAATGTGACGCAAGGCAAGAATTTCGATTCCACCGGAAGCCTCGGCCCCTGGCTCGTACCTTATAGTGAGGAAGCGCAGATTGCCGACATCCGCCTGACGACGCGGGTCAACGGCGAAACGCGGCAGGATGATCGCACCTCGCGATTGATCTTCGGCTTCCGCTATCTCATCAACTATATCTCGACCTTCACCACGCTCGTGCCCGGCGACGTCATCGTCACGGGGACGCCGACCGGTGCCGGCGCACGGTTCGATCCGCCGCGCTATCTTAGGCCTGGCGATGTCGTCGAGGTCGAAGCCGAAAATATCGGCGTGCTGCGTAACGCCGTGGTCGACGAAGCCTGAATAAAATCGCAAGCGATTGGACCCCACAATGACTTCCATGACCGGCGGCGAAGCGATCGTAAGCGGCCTCGTGGCGCATGGCGTCAACACGGTGTTTGGGCTGCCCGGCGCGCAAGTTTACGGCCTGTTCGACGCCTTCCAGCAGGCGCAGTTGAAGGTGA
>VAZG01000255.1 GCA_005885285.1 Alphaproteobacteria bacterium | reverse complement strand
CAATGACGCCGCCTGCAGCAGCGCCGGCGTGGACGCGCGAGGCCGCCTGGGCGCTGTACCGGCTGCCGTTCAACGATCTCCTGTTCAAGGCGCAATCGGTCCACCGCCAGCATTTCGATCCCAACCGCATCCAGCTGAGCAAGCTCCTCAACATCAAGACCGGCGGCTGCCCGGAGGATTGCGGCTATTGCAGCCAGTCCTCCCATCATTCGACCGGTCTGGCCGCGTCCAGGCTGATGGATGTCGAAAAGGTCGTCACCGAGGCGCGCAAGGCCAGGGATAGCGGCGCGACGCGCTACTGCATGGGCGCCGCCTGGCGCAATCCGAAACCGCGCGACATGGGGGCCATCGTCGAAATGGTCGGCGCGGTGAAGGCGCTCGGGCTCGAGACCTGCATGACGCTTGGCATGCTCGACCGCGACCAGTCGGACCGCCTCAGCGCGGCCGGGCTCGACTACTACAACCACAACATCGATACCTCGGAGCGCTATTATCCCAAGGTGGTCTCGACGCGGACCTATTCCGATCGCCTCGACACGCTGGAAAATGTCCGGCAATCCGGCATGAAGGTCTGCTGCGGCGGCATCCTCGGCATGGGCGAGGAGGAAGCCGACCGCGTCGACATGCTGGTGACACTGGCCAACCTGGCCGAGCCGCCGGAAAGCGTGCCGATCAACATGCTGATTCCGATTGCCGGCACACCGCTTGCGGAGCAGGCTCCGGTCGCGGCGATCGAGTTTGTCCGGATCGTTGCGCTGGCGCGCATCATGATGCCGAAATCATATGTCCGGCTATCGGCAGGCCGCTCGGCCATGACCGATGAGATGCAGGCGCTGTGCTTCTTTGCCGGCGCCAACTCGATCTTCATCGGCGACACCCTGTTGACCGCCGTCAATCCGGAAGACGCGGCCGACCGGAAACTGTTCGATCGCCTAGGGCTAGAGGCGATCTGACCGCCTCACCGTCAAGCCAACCAGTCGGCCTGGTAGAGCCCCTTGTCCCGCGCCTTCTGGATCGCGAGGCCTGCCAGCATGTCGAGCATCGGCGTGGGAAGTCCCGCGGTCCGCGCGAACGCAGCCGGCGCGCGCACCAGCGCATCGATTTCCAAGGCGCGGCCAAGCTCGTAATCCTGCAGGATCGACGGCTTGTGCTCGGGCGCGGGGCCGCCACGGATGACCCGCTTGACGGTCGGGCAGCAGCTCTGGCCAACCGCGTTCGCCTCATCCAGCAGGCGCGGGATGACGTCGCGCAACGCCGGCTCGTCCCTGACGGCGCGCGCGGTTTGCCCGGTCAACAGGCACAGCACCGACATCGACATGTTGGTCAGGAGTTTGGACCAGATCGCTTCCCTGATCCGCGCCGCCGGCGGCGAGGCGATCGAAGCCTCCTCGAGCGTGGCGCGCAATCGCGCGATGCGCTCGGATTGCCGGTCGTCGCATTCGCCGATCAGCAGCATGTTTCGCTCCGGCGAAAGATTGGCAACCACGCCGGGCTCGACCACCTCGTTGGCGGAAAAGATCACGCCGCCGATGATCCGCTGCTTCGGAACAATGGCGCGCAGCCGTCCACCGGGATCGAGAAAGCCGAGATCAGGCGGCGGCGGATGATCGGCCGGCAAGCCGATATCGTACCACCAGGGAATCCCGTTCTGCGCGAACAGCACCGGCGTATCGTCGCCGAGCAGCGGTCGCATGCCGGTTGCGAGACTGCCGACCCCGGTCGCCTTCAGCGTGCTGATGACGAGATCCTGCGGGCCGAGCGTTGCCGGGTTGTCGGATGCCTTGACCTTCGCATTGAAGCTGGCGTCGCCCACGCGCAGCGTCAGGCCCTTTGCCTTCACCGCGTCAAGATGCGGCCCGCGCATCACGCAGGAGACGTCATGCCCTGACAACGCGAGCCGCACTGCAAAATGACTGCCGACGGCGCCCGCGCCAAAAATGCAGATACGCATGGGGAGGGGGTCCTGTTGAGGTGGAACGATCGCGACGGGCGCCTAGTTTCCACGTGCTTGCCTGCAAGCGCAACCGGTCGCGAAGGTCTGTGCGAGCGCGAGCCACGCATGGCTGCCTCGTCCCTTTGACGAGATGGCCAAAATTCCCTAACCCCGGCATGATCCGTTACCGATCATCCGGGAACCCCACGTTGCCCTCTCGCACCATTCAAGAGCCCGCGCGGCAAATTCCGATCTACGGCGAGTATGAAGTCGCAGTCCTCGGCGGCGGACCGGCGGGCATTGCGGCCGCTGTCGCGGCTGCGCGCGCCGGGCGGCGCACGCTGTTGATCGAGCGCTATGGCTTCCTCGGCGGCATGGGCACGGCCGCGGGCGTGACGAATTTTTGCGGGCTGCATGCCAATGTCTATGGCGAGATGCATCGGGTGGTGCAGGGCGTGGCCTCCGAGCTATTGGCGCGCATCGATCGGCTCGGCGGGCTCAACGCGCCGCATCTCATTCTCGGCAAGATATTGGCGCAGGCCTACGACACCGCGGCTTACAAGATCGCGGCCGACGATCTGCTCGCCGCCCACAAGGTCGATATCCTCTTCCATGCGCTGGGCGCCGGCGCCGTGATGCATCACGAGCGCCGCATCAAAGCGCTTATTGTGGAAACCAAGGCCGGCCGGCAGGCGGTGATGGCCGACATTTTCATCGACTGCTCCGGCGACGGCGATCTCGCGGCCTGGGCCGGCGCGCCGTTTGAGGTGGGCGACAACAAAGGCGGCATGCTTTATCCCTCGATGATGTTTCGGCTGAACGGCATCGATCCCGAAAAAGCCGGCGAGGCCTGGCGGACCATTCCAGCGCTGATGGAAAAGGCCGAAGCCGAAGGCTCCCACAAATTTCCGCGCAAGGGCGCGATCGTGCGACCGCAGCGCTCGCAGATCGAGTGGCGGGTCAATTTCACGCAAGTCGCGCGCGCGGACGGCCGCGCCATCAACGGCCTTGCGCCCGACGATCTCACCCGCGGCGAGATCGACGGCCGCCGTCAGGCGATCGAAGCTTTTGAGTTCCTGCGCACCGTGCCGGGTTTTGAGAAATCCTACATCGTTGACCTGCCGCCGCAGCTCGGCATTCGCGAAACGCGCCGCGTCATCGGCGGCTATATGCTCTCAGGCGAGGACGTGCTCGGCTGCGCCGCGTTCGACGATTCGATCGGCGTCAACGGCTGGCCGATGGAGGTGCATGTCGCGGGCGACGTGATCTTCAAGTTCCCGCCGATCCCTGGGTCGCGTGGCTTCAATGAACTGCCTTACCGGATGCTGCTTCCCAAGGCCGTCGACAATCTTCTGATCGCCGGGCGCTGCGCCTCGATGACGCATGATGGGCAATCGGCGGCGCGGGTTTCCGGCGCCTGCTTCGCGATGGGCGAGGCCGCGGGCACTGCGGCGGCGCTGGCGCTATCCGGCAACACGATTCCGCGCGACATTGCGGTTGAAAAGTTGCAACAGACGCTGAGGCAGCAAGGCGCCTTTATCGGGCGGGACCAGGCGGTTCCTGAAGGACTGTAAGGGCTAGCCGATGAATCTGAACCCGTGCCGCGTGCTCGATGTCACCTCTCCCCTTGTGGGAGAGGTCGGATCGCATCGACAGATGCGATCCGGGTGAGGGGTTAAGCTTTATCGATAGACCTGAACCCCTCACCCCAACCTTCTCCCACAAGGGGAGAGGGAGTTCACCGCCATTGCCGAAACATCGAACCAATGCTTCAGTCGAATTGATTGGGCTCTGGAATAAATAAAATCGGAGGAAACCTGATGAGAGGATGGGTGCCGCTCGTTTTGGCTGGCTTGCTGGCGCTGAGCGCGACCGGAATCGCGCGGGCTGACGACGTGCTGAAGGCCAGGATCGGCGTGCTCCGGTTGTCGTCGTCCGCCCCGGTGTTCATCGCGCAGGACAAGGGCTATTTCCGCGACGCCGGGCTCGATATCGAGCTCAAATTCTTCGATGCGGCGCAGCCGATCGCCGTCGCCACCACCTCGGGCGATATCGATTTCGGCATCACGGCGTTCACCGCCGGGCTTTACAATCTTGCGGGCAAGGGCACGCTGAAGGTGATCGGCGGCATGAGCCGCGAGAAGCCCGGCTATCCCCTGATCGGCTATTTCGCCAGCAATAACGCCTACGCCGCCGGCCTGAAGACGCCGAAGGATCTCGCGGGCAAGCGCGTCGCGGTAACGCAGGTGGGATCGAGCTTCCATTATTCGCTGGGTCTGCTCGCCGATAAATACGGTTTCAAGCTTGGCGACGTCAAAGTGCTGCCGTTGCAATCGCTGTCGAACGCGGCGGCGGCGCTGAAAGGCGAAACCGTTGACGCCGCACTGCTGCCGGTCTCGACCGCGCGAACCCTGATGGATTCCGGCGGCGCCAAATTCTTAGGTTGGGTCGGCGACGAGACGCCATGGCAATTGGGCGCGGTGTTTGCTTCGCCCAGGACGCTGGCCAACAAGCCGCTGGTGACGAAACTCCTGGCGGCGCTGGCGCGCGCCGATCGCGAATATCACGATGTCATTCTGGCCGCGGTGAAGGACGGCAAGGTACCGATCAGCGAGACCACAAAGCCGCTGTTGGAGATCATCGCGAAATATACCAAGCTGCCGGTCGAGCAGGTGGTCGGCAATTGCGCCTATATCGATCCGGACGGCAAGCTCGACGTTGGCAACGTCGACAACCAGATCAAATGGCTGCAGAGCCAAGGTTTCGTCGACAAGGGATTTGATGCGGATGCCATCATCGCCAAGGACTATGTGAAGCCGGACTGATAGTGGCTTCATCCTTCGAGACGCATCGCTTCGCGATGCTCCTCAGGATGAGGTCTCAGACCCTCATGGTGAGGAGCGCAAAGCGCGTCTCGAACCATGAGGCCACCGCCGCGGTTCGGCCAATTGGAGTACAATTCATGGACCTGATCGCCGACCATATCAGCCACCGCTTCGGCGCGCTCGACGTGCTCGGCAACGTGTCGTTCACGGTGTGCTCAGGCGAGGTGGTCGCGATTGTCGGCCCTTCCGGCTGCGGCAAGAGCACCCTGCTGTCGATCCTCGGCGGCCTGCTGCAACCGGGCGCGGGCGCGGCTGAACTGCGTGGCGCGCCGCCGGCGGATAGCCTCAACCCGTTGACCTTTGTGTTCCAGGATTTTGCGCTGCTGCCCTGGTGCACGGTCGAGGCGAATATCGAGTTTCCGTTGTTGCACACCGGCCTCGCCCTCGCTGAGCGCCGTGCGCTTGTCGATGATGCCCTGCGCCGCACCGGCCTTGCGGATTTTCGCGGCACTTACCCAAAACAATTATCCGGCGGCATGCGCCAGCGCGTCGGCATTGCGCGGGCGCTTGCGGTGAAGCCCGCGATCCTCCTGATGGACGAGCCGCTCTCGGCGCTGGACTCGCAGACCCGCGAATTGCTGATGGAGGATTTTGTTCGCCTGCTCGCCGACGGCGCGATGGGCGCGGTTTACGTGACGCATAATCTGGAGGAAGCGATCCGGCTCGCCGATCGCATTGTCGTCCTGTCGCGGCGTCCGGGGCGGGTCCGCGAGGTGGTGCCCATTGCGATGACGCGGAGCGAGCGCGGCGCGATCGATGCCCGCGGCAAATTGCTGGCCTTGCAGAACGAGCTGTGGTCGCTGATCCGTGAGGAAGCGATCGACGCCGAGCGCGAGGTCCAGCATGCTTGACCGCTCGACGCATGAGGATCAGCCGCCAGCCGAAGCCGCGCCGGAAACGCGGCAGGTCAAATTTCGCGGCGCGGGTTTTGTCCCCAGCGCGGGCCGCCGCAGGCGCTGGATTGCGCTTTTGCTCGCAATCGCGGTCTGGCAATTGGCCGCCGGCGCCGCGCTTGTCAATCCGCTGTTTCTTCCGCCGCCAACGGCGATCGCGCGCGCGATCTACCAGCTCGCGATCTCGGGCGCACTCTGGCAACATTTGTCTTATTCGATCATGCGCATCGGCGTCGGCTGGATGCTCGGCACTGCTGCCGGCATCGCCGTCGGGTTCGCGATCGGTCTCTCAAGCCTGGCGCGCAGCGTCGGCATCACCTTCATCTCGGCGCTGTTTCCGATCCCGAAGATCGCGCTGTTGCCGCTTCTGATCCTGTGGCTCGGTATCGGCGAGGAGCCGAAGATCGCGACCATCGCGCTCGGGGTGTTCTTCTCGACCGCGATCTCGGTCTATAGCGGCGTCGATAATGTGCCGCGCAACCTGATCCGGATGGCGCAGAGTTTCAACGTGCCGTTCCCGATCATCATGCGCCGCGTGATCTGGCCCGGCGCGCTGCCCTCGATCCTCGCCGGTTTTCGCATCACCGCGTCGGTCGCGCTGCTGCTGGTCGTGAGCGCCGAGATGATCGGCGCCGAATACGGTATCGGCGCCTTCGTGCTGCAAGCGGGCAACCTGATGCAGACCGATCAGCTATTGGCCGGCGTCGTGATCCTGTCGCTGTTCGGGCTTGCGATGGGTCGGCTGATCAATTGGCTGGAAACGCGATTGTTGCACTGGCGGTGATCTGCTCCCTCGCCCCGCTCTTCGCGGGGAGAGGGTTGGGGTGAGGGGCTGTTTCCACGCATTCGGACTCGTGGAGAGTCCCCCTCACCCGGAGACTTAGCTATCGCTTCGTCTCCGACCTCTCCCCGCAAGCGGGGCGAGGTTAAAACCCACTCAAGCATTCCCGCGGTCTTCGCGGAACAGATCGAGCTTCTGCTGCACGGGGCGATCGGAGAAG
>VAZG01000606.1 GCA_005885285.1 Alphaproteobacteria bacterium | reverse complement strand
ACACGGGTCATGAACATCGTCGGGATCAAGCCGCTGATCGCTGCGATCGCGGCCTGAGACCGAGCCGGTCCTGGATTCTCACCAACTCCCCGGGAAGGGTGTTTTTACACAGCCAAGACCCAAACACGACATTGGCCGACTCTCGCTCGGAGGCTTCCAATCTGCTAATCTGAAGTTAGACAACTCGTTCTTGGTCGTGGGGCACTCCATGAGGCGACGCGAGTTCATTTCGCTTCTCAGCACCTCTGTCTTGCTGGTCCCGCGCACGGCTGTGGCGGCACAGCCAGGCCGCAAGATTGCGAGGATCGGCGTGCTCTGGCATGCGGGCAGCGCGGAGGAGGAACGTGAGTACCTTACCGTGCTCATCAAGGCATTTAGCGATCTCGGCTATGTCGAGGGCAAGAGCATCGAGTTCTTGCACAAATTTCCTGCTGAGCAGCTCAATCGGTATCCGATTCTCGCAAAAGAGCTTGTCGAAAGTGACGTTGATGTCGCCATCGCGGTATCGCCAGCCGCTGCTGTTACCTTCAAGCAGATCACAAGCACAATTCCCGTTGTGTTTGTCATTATGCCGGACCCGGTCAGCGCTGGACTTGTCGCAAGTCTGGCGCATCCCGGCGGCAACATGACCGGGCTTTCAACGCTGACGATTGATCTCTCCGGCAAATTCCTGGCGTTGCTCAAGGAGGCCGTTCCAAATCTATCCAGCGTCGCGCTGTTCGTTGACCCTCAATATTCAATCATGCAGCCGGGCATAATTCCGGCCTACACGGCGGCGACCAAGACGCTCGGACTTGCGTTTCGTTCGGTCGCGATTTCAGTACCTGACGCTATCGAACCGGCGTTCGCACAGGCACAGAGCGATCACGTGGACGGTGTCATTGCGACCGGGCCGATCTTTTTCAATGAGCGGGCCCGTGTCGGCGCGTCGGCGCTTGCCCATGGAATTCCGACCATTGGCTTGCAAGCGGAAATGGTCCCCTACGGCGTACTGATATCCTACGGACAGGATTTCCCCGATTATTTCCGCAAGGCCGCCGGTTATGTTGACAAGATATTGCGCGGCGCAAAGCCCGCGGACTTGCCGGTCGAACAGCCGACCCGTTTCAAACAGGTAATCAATCTCAAGGCGGCCAAGGCCCTTGGGTTGACACTTCCATCATCCCTGCTGATCACCGCTGACGAGGTTATCGAATAGGTCGATCGCTTAAATGGCCCTTTGCGACATGAAAGGGCGAGCGAATTCCGCTTCCACTACGCCGATCTATTGTCACTGCCCTGTTGCTGCCATGCCGCGCTGATGCACGGCGCGGGAGCAAAAGCCCGCGCCCCGCTTTGCAGTGATGCTCTTCCCGTGTACGATCGCGCCAAGACGACCGGCATTCAACGGTCGCTACGGCAAGGGGAGGGATTTTCATGCGTCGCAACATCATCGCCGCGCTCGCGCTCCTGCTGTGGGGAGCGGGGCTGACCGCCGCGGTCGCTCAGCAAGCCGTGAAGCTCGGTGTCCTCAACGACCAGACGGGACTGTACGCGGATCTGACCGGCATGGGCTCGGTCCACGCCGCACGCATGGCGGTCGAGGATTACGGCGGCAAGGTGCTTGGCCGGCCGATCGAAGTCATCTTCGCCGACCACCAGAACAAGCCGGACATCGGCGCCAACATCGCGCGGCAATGGATCGAGAACGACGGCGTCAACCTCATCCTCGACATTCCCAATTCGGCCGTGGGGCTCGCCGTGCGCGAGGTGACGCGCACGCGCGACGCCGTTGACATCAACACCGGCGCCGCCACCTCGGATCTCTCCGGAAAAGCCTGTTCGCCGCACGGCGTGCACTGGAGCTTCGACACCTACGGCCTTGCGGCGACGATCGGCCAGGCGTTGGTGAAGCAGGGTGGGGATAGCTGGTTTTTCATCACCGCCGACTACGCGTTCGGGCATGCCCTGGAGCGCGACACCTCAGCGTTCGTCACGGCCGCCGGTGGCAAGGTGGTGGGGGCCGTGCGGCATCCGCTCAATACCGCCGACTTCTCGTCCTATCTGCTGCAGGCGCAAGCCTCGAAGGCGAAGATCGTCGCTCTCTCGAACGCCGGCGGCGACACCATCAACGCGATCAAACAGGCCGCGGAATTCGGCGTGAGCCGCGGCGGCGACCAGCGTGTAGCGGCGCTCCTGCTGCAGTTTCCCGACACCCACGCGCTTGGCCTCGAAGCGGCGCAGGGCCTGACCGCGTCCGAGACCTTCTTCTGGGACCTCGACGATGCGACCCGCGCCTGGACCAAACGCTTCCTCGCCCGCAACAGCGGGAAGCCGCCAAGCATGATCCACGCCGGGACCTACGGCGCGACATTGCACTACCTCAAGGCGGTGGCGGCAGCCGACACGACCGACGCCACCAAGGTCGTTGCCAAGATGAAGGAACTTCCGATCGATGACTTCTACACCAAGGGCACGGTGCGTGAGGATGGGCGTGTGATGCGGCCCTATTATCTGCTGCAGGTGAAGAAGCCCTCCGAATCCAGATATCCTTTCGATTATCTCAAGCTGCTCGCCACGGTGCCGGCCGAGGACGCGGCGCGCCCCCTGAGCAAGAGCGAGTGCCCGATGGTGAAGCACGGCTGAGTGAGCCGCGGCGACGCGTCGAGGGCCCGCACGCCGGTCGGACGTCGCTCTCACCGATTGTCGTCCGACGAAGCTTCGGTCTCCGTTCCGCCCACCAAAGGATTTCATCGCCCGATGGACATGCTCGTAAAACTTTATGATCTCCCCGATTCCAGCCAGGCGTTTGAACGGCTGCGGCTGGCGGGAAACGTCCTGCGGCGCGCGCTGGCGCCCGAAAAGCACAAGGTGACGGCTTGGGTACGGAAATCCTTTAGTGAGGCATGGGCGAGCGAAGTCGAAATCGCGTTCAGCCGCCAACCTGTTTCCTGTTTCATCGTGGTCAAAAAAGGAGAGATCCTGGGATTTGCCTGCCACGACGCCACCTGTCCCAACTTCTTTGGGCCTACCGGCGTCGACCCTGCGGCGCGTAATAGCGGAATAGGCACAGCCCTGTTGTTCGCTTGCCTTGAAGCCATGAGGCAGCAAGGCTTTGGCTACGCCATCATCGGCGGCGTGGGGCCTGCCGCGTTCTATTCAAAGGTGGTCGGCGCCGTGCCTATCGAAGGATCCGAGCCCGGTATCTATAGAGGCCTGCTCTAATTCCACTGGGTCACTAGACCCTCATGGTGAGGAGGCGCGTATGCGCCGTCTCGAACCACTAAGCCCCGGCGCGTTCTTTCGGCCTCATCCTTCGAGACGCGCGCAAGAGCGCGCTCCTCAGGGCGAGGGGATAAACCGGTTATGACGCAGCTGCGCGATCCGCCGCGCGTACCGCTGCAAAGGCCAATTTTGCCCGACGGGCAATGCTCGCATGGCCGTCATGCGTAAATTGCCCGTCGTGTTAATCTGTCGCATGCGCGTGGCATTGCCGGAGACCCCAAATCAGCCTCACAGTCACAGCGTCCTGTTCCCACAAGAGGGGCGCTTCGCGATCGTCACGAACGTTGGGTGCGGGATGCGGTGGACGTAGGCGGCGCTGCTGACGAGAGCGCAGGCCTGCGGACGGCAAAGCCGTGTGGTCCTGACGCCCCGACGCTGGCGTCAAGTTGGCGGAGCGATCCGCAAGCGATGGTGGCAATAAAGCCCGGTCACCAAGGAGAGCGCGGAATAAGCCGTAAACCATTGCGCAGGGAAGGTCGGATTGTTTCGGCGAACCTGTGGCGACTACGCTCGTGCGCTTTTTTGTTGCGTGCGAGGCTGCGGGTGCTTGCTGAGCACCCGGCTTTCCCTGCGCCCTCTACCTTCTGAGGGACAACGTTCATACACAGCTCGGGCGCTATCCGCGCCGCGAGAATGCGGGGTCATGTCCTTTGAAAATTGAATCTGGAAAATTGCTCGCAAAAGCTTCCGCGACTCCAATCACCTCGCCCCGCTTGCGGGGAGAGGTCGGATCGCGCACAAGCGCGGTCCGGGTGAGGGGGACCCTCCACGAACTCGGTCTGCGGAGAGTCCCCCTCACCCTGACCCTCTCCCCGCAAGCGGGGCGAGGGAATACTTCTTCAAATCGGCTTCCCGGCGTACGGCATCGAGGCGGTGAGGCCGCCATCGACCGGGATTGCCTGGCCGTTGACGTAAGACGCCTCGTCGCTTGCGAGGAACAATCCCATCGCCGCCAGCTCGTGCGGCTGGCCGGCGCGCTTCAACGGATTGAGCTGGCCGATCTTGTGATCGGTGCCGCGCTCTTTGGCATTGTCGAAGATCGGCTTGGTCATGCCGGTCTCGATCAAGCCGGGGCAGACCGCGTTGATGCGCACGCCGGTGCCGGACAGCGAATAGGCCGTGGTCTGCACCAGGCTGATGACGCCGGCCTTGCTGGCGGCATAGGGATGGCCGCTGGCGCCGGATTTCAAGCCCGCGACCGACGCGGTGCAGACGATCGCGCCGGACTTTTGCTTCATCATGTGCGGGATCGCATGTTTGATCGCCAGAAACGGGCCGATCAGATTGATGCGCAGGATTTCCTGCCAGTGCTCGACCGTTTGCTCGGCAATCGGCACCAGCCCGCCGCTGATGCCGGCATTGGCCCAGAGCGCGTCCAGCCTGCCGTGTTTCGACACCGCTCGAGCAATGAAGCCGATCACATCCTGTTCCGAACCGGCATCACCCAACACGGCTTCGGCGGTGCCGCCGGCCTTTTGGATCTGCGCCACGGTTTCCTTGACGCCGTCGGTGCGGTCGACCGCAATCAATCTTGCGCCTTCCTGGGTGAACAAAAGCGAGGCCGCGCGGCCGATGCCGCTGCCGGCACCGGTAATGATGACGGATTTGCCTTCGAGGCGGCCCATGCGTTCCTCCCTTGGTATTCCCGTTTGCCGCTTTGCGGAATTTCAAACAAGGTTTCAAACGTCAAAGTCACTTGAGGCGGTGCGCGCTCTCACGTACGACGACACCAAACAGTATTGAAGGGGTTTGGCGATGTCCAATCCAGACAAATCGGCGGTCGTCGCGACGCGATGGTGGTGGGTGCGCCACGCGCCGGTGCGCAGCGACGGCGGCAACATCTACGGCCAGAAGGATATCGCCTGTGACACCTCTGATCGCGAAGTGTTCGAGGCGGTCGCAAAAATCCTGCCGCGCAGCGCAGTTTGGGTTGCGAGCAACCTGATGCGCACGCATCAGACCGCGGAGGCGATCTGGGCGACCGGCTTTCCCAAGCCTGCGAACATGACCAAGGATGCGGCCTTCGCCGAACAGCATCTCGGAGAGTGGCAAGGCACCAATCGCGCGGCATTCATCGCCTCCAGGCCGCTCGGCAGCCACTGGTTCGCCGATATCGAAGAGCCCCCACCCGGTGGCGAAAGTTTCATGGATCTCTATAAGCGCGTCGTCGGCGCGATCGAGCGGATCAATGCCGAGCACGCCGGCAAGGATGTGATCGCCGTTGGCCACGGCGGCACGATCAAGGCGGCGATCGGGCTTGCGCTGGACGGCCAACCGGAAAAAGGACTTGCCTTCGACATCGACAATTGTTCGGTGACCCGGCTCGATCATTTCGCCAGCGCCGGCCGCAGCGTCTGGCGGCTTCCGATGGTCAACCAGCAGCCGTGGATCGCGGACGCCAGGCACGCCGCGATGCATCAGCCGGCCGGGCCGGAAGTCGTGCCGGAA
>VAZG01000208.1 GCA_005885285.1 Alphaproteobacteria bacterium | reverse complement strand
GCTCGGTGAAGCAGAAGCAGTTGATCTTCTGGAAATACGCGCCGACCGTCAGCGGCGCCACGTTATAGGCCGCCTGCCCGGTGGTGGTCCGCGCCGACTGGTTGGTCACGTTGTAATAGACGGTGACAACCTGACCGATATTGATCTCGATCTCGGTCTGCTCCGGCTCGAACTTCCACGGCAGCCCTCCCGCGACATTGGAATCAAAGCGCACCGCGATCTTGCGCGCCAGCGGCGCGATCGAGGGCGCCGAGGTCGCGACCTGCGTGGTGCCGTTGAAGCCGGTGGCGCGGCAGAACCAGTTGTAGAACGGCACGGCGGCATAGGACGCTCCCACCATCAGGGCGACAACCGCGCCGCAGATCGCAGCCACCAGCGCATCGCGCCCAAGGCGCGGCGTGGCGGGCACCTGCTTGTCGGGCGGCTCCATATCCTTCACAGGGTTTGGTGTCCTACGATCATAGCGGCCGGTTCAACACGGCCGGCCCCTTGACGAGGGTGACCGCGAAAAACAAAACGACGAGGACGCCGAGCGCCAGAGCAATCGCAATCGAGCGCCGGCGGCGGCTCCTTTTCTGCGCCTCGGTGAGGACGATTCCATCTGGCTCCGGTCTTTCGGCCATTCGCGTCCCATGCGCTCCCTACCAGATCGTCGGTGCGATGGCACGGAAGGCGACCTCGAGGCCCAAGGTCGCGAACAGCGCAAACAGATAGAAGATCGAGAACGCGAACAGCTTTCGCGTGGCGCGGAGCGACCGCGCCCGCTCGCGGCGTCGGTAGACATTGACCGCGAGCGCCAGCATGCCGCCTCCGAGGATGAGCGAGGCGATGCCATAAATCGCGTCGAAATAGCCGAGCGGCCAGGGCGCGGCCGCAACCGCGACCAGCACGATGGTATAAAGCAGGATCTGGAGCCGCGTCGCATCGGGCCCGGCGACCACGGGCAGCATTGGCACGCCGGCGCGGGCGTAATCGTCGGAGCGAAACAGCGCCAGCGCCCAGAAGTGCGGCGGCGTCCAGAAAAAGATGATCAGGAACAATAACAGCGGCTCGACCGACAATGAGCCGGTGGCGGCGGCCCAGGCGACGACGGGCGGCAGTGAGCCGGCGGCGCCGCCGATGACGATGTTTTGCGCGGTCCGGCGCTTCAACAGCATCGTATAGATCACGACGTAGAAGAAGATGGTGAAGGCGAGCAGACTGCCGGCGATCCAGTTGACGAGGATGCCGAGCGTTATCACGGAGAAGAACGCCAGCGTCATTCCAAAGGCCATGGCCTCCGGCTTGGTGATGCGGCCACGCGGGATCGGCCGATTGGCGGTGCGCGACATTTTTGCGTCGATGTCGCCTTCGAGCGCCATGTTCAGCGCGCCGGACGCACCGGCGCCGACCGCGATGCAAAGCAGCGAGGTGAAGGCCAGCACCGGGTGGAAATGGCCTGGCGCTATCACAAGGCCGACCAGCGCGGTGAACACCACCAGCGACATCACCCGCGGCTTCAATAGCGCGATGTAGTCGGAGACTTCGGCCTCGGAAATCCGGGGCGCAAGCTCGATGGTGTTGTGATCGACAACCGACAAGACGGCTCTTTCTTCTAGGCGACGAGGCGCCGGCGAGGCGCCGCGGATTTTATCACTGCACGCGCGGCAGCACCTCGAATTGGTGGAACGGCGGCGGCGAGGTCAACGTCCATTCCAGCGTAGTGGCACCTGCACCCCACGGATTGTCTGCGGCCTGCTGCTTGCGCACGAATGCATCGACCAGGCCATAGATGAAGATCAGCACGCCGAAGCCGGAGATATAGGAGCCGATCGAGGAGACCAGATTCCATCCCGCAAACGCATCCGGATAGTCGACGTAGCGGCGCGGCATGCCGGAGAGCCCGAGGAAGTGCTGCGGAAAGAACACCAGGTTGACGCCGACGAAGGTGAACCAGAAGTGCGCTTTGCCGATCGCCTCCGAATACATGTAGCCCGTCATTTTCGGGAACCAGTAGTACCAGCCCGCGAAGATCCCGAACACCGCGCCCAGCGACAGCACGTAGTGGA
>VAZG01000207.1 GCA_005885285.1 Alphaproteobacteria bacterium | reverse complement strand
GTCGGCACCGCGATCACCATGGTCGCGGCGACGAAATAGGCCTGCGTCGCCGACGACATGCCGACCGTGTACATGTGGTGCGCCCACACCACGAAGCCGATGCCGCCGATCGCGACCATCGCGTAAGCCATGCCGAGATAGCCGAACACCGGCTTCTTCGAGAAGGTGGATACGATCTGGCTGACCATGCCGAAGCCGGGAACGATCAGGATGTAGACTTCGGGGTGGCCGAAGAACCAGAACAGATGCTGGAACAGCACGGGATCGCCGCCGCCCTCGGCGGAAAAGAAGGTGGTGCCGAAATTGCGGTCGGTCAAAAGCATGGTGATCGCGCCCGCGAGCACCGGCAGCGACAACAACAACAGGAACACCGTCACCAGGATCGACCACACGAACAGCGGCATCTTGTGCAAGGTCATGCCGGGGGCGCGCATGTTGAAGATGGTGGTGATGAAGTTGATGGCGCCGAGGATCGACGAGGCGCCGGCCAGATGGATCGACAGAATGGCGAAATCGACCGCGGGTCCGGGATGGCCCGAGGTCGACAGCGGCGCATACAGCGTCCAGCCCGCGCCGACGCCGTTGGCGCCGGGCTCGCCCTCGAAGAAGGAGGATGCAAGCAGCAGGGCGAAGGAGGCCGGCAGCAGCCAGAACGAGATGTTGTTCATGCGCGGGAACGCCATGTCGGGCGCGCCGATCATCAGCGGCACGAACCAGTTGCCGAAGCCGCCGATCATCGCCGGCATCACCATGAAGAAGATCATGATCAGGCCGTGCGAGGTCACGAACACGTTGTAGGTATGGGTCTCGTGGAAGATCTGCACGCCCGGAAACATCAGCTCGGCGCGGATCGCGATCGACATCGCCGCACCGATGATCCCCGCGATGATCGCGAACACCAGGTACATCGTGCCGATGTCCTTGTGGTTCGTCGAATAGACGTAGCGCCGCCATCCGGTCGGATGGTCGTGCGCATGATCGTCATGGGCGTGATCGTGTGTCGCTGCGTTCGTTGCCATTTTCAAAATCCCGCCTTGCAGTCCTTTGGACCCTGAGGTCCTAATCGCCCTTGTGCCTTTTGCGCGCCGTCAAGCCCTTGAAGGCCTTACTGCGCGGCGCCCGCCGCCGAAGCATAGGCGTTGCCCGGGGTGCTTGCGTACTTCTTCTTTGCTTCCTCGACCCAGGAGGCGAATTCCTGGTCGCTCACCACCCGTACCGCGATCGGCATGAAGGCGTGATCCTTGCCGCACAGCTCGGAGCACTGGCCGTAGAACATGCCGGTCTTGGTCGCCTTGAACCAGGTCTCGTTCAGGCGGCCGGGAATGGCGTCGATCTTGATGCCGAAGGCCGGCACCGCGAAGGAATGGATGACGTCGGCGCCGGTGGTCTGCACGCGGACCACCTTGTTGACCGGCACCACCATCTCGTTGTCGACGCCGAGCAGCCGCGGCTGCTTGTCCTGCGCCATCAGCGAGTCGAATTCGAACTTGCCGTTATCGGGATAGGCGTAGCTCCAATACCACTGCTTGCCGGTGGCCTTGATGGTCAGGTCCGCTTTGGGGATGTCGAGCTCCAGGAACAGCAGGCGGAACGAGGGCACCGCGATGCCGACCAGGATCAGCACCGGAATCAGTGTCCAGGCCACCTCGATCAAGGTGTTGTGGGTCGTCCTCGAAGGGATCGGGTTTGACCTGGCGTTGAACTTGATCACCACGGCGACCAGGAGCCCCAGAACGAACAGCGTGATGACGGTGATGAGCACGAGCAGGAAGTTATGGAACCAGGTGACGTTCTCCATCACCGGCGTCGCCGCTTCCTGCAGCCTGTACTCCCACGGCGCCGGCTGCCCCAATTCGGCTGATGCCGCCCCGCTTGCCGCCAGCGCAACGCCACCCTCAGCCAATCCCAGCAACCGGGCGCCCATTTGGCCCTTCGACAGCTTCATGCCGTTCGCGCTCCTTAAGTCAAAACCCCAACGCATTCCGCCGCATCGCACGGGAATGCCCCACGATCCGCCCCCTGACAAACGGCCTTGAGGTGTACCTTTAGGGGGCACCGGGCCAGATCGCTAGAACGCCGAAATCCAGCCTCTCAAACCATAATTCTCAGGCTCTCGCAATGCAGTAGTACGACCGGCGTGCGGCGTCACCGGCTATCTCGCAAGTCTACTTGCTCGCGTCACATTTTCCCGTGAAATCAGGCCTAAGCGAAGGCTCTGGCGTCGGCGGCCGCTTGACAGGGGGATTGCCCGTTGTAGGCACACAACGAGCGCTTCCGAGGGGCCTGATTCGCGTAAGGTGACGGCGGCACAGGGATTGCTTGGAGCTCGCCTTCAAGCCGCCGTCATTGCCGTATCAACGATCGTTCCGAGCGAGACTGCTGGAACAGCGAATGCACAAGGGATCAGCCCCGATGGGGTGTTCGAAGCACAGGGTGACAAGCACCGGCCGCCGCAATCGGGTTGCCGTCGGCGCTAGCTGCCTGCGGGCTGCCCTGCTCGGGGTTGCGTTGATCCTGGGCGTTTCCGCGACCGCCCATGCGCAGGGCGCGGTGCGCTCGGTGCATGGCGACTGGCAGATCCGCTGCGACACCCCGCCGGGCGCGCAGAGCGAGCAATGCGCGCTGATCCAGAGCGTGGTGGCCGAAGACCGCTCCAATGCCGGGCTGACCGTCATCGTGCTGAAAACCGCCGACCAGAAGAGCAAGCTGATGCGCGTGGTGGCGCCGCTCGGCGTGCTATTGCCCTCCGGGCTCGGCCTCAAACTCGATAACCAGGATGTCGGCCGCGCCGGCTTCGTGCGCTGCCTGCCCAATGGCTGCGTTGCCGAAGTGGTGATGGACGACAAGTTGCTGGCTCAGTTGCGCGGCGCCAAGACCGCGACCTTCATCATCTTCGAGACCCCCGAAGAGGGTATCGGCTTCCCGCTCAGCCTGAACGGGCTCGGCGAAGGGTTCGATAAGCTGCCGTGAGGGCGAGCGCTTGTTCGGCGGCCTCATGGTTCGAGACGCGCGAAGACGCGCTCCTCACCATGAGGGACTGAAACCTCGTCCTGAGGAGCATCGCGAAAGCGATGCGTCTCGAAGGATGAAGCCACGGTCTCCAACGATATGACTTTCCTCAATCGGGACAATATCCACCGGCATTGCGATCATTCTTGAGTAGCGGGCTCGATTCCGCCCCCTCGCGGAACGGCCGTTGAGCAACTATCTTGCATTGGCGCCTCCCACAACGGAACAACCCCATGAACCCTACCACCTCCTTGCTCGACCGCGCTCATCTCGACCGCGACGCCGTCCGCCATGAAGTCGCGCGCGGGCTTGCCGGCGCCGACGACGGTGAGTTGTTCCTCGAATATAGCCAGACCGAAGCGCTGATGTTCGACAACGGCCGGCTCAAGCAGGCGACCTACGACACCTCGCAAGGCTTCGGCTTGCGCGCGGTCAAGGATGATGCGGTTGGCTACGCCCATTCCTCCGACGTCTCGCTGCCGGCGCTGATCCGCGCCGCCGACGCCGTCGCGGCGGTGCGCGGCGGCTACTCCGGAGCTTTCGCGGCAGCGCCTGCGCACACCAATGTGCGGCTCTATGGCGACGACAATCCGCTGGATGCGCCGGGCTTCGAGTCAAAAGTGAAACTGCTCGCCGAGATCGACGCTTACGTGCGCGACAAGGACCCGCGAGTGCGGCAGGTCACTGTCAGCCTGGGGGCCACCTGGCAGGTGGTGGAAATCCTGAGGCCCGACGGCGAGAGCTATCGCGACATCCGCCCCTTGGTGCGGGTCAATATTTCGGTGGTCGCCGGCCAAGGCGACCGCCAGGAAAGCGGCAGCAAGGGCTATGGCGGCCGCGAAGGCTATGCCCGCTTCATCGAAACCAAGGCCTGGCGCGAGGCCGCAGACGGCGCGATCCGCGAGGCGCTGGTCAATCTGGAGTCGGTGCCGGCGCCCGCCGGCGAAATGGACGTGGTACTGGGCGCCGGCTGGCCCGGCGTGATGCTGCATGAGGCCGTCGGCCACGGGCTGGAAGGCGACTTCAACCGCAAGCAGACCTCGGCGTTTGCCGGGCTCATGGGCCGGCAGGTCGCGGCCAAGGGCGTTACGGTGGTCGACGACGGCACCATTGCCTCGCGGCGCGGCTCCTTGTCCATTGATGACGAGGGCACGCCGACCAATCGCACCGTGCTGATCGAAGACGGCATCCTGGTCGGCTACATGCAGGACCGCCAGAACGCGCGGCTGATGAACATGAAGCCGACCGGCAACGGCCGACGCCAGGACCATGCCCATGTGCCGATGCCGCGCATGACCAACACCTACATGCTGGCGGGCGCGGCCGATCCGGCCGAGATCATCGCGTCGGTGAAGAACGGCGTCTATGCCGCGAATTTCGGCGGCGGGCAGGTCGATATCACCTCGGGCAAATATGTGTTCCAGTGCACCGAGGCCTACCGGATCGAGAACGGCAAGCTCGGCGCACCCTTAAAGGGCGCGATGCTGATCGGCAACGGCCCGACCGACCTCAATCGCATCACCATGATCGGCAACGATCTGGCGCTCGACTCAGGCGTCGGCACCTGCGGCAAGCACGGCCAGGGCGTGCCCGTCGGCGTCGGCCAGCCGACACTGCGAATGGAACGGATCACGGTCGGAGGAACCGGCGCATGAGCGTTGAGAAATTGGAAGCCAGCAAAAAACCGCAAGCCGTCAAGTCGGAAGCCACCAAGTGGAGTGGCTGGCGCGCCCAGGTGCTGCAGCTTGCGGCCATTGTGCTGGCGGTTTTCCTCGCCAAGGGCGCGCTGGCTGAACCGTTTTACGTGCCGTCAGGCTCGATGGAGCCGACGCTTCTGATCGGCGACGCGATATTGGCCTCGAAATATCCTTACGGTTACAGCACCGCTTCGCTGCCGATCCAGATCAACCTGCCAGAGACCGGACGGGTGCTCGAGGGCACGCCGAAGCGCGGCGATGTCGTGGTGTTCCGCTGGCCGGGCGACCGCTCGCAGGCTTGGGTCAAACGCGTCGTAGGACTGCCAGGCGACCGCATCCTGATGCGGCAGGGTCAGCTCTTCATCAACGACCATGCTGCCTCGCTCAAACCGGACGGCATCGCGCAGGCCGAAGACGACAATGGCGGCGCCGAATCGGCGTACCGCTACATCGAGACTTTGCCGAACGGCGTCAGCCATGAGATCTTCAAGCTGCGCGACAACGGCCGGCTCGACAACACGCCTGAAGTGACGGTGCCGCCGGGCCATTTGTTCGTGATGGGAGATAACCGCGACAATTCCGCCGACAGCCGCGTTGCTGTGCGCGACGGCGGCGTCGGGATGCTGCCGATGGACGATCTGGTCGGCCGCGCCGATGCGGTGGTCGGATCATGGGACCTCGGCATGCGCCACCAGCCGGTATGGACCTGGCTGTCCGGCTTCCGCCTCGCGCGGTTTTTCACCGCAGTGCATTGAGGAAAGACCTCATGGCGGCGGCCCAATCACGGGCCGAATTTCTCGGCGGCGAATTATTTGGCGAAGGCGGAGCGCTGGAGAAAGCTGTGGCCGGAAATCACGGTGCTGGCGGCGAGGGCAACTCAATCCGACATCGTCACGTAACGACGAAACCATCAGACTCGGTCATTCCGGGATGGTGCGTTAGCACGAGACCTCAGATGCGCAATTGCGCATCGGGGAATCTCGAGATTCTCAGATGTGCAATTGCACATCATAGTTCGGTGCTTCGCATCGCCCCGGAATGACGGTGCAAGTCCCTACCTCACCACCCCCGAAATGAACCCGGCCCTGCGCCGCGGCGGCTTGATTTCCTTTTTCAGGAAGCAATGGGCTTCCCTGCCGACATAACCCGCCCTGACATAGGTCCAGGCCCGGCATTTATTGTCGCCGGTGCAGGCCGCCTTGCAAAGCTCATCGCCTTCGCCGCTTTTCAGCTCAAAATTCTTGTAGTCGCCGCCGGCGCGATCGATGGAGGTTTCAACGGCCCCGTTGCGCGGCTCGACGACGCCGGCGCCGCGCACGCCCGAGACGCAGCAATTTTCCGGCACGCGCGGCGGCACGTTGCTCTTCAGCCAGCACACCGCGCCACTGGTGATGTCGGTCGGATAGCTGAACGTCCAGGCCCGGCAGCGCCGGTCGCGCTCGCAGGTCAGCGCGCAATCTGCCGGGTCGCCCGAACCAACCGGCGCGCTGAGATAGTCGCCGCCCGGACGATCGAAATTGGCCTGGGCTCGCGCGCTCCGCGCGCCGAATGGTGTCGCCAGTCCAGCAAGCGTCAAGCCTGCAAGCAGCAAGCCCACAAGCAATATGCCCCACGCCCCAAAAAGGCGGCCTTTCCCCATGCAGATTGCTTTCAACTATTTGGATACGCCGCGTTTTTTGTGGCCGCCATTTGATCGCCACGAACCTGTATGGCGGATGAACGGCCCAAAACCCGCTCAACGAGCTCAAAGCGTGATGACTTTTCTTCTAATCGTCAGCCCACTCTATCATTTTGTTTGAGCATGATCTTTTCGGAAAACCGCCACCCATCGGGTCTTTTCCGGATCATGCTCTAAAATGCGTATTCCTTGTAGGCCGGTTCCACCGAGCCGCCCCAGGGGCCGTTGAACTTCTCCAGCATCTCCTCGGCCGGCGTGCGGCCGCCATCGATGATGCGCTCCAAGGGTTCAAGGTGACGGGTTTCGTCGCGGCCGACATGATCGATGTGGCCGCGCCGCCTCAAGCCCGCATAGGACAGCGCCAGACATTCCCTGGCGATTTCGATCAGATAGCGATCCCTGATCATGGCCTTGAAGCCGAAACGCGGCACGTCGTCGCGCAACGCCTGGCGCTCGTGGGCGTTCCAGTACCGCACGATCTCCCATGCGGAATCCAGGCTTAAATCGTCATAGAGCAGCCCGACCCAGAACGCCGGCAGCGCCGGCAAGCGGCCCCACGGCACGCCGTCGGCGCCGCGCATTTCCAGATAGCGCTTCAAACGCACTTCCGGAAAGATCGTCGAGAGATGGTTGGCCCAATCCGACAGGGTCGGACGCT
This sequence comes from Alphaproteobacteria bacterium, assembly GCA_005885285.1. Taxonomy (GTDB): domain Bacteria; phylum Pseudomonadota; class Alphaproteobacteria; order Rhizobiales; family Xanthobacteraceae; genus Bradyrhizobium. The sequence continues at coordinate 43,972 of VAZG01000207.1, read as the reverse complement.
CGCCCGGAAACGCCGGATGCTTGCCCGCGAAGAAATCGCGGAACGAGCTTCCTGCGACATCGATATAGGTTTCGCCGCGCTTGACGAAGTACATGGGAACATCGAGCGCATAATCGACCCAGCGCTCGAAGCCCATGCCATCGTCAAACGCCCACGGGATCATGCCCGAGCGCGCGCTGTCGGTCTCCCGCCAGATTTCGGAGCGGAACGACAGGAAGCCGTTGGGCTCGCCTTCGGTGAACGGCGAATTGGCAAACAATGCGGTCGCGACCGGCTGCAGCGCGACCGATACGCGGAGCTTCTTGACCATGTCGGCTTCGGAGGAGAAGTCGAGATTGGTCTGCACCGTGCAGGTCCGGTACATCATGTCGAGGCCGTATTGGCCGACCTTCGGCATGTAGTTGGTCATGATCTTGTAGCGGCCCTTGGGCATCACGGGGATTTCCGCACGCGACCATGACGGCGTCATGCCAAGCCCGAGGAAGCCGATCCCCAAGGGGGTCGCGACCTCGCGCACCTGCGCCAGATGCGCCATCAGTTCGGCCTGGGTTTGGTGCACGGTCTCGACCGGCGCGCCCGACAATTCGAACTGCCCGCCCGGCTCCAGCGATATCGCGCCGCCGCCGGTGACATCATAGAGGCCGATGATGTTGCCGCGCTCCATGATCGGCTCCCAGCCGAGCAAGAGCTGCATGCCTTCGAGCAGCGCACCGATGCCGCGCACCCCTTCGTAGGGAACGGGATGGTGCCCGGCGAGCGTGAACGGGGTCTTTTCGTGTTCAGTGCCGATCCGGAATTCGGATCTGGGCTTCACGCCCGCCTCCAGCCACGCGACCAATTCGTCGCGCGATTGCAGCGGCGTCATATCGATCTGGTCACGCGCCATGTCAGTTCCGGATCAAGAGCGCTTCGACCGATCGCGCGCGGTGTCGGGGATGTCCGCGAAGCCAACGGCGCGCGGACGTGAAAGACGAAAGCAACCTCATCTGGCGGCTGCGTCGTCGCTTGCGGCGGGCGATTGCGCCTCACCGCAGGAGCAGCCCAGGCGGTCGAGCAGACCGCAGAGTTTGGTTGCCTCCGCATCCGATAATTTCGAGCCGACATGCTTTTCGATGGCCGCCGAATACGCGCTCCACATCTTCCTCTGCAGCTCGCGGCCGGTGTCCGTGATTTCGACGAACTGGCCGCGCTTGTCGATCTTGCACTCGCGCCGCGCCGCCAGCCCCTCATCCACGAGGCGGTCGATCAGCCGCGAGGTGGAATATTGCGGGATCAGCATTTGCCGTTCCAATTCCACCGGGCGCATCTCGCCAGAGGGCGCACGCGACAATTCGAGCAGCGCATCATACCAGGCCAGCGGCGGGAAACCCGCCTTCTTCAAATCCTGCTCGACGGCGTCCAGCACCCGGCTCTGGACCCGCATCAGGCGGATCCAGGCAGCGGTCGCCTCGGTCGATGGTTTACGCTTCATGGCCCAGTCCGTGGTTCTGACAGGTCACTGTACCGCACTAAATGCATCTGCATCAATCTTGACTATTTCATGCAGATGCATTTAGTCATCGGGCGACAAAAGTCCAACGATCCCAAACCCAAGGAATCCCACAGGAGGGATATTCGATGAAGCTCTATTATTCTCCCGGCGCCTGCTCGCTCTCCCCCCATATCGCGCTTCTCGAGGCCGGTCTCCCCCACGATCTGGTCAAAGTCGACCTTCGGGCCAAGAAGCTCGAAAATGGCGACGACTTCCTGAAAGTGAACCCCAAGGGACAGGTGCCCGCTCTCAGCCTCGATAGCGGCGAACTGGTGACCGAAGGCCCCGTGATCGTGCAGATGATCGCCGACAGGGCGGCCGACAAACATCTCGCTCCGCCCCGCGACAGCGCGGAGCGCTACAAGCTGCTCGAACGGCTCAATTACATCACCACCGAGCTGCACAAGAATCTAGGCCCGATGTTTTCGCCGGTGCTGGCAGACGATGCCAAAGCCTTCTTCAAGGACCGGACGATGGGCAAGTTCAAATATTTGGAGACCCAGCTTGCCGGCCGCGACTATTTGATGGGCAAGCAGTTCACCGTGGCCGACGGCTACCTGTTCACCATGCTCATGTGGGCCACCGACCGGCTGAACTTCGATCTCTCCGGCCTGCCCAACCTTATGGCCTACAAGGCCCGCGTTGCCGCGCGCCCGAAGGTGCAGGAAGCGCTCGCCAAGGAAGGCCTGATGAAGGCGGCGTGATCCTTCTTCGTCATTGCGAGCGAAGCGAGCAATCCAGTCTTCCTTTGTGGCCCTGGATTGCTTCGTCGCAAGCGCTCCTCGCAATGACGGGTTGACTACGCCGCGGCCATCTTTTTCGGCGGGAAGCGGCCGTAGAAGGTCTCGCCCTTGGCCGCCATCTCGACCAGGAGTTTCGGCGGGGTGAAGCGCGAACCGTATTTGGCCTCGAGCTTGTGGCACAACTCGACGAATTTTTTCGTGCCCATGAAATCGATATAGGACAGCGTGCCGCCGGTGAACGGCGCAAAGCCGAAGCCCAGGATCGAACCGACATCGGCCTCGCGCATATCGGTGATGACGTGGTCCTCGACGGTACGCGCGGCTTCCACCGCCTGCACCACCAGGAAACGCTGCTTCAATTCCTCGACGTCGAGGCTATCGGGATCGAGATGCTTCGGCTGCAACCCCGAAAGCTCCGACCACAGGCTTTTCTGGCCCTTGCCCTTCTCGGGATAATCGTAAAATCCCTTGCCATTCTTCCGCCCGAAGCGGCCCTGCTTCTCGACCATCTCGACCAACAGCTTCTTCTGGGCCTGGTCGATCGCGTTGGCGCCGAGATCGGCCTCGGTCGCCTTCATGATCTTGAGCACGAGGTCGAGCGCCACCTCATCCGACAGGGACAACGGTCCGACCGGCATGCCGGCCATCTTGGCGGTATTCTCGATCATCGTCGGCGGCACGCCTTCCATCAGCATCTCCAGCCCCTCGGCGGTGAAGCGCAGCACGCAACGATTGGCGAAGAAGCCGCGGGAGTCGTTCACCACAATCGGCGTCTTGCCGATCGCGCGCACATAATCGAGCGCGGTCGCAAGCGCCACATCGTTCGTATTCTTGCCGACGATGATCTCGACCAGCATCATCTTCTCGACCGGCGAGAAGAAATGAATGCCGATGAACTTGCCCTGGTCCTTGAATTCTTCCGCCAGCGAATTGATCGGCAAGGTCGAGGTGTTGGAGGCAAAGATCGCGTCGCTCTTCAACAGCGGCTGCGCCTTGGCATAGGTTTCGGCCTTCACCTTGCGATCCTCGAACACGGCTTCGATGATCAGGTCGCAATCCTTCAAGGCGTTGTAATCGGCGGTGGCGCCGATCCGCGACAGGATTACGTCGCGGTCGCTTTCCTTGGCGCGGCCCTTCTTGATCAGATCGTCGATCACGGACTGGGCGTGGCCCTTGCCCTTGTCGGCGCTTGCCTGATCCCGGTCGATCAGGACCACCTCGATGCCAGCGCGCGCCGAGACGTAACCGACGCTGGCGCCCATGAACCCGGCGCCGATGACGGCGAGTTTTCTCACCTTGGTCGGCGGCACGTTTGGCGGACGCCGCGCGCCCTTGTTCAACTCCTGCATCGACAGGAACAGGCTGCGGATCATCGCGGCCGCTTCCTTGCTGCGCAGGATCTGCGTGAAATACCGCGACTCCACCCGCAAGCCGGCGTCGATCGGCAACTGCAATCCTTCATAGACGCAGCTCATGATGGCGCGCGCCGCCGGATAATTGTCGTAGGTCTCGCGGCGGTAGATGGCGTTGCCGGCCGGGAACATCATCATGCCGGCCTTGGAATAGACCGGACCGCCGGGCAATTTGAAATTCTTGTCGTCCCAGGGCGCCAGCGCCTTGCCGCCGCCCTTGATCCAGTCTTTGGCGGTCTTGATGAGATCGCTTGCGGGAACGATGGCGTCGATCAGCTTCAGCGCTTTCGCCTTCTCCAGATTGACCGCCTCGCCCTTCAACAGCAATTGCATGGCGTCCTGCGGCGGCACGATGCGCGGCACCCGCTGGGTGCCGCCGGCGCCGGGGAACAGCCCGACCTTGATTTCCGGCAGGCCGAGACGGGTCTTGGGATTTTCCGCGGCGACGCGATAGTGGCAGCATAGCGTGAGTTCAAAACCGCCACCGAGTGCCAATCCGTTGATCGCGGCAACCCACGGCTTGCCTGAAGTTTCGATTGCGCGGAACACCAACGAGAACCGGCGGCTCTGGTCGAACAGCATCTGGTTGGCCGCAACCTCGCCCTTGGCTTTCAGCACTTCGGCATAGCTGCGGCTCATGCCTTCCAGCATCGACAGATCCGCACCCGCCGATAGCGCCTCCTTGCCCGAGGTGATGACGACGCCCTTGACGGCAGCGTCTGCCGAGGTTTGCTGCACGATCGCCTCGAGTTCGTTGACCGAGGTTTCGTCGAGCACGTTCATCGAGCGGCCCGGAGTATCCCATGTGACCAACACAATGCCATCGGCGTCGGTCTCGAGTTTGAAATTCTTGAAGGCCATGTCGTGCTCCCTCGATGATCGTAGGGTGGGTTAGCGAAGCGTAACCCACCATTGCTGCCAACGCCGCGATGTCGGTGGGTTACGCCTTTCGGCTAACCCACCCTACAGCTCTAAACTCTTTCGATGATGGTCGCGGTGCCCATGCCGCCGCCGATGCATAGCGTGACCAGCGCGGTCTGCTTGTTGGTGCGCTCGAGCTCATCGAGCACGGTGCCCAGGATCATCGCGCCGGTCGCCCCCAGCGGATGGCCGAGCGCAATCGCGCCGCCATTGACGTTGATCCTGGCGTTGTCGATGTCGAAGGCCTGGATGTAGCGCAGCACCACCGAGGCAAACGCTTCGTTTAATTCGAACAAGTCAATGTCAGACTTCTTCATGCCCGAGCGCTCGAACAGCTTTTCGGTCACATCCACCGGTCCGGTCAACATCATCGCGGGCTCGGAGCCGATATTGGCGAAGGCGCGGATTTTTGCGCGCGGCTTCAAGCCGTGCTTCGCCCCCGCTTCCTTGCTGCCGAGCAGCACCGCGCCGGCGCCGTCAACGATCCCGGACGAATTGCCGGCATGATGCACGTAGTTGATGCGCTCGATTTCCGGGTGCGACTGGATCGCCACCGCGTCGAAGCCGCCCATCTGCCCCACCGTCACGAATGACGGCTGCAACTGGCCGAGCGACTGCATCGTCGTGGTCGGGCGCATATGCTCGTCCTTGGCCAAAATAGTCAGCCCGTTGACGTCTTTCACCGGCACCACCGACTTGGTGAAGCGGCCCTCGTCCCAGGCCTTTGCGGCGCGCTGCTGGCTCTGCACCGCATAGGCGTCGACGTCGTCGCGCGAGAAACCGTATTTGGTGGCGATCAGGTCGGCCGAGATGCCCTGCGGCATGAAATAGGCCGGCACCGCCATCGACGGGTCCATCGGCCAGGCGCCGCCGGAAGCGCCGATGCCGACGCGGCTCATCGATTCCGCGCCGCCGCCGATCGCAAGCTCATGCTGGCCGCTCATGATCTGGGCCGCGGCGAAATTCACCGCATCGAGGCCCGAGGCACAGAAGCGGCTGATCTGCACGCCCGGCACGGCCTCACCGAGGCCCGCATTGAGCGCCGCGAAGCGCGCGATGTCGGAGCCCGCTTCGCCGACCGGATCGACCACGCCGAGGATGACGTCGTCGACGACGTCTTCTTTTAGGTTGTTGCGCTCCTTCAGCGCCTTCAGCGGTACGGTCGCGAGCGCCAGCGCGGTCACCTCGTGCAGCGCGCCGTCGACTTTGCCGCGGCCGCGCGGGGTACGAACGTGATCGTAGATATATGCCTCAGGCATGACGCCCTCCCGATATGAGGATCATAATATAATAGCGGATTGAGCCCGGCGGTGGAAAAAGATTATCAGAACGCTTGCGCCGGCAATTCCATCGTGGTGGCGCAGCCGGTCTGGATGCGCGCGAGACGAACTGCTGTTTCCGGCAGCGTCCGCTCCATGAAGAAGCGACCGGTCACCAGCTTGGTCGTGAGATAGGGCGTCGCTGCGCCACCCGCAATCTTGTCGAGCGCGACTTTGGCGATTTTGGCCCACATGTAGCCGAGCGTGACGAAGCCGAACAGATGCAGGTAATCGGTGGCGGCGGCGCCGGCATTGTCCGGCTTTGCCATCGCATTCTGCATCAGCCAGGTGGTGGCCTGCTGCAAGTGCCCGAGCGCCGTGCTCACGGGCGCGACATAGGGCTTCATGGCTTCTTCCGCGCCGTGATCCTTGGCGAACGCCATCACTTCCGAGAAGAACGACATCACGGCGCGGCCGCCGTCGCGCGGCAATTTGCGCCCGACGAGGTCGAGCGCCTGGATGCCGTTGGCGCCCTCATAGATCATGGCGATGCGTGCGTCGCGGACGAACTGCTCCATGCCCTGCTCGGCGATGTAGCCGTGGCCGCCGTAGATCTGCTGCGCCTGCACGGCGTTGGCAAATCCGGCATCGGTCAGGAAGCCCTTCATGACCGGCGTCATCAGCCCCATGTGATCGTCGGCCTCTTGGCGGTCCTTTGGATCGCTGGAGCGATGCGCCACGTCGCTCTTCAGCGCGGTCCAGATCACCATCGCGCGCGCCGCCTCGTTGAAGGCCTTGATCGTAAGCAGCGTGCGACGGACATCGGGATGCACGATGATCGGATCGGCCGGCTTGTCAGGCGCCTTCGCTCCGGTCAGCGAACGGCCCTGCAGGCGATCGCGGGCATAGGCTGCCGCGTTCTGATAGGCGACTTCGGATTGCGCGAGCCCCTGCACCGCGACCCCAAGCCGCGCCTCGTTCATCATCACGAACATGCCCTGCATGCCCTTGTTCTCTTCGCCGATCAGCCATCCGGTGGCGTTGTCGAAATTCATGACGCAGGTGGAATTGCCGTGGATGCCCATCTTGTGCTCGATCGAACCGCAGGACACGCCGTTGCGCGCGCCGAGCGATCCGTCGGCGTTGACCAGCACCTTTGGCACCACGAACAGCGACACGCCCTTGATGCCACTGGGCGCGCCCTCGATGCGGGCCAGCACTAAATGGATGATGTTATCGGTCAGATCGTGCTCGCCGGAGGAGATGAATATTTTGGTGCCTGATATCTTGTAGCTGCCGTCGGCCTGTTTGACGGCTTTGGTGCGCAGCAGGCCCAAATCAGTGCCGCATTGCGGCTCGGTGAGATTCATGGTGCCGGTCCACTCGCCAGCCACCATCTTGGGCACGAACATCGCCTTCTGTTCCGGCTTGCCATGCACGATCAGCGCCGCGGTGGCGCCCATCGTCAGGCCGCCATACATCGAAAACGCCATGTTGGCCGCACACTGGAATTCGGTGACGGCCTGGCTCAGCGTGACCGGCAGTCCCTGCCCGCCATATTCCGTCGGCGCGGACAAGCCCAGCCAACCGCCTTCGGCGACCTGCTTGAACGCTTGCTTGAAACCCTTTGGCGTCGTCACGCTGCCATCGTCGTGGCGGGTGCAGCCTTCGAGGTCGCCTGTGCGATTGAGCGGCTGCAGCACTTCCTCGGCGAGTTTGGCCGCCTCGCCCAGGATCGCCTCGCGCACATCAGCGGAGGCGTCGGAAAAACCGGGAAGATTGTCGTAGCGGTCGATTTGGAAGACGTCGTTGAGCAGGAAACTCACATCTTCGACGGGGGCTTTGTAGATCGGCATGAAGTTCTCCGGCAGGCAGACGACAGGTAGATTCAGGCGGAAATGGACCTTTACCTGATTCCGCAGGTCCAAGGCAGTTTTCGAGACATCGAGGCATTCTTCGAGGCATCAAGGCAGCGTCCGACGCCGAAATCGCTTCACGGCTGCGCCAGTTGCTCTCCCATCAGCCGGTGCAGCAGGTTGACCGCCTTGAGCGGGCGCACCATCACCTTGAAATTGGTGATGCGGCCGTCATCTCCGACGGTGATGATGTCGACGCCGTTGATCCTGATGCCCTCGATCTCGCCTTCAAACTCGACGACCGCACCGGTGTCGCTCCGCCATTCACCGACAAAGGCGAAGCTGGGAGTGCCCAGAACCGTCACCGCACTGGAGAGATATTTGAACGTGATGTCGCGCCCGCGCTGTCGGGTGTGCACGACGGGACTTTCGAACACCGCATCGGGGTGAAGCGCGTCCCACAGCACGGCGCGGTCGCGGGACTTCACATAGTCGTACCAATTGTCGAGGGCGGTCATGGTCATCGGGCCTCTCCACTAAACGATGACTGATATGCATATTGACGCATATGCACCTTTGCGCATAAAGTCAATGCAAGTGCGGCTTCGGATCGCTGGAAGCGGAGGGTCGGCGCATTGGCGCTCGGTGACGCAATCCTTGCATGCCTGACGGAACGTCCCATGACGGGCTATGAGCTCGCCAAGACGTTCGACGCGTCGATCGGGTTCTTCTGGAAGGCTGATCACCAGCAAATCTATCGCGAGCTCACACGTCTGCGCGATCGCGGCCACGTCGTCGGCCGCGAGGTCGTGCAGTCGGGCAAGCCCAACAAGCTGGTCTACACCCTGACCTCCGAGGGCAGGGCTGCGCTGCGGCATTGGGGAGCCCAGCCGAGCAGTCCGCCTTCGATCAAGGACGACATGCTGGTACGGCTGTTCGCACTCGATGACCTCGATATCGACCCGTTGCGCGCCGACCTCATGGCGCGGCTGGAGCATCACCGCGACCGACTCTCGCGCTTCGAACGGATTCTGAACAAGCGCTTCCCCCAAGGCACCGCATCGTCAGCCGATACTGGCAAGCTACTCTGCCTGCGCATGGGACTTCGCCATGAACGTGCGGTCGCGGAGTGGTGTGAAGAAGCCCTTGAGACGCTATCGGCCGCAGCCGGCGCGACGATCATGCCGATCGACGGCAGCCGACGCCAATAAGGCGAACGCCAAGACGACGAGCGCCAGGAAAACGGCTAACCAAAACGGCTGACGCGTTCTTCGCCCAACAGCCTCACCCGCCCAATTTCGAACCTCGGAGGCAACTTTCGGGCACGGCGGACCGATTCCTTAACCCGTTCTTTACCGTAACACGGAAAAGTCAGGAGCTGAGGCAGACGACCTGCGCGAAATTCGATTGTCTCGTCAGTGGGACGCGCGGGGAGGCTGAAGGCGCAAGGTGGAGCGCCGGATCGGCGGAACCGGACGGAAGCATGAATTCGCGCGTATCGTGGAGTGTTGACGGTATCGATCCATCCGTACGCGAGCGCGCCGAGGCCGCGGCGCGTCGCGCCGGGATGTCGCTGAACGACTGGCTCACTTCGACCATCGGTGATTCCACCCCTCCGAATTTCGGCATCCCGATGCAGTCGTCTCCGAGCCGGGAAGCGCGCGATGTCGCCGACATCCATCAGCGGCTTGACTCGATCACACGCCAGATCGAACAGATTTCCCGTCCCGCCCCGCGCAGCGAAGCGCCCCGCGGCGAGCAGGGTGTCGCCCGGCAATTGAACGATGCCATCTCGCGCTTGGATGCGCGGCTGTCGCAAATTTCGAATCCGCAAAACGCACGCCACGCCCAGCTTGCCGACAAGCAGCGCCAGACCGAGACGGTCGAGCGCGCCGCAGGCCATGTCTATCGCGCCTCGCCGCCGCCGAGCCCGATCTCGTTCGATTCCGCGATCGCGGAAATCACTGCGCGCCAAAACGAACTCGATGGTCCGCCGCGGTCGCTGCCGCCGATCAGCGCCCCGCCTATCGCACCTGCCATGCCGGCGCCGGCGATTCCGGCGGGTCCGGATTTTTCCGCGCTCGAGCGCCATCTGTTCAAGATCACGAGCCAGATCGAGGCGCTGCAGCGCCCCGACGGCATCGAGCAATCGATTGCCGCATTCCGCGGCGAACTGGCTGAAATCCGTCACGCCATCACCGAAGCGATGCCCCGCCGCGCCATCGAATCGATCGAGGGCGAAATCCGCTCGCTGTCGCGCCGCATCGACGATAACAGACAGAGCGGCATCGACGAGAAGGCGCTGGCCGGCATCGAGCGCGCGCTCTCCGAAATCCGCGAAGTATTGCGTTCGCTGACGCCTGCCGAGCAACTCGCCGGCTATGACGACGCGATCCGCAATCTCGGTGCCAAGCTCGACCTGATCCTGCGCGCCAATGATGATCCCTCCACGGTGCACCAGCTCGAAACCGCGATCGCTGCACTTCGCGCCATCGTCTCCAATGTCGCCTCCAACGATGCGCTGGTGCGGCTTTCCGACGATATCCGCGTGCTGTCGTCCAAGGTGGACCAACTGGCGCATGCCGGCGACAACAGCAATTCCTTTGCGATTCTGGAACAGCGCATCGCAGCGCTGACCTCGTCGCTGGAAAATCGCGAACGGCCTGAGCCCAACGACAATTCGGAACAGATCGAAGGCGCGCTGCGGGCGTTGTCCGACCGCCTCGACCTCTTGCCGGTCGGCAACGACAAAGCATCGGCTTTGACCCATCTCGAACAGCGCGTATCGTATCTGCTCGAACGCCTGGAGGCCTTTGGCGATCAGCGGGCCGGCAATCTCGGCCGGGTCGAGGACGGGTTGCAGGACATCCTGCGTCACCTCGAAGACCAGCACGCGGCCGTTGCCGCGCTGGCCGAGACCAGCCGGAATGCGAACGCGCCGCAGCCGATGGACTCAGGGCTGGTCGATGTTGTCAAGCGCGAACTGTCCGATATCCGCTTCAGCCAGTCGGAAACCGACCGCCGCACCCAGGACTCGCTAGAGACGGTCCACAGCGCCCTCGGCCATGTGGTCGATCGTCTCGCCATGATCGAAGGCGATCTGCGCACGGTTCGCTCCGCGCCGCCCCAAGCAGTGGTATCCCCTGCCCCGGCTCCCGACCCGGTCGAGCCACCGTCAGCCCCGCGCGCGGCGATGCCGCCGCCGGCGCCACGGCCCGAATTGCCGAACCCCGCGGCCAACGAGGCGCATTTCGTCGCCGCGCCGCGCGAATTCCATGCTGCGCAATCGCCCGCGTCGCCGGTCGCCGCGCTGATGCCGCCGAAGGCGATCAGCGAGATTCTCGAACCGCATGCCGCGCAGCCGCGTTCCGCGATCGCGCCCGATTTGCCGCCGGATCATCCGCTGGAGCCGGGCACACGGCCGAGCGGACGCATGTCTTCGCCTGCGGAGCGGATCGCCGCTTCCGAAAGCGCTATCAGCGAGATCCCGGCTGCTCCGCGCGAGCCCGTCTCCTCGTCGAGCTTCATCGCGGCCGCGCGCCGTGCCGCCCAGGCTGCCGCAGCCGCGCCTGCCAACGAAAAGGCTACGCGCACGGCGAAGGCCTCCGCCGGCGACAAGGCCAGCAACAATGCGGGCAAAGAGCCCTCGACTGTCGCCACAAAGATCCGTTCGGTGCTGATTGCCGCGAGCGTGGTCGCGATCGTGCTCGGCTCTTTCAAGTTGGCAATGGCGCTGCTCGAGAGCGGCCGGCCACCGCACGTGCCGCCGGCGATGGAGAGTTCGAGCGATCTGCCGCAAGCGCAACCGCCCGTCAATAATTCGGCCGTCCCCGCGCCCGCCACGCCCTTGATGACCTCGCCGACACCCCTCGGCCGGCAGTCCAATAACAGCTCAGCACCGAACATGCTCGACAGCGCGCAGGTGATGATCCCGCAGGCTCCCGAATTGGCTCCGGCCTCGACAATAACGCCGGCCGACATTACCGGCACCATTCCCCTTGCCCCGACAACGCCGGCCAACGGCAAACTGGCGTTTGTGGAGATACCGCCGACCGAGCGCTTGCCGGACGTGATCGGCGGACCGGTGCTGCGCGCCGCCGCGCTGAAGGGTGACCCGGCCGCGGCCTATGAAGTCGGCGTCCGCTTTGCCGAAGGCAAAGGCATCGCGCCGAATCTCGACGAGGCCGTCAAATGGTACGACCGTGCGGCGCGGGCCGGCGTGGTGCCTGCGACCTTCCGGCTCGGGACCCTCTACGAAAAGGGCCTGAGCGTGAAAAAGGACGTCGATACCGCGCGCCGTTACTACCTGCAGGCCGCCGAACGCGGTAACGCCAAGGCGATGCATAACCTCGCCGTGCTGGACGCCGACGGCGGCGGCAGTGGCGCCAACTACAACGGCGCCTCGCAGTGGTTCCGCAAAGCCGCCGATCGCGGCGTCGCGGACAGCCAGTACAACCTCGGCATCCTCTATGCCCGCGGCATCGGCGTCGAACAGAACCTCGCCGAATCCTTCAAATGGTTCAGTCTGGCGGCTGCGCAGGGCGACGCGGACGCAGCGCGTAAACGCGACGATATTGCCAAGCGCCTCGATGCCCAGTCGCTGGCGGCAGCAAAGCTCGCGATCCAGACCTTTACCGCCGAACCCCAGCCCGACGATGCGGTCAACGTGGCGACCCCGCCGGGCGGATGGGATAGCGCGCCCGCCACCGCCGCGAAGCCGGCGGCGAAACAAGCTCCGTCCAGGCGGACTGCGGCCGCCCGCTAAGCGGCCGGCAGTGCCGCCCAGAGCGTGATGACGTTCTTCGAATCGTCATCCCCTTTCTTGAGCATAATCTCCCCGCAACACACTTCGCGTTCGTGGCGAGGCAAGACCGGCATATGCTTTTCCGGAACATGGTCCCGCCGCCGCGGACGTTTACCTCGTTGACGAAGCTGTGTAGACAAGCGCGCGACCAAGCGGGTGCCACGATTTCTGCCGGGCGGTTCGATGTCGAGGATCATCTGAGCCGCCGAAAGGAAGCGAATTGTCCGTGGATGACGATCAGGACGAGGGAGATCGTTCGCGAAGGTCGCCGACCGGCCCTTGGGTAACACCGGCACGCAAGCCAACCGGGCAGCCGGCGGCGCCCTCGCTTCGCACCGCCGGCAACAAGCGACGTCTCGGGTCGGTCGTCATCTTTATTCTTTTGATGTCCAGCCTGGGCATTCGCGCCTACCGGGACCTGTCGCGGCCGGAGGCCTGGGCCTATTGGAAGGATTTATATCTTTCACCAAGCATGACGTCGTCGCTGATTGCGGCTGCCGATCTGGACGGTTCGGGCCGTTCGCACCCCGCATTGGTCATCAGCGGGACGATCGGCGCCGCTACCGCGAGTTGGTTCCGCGAGAGGCTTGACGAGTCCCATCTCGCGGCGGGCGACGCCGTATTGATATCCTCGCCGGGCGGGGATTTGAATCAGGCCATGATCATGGGCGAAGTCGTTCGATCGCGTGGATTGGCCACCGCCGTCGGCGTCGCTAATGCCGCGGGTCGCGCTACCCCCTCCTATTGCGCCAGCGCCTGCGTGTTCGTCTATGCCGGCGGCATGCCCCGCATTGGCATCGAGGGCTCGATGTTGGGGGTCCATCGGTTTGTGACGTCCGCATCTGGGCGTGATCCCGACGCTGATCCCGTCGCCGACACCCAGCGCACCGCGGGGATGGTCCTAAGCTATATGACGAAGATGGGTGTCTCCTCCGCCGTCGTGGAAGCCATGTCCGCGACCAGGGATGTCCGCTGGCTCGGCGCCAGGGAAGCCTCCGCGATGAACCTCATCACCGATCCCGTCCGTTAGGGCTTGCGCCCGCGCCGCGCGTTAATCTGAATTTTTCGCCACATCGAAAATTCGCAAGCAGCCGGCGGCAAAAAAAGCCAAGGGCCTGCGGATTCCTAGTCCCTCAGGCCCGCGATTTCGGTTATGCAGGGGCGCGGCAATCGATCCGCGCTCGCGCGTCGTCCGCGCGGGGATCGGACTCTACTCCCGGCAAAATGCCCGATCGAAAAATCAAGCCAGAAGCAAACAGCCGTGCAGCTTTATCTCCCGATCGCCGACATGCCCGTCAACATTTTTCTCATCCTCGCGATGGGCGCGGCGGTCGGCTTCGTGTCGGGGATGTTCGGCATCGGCGGCGGCTTCTTGATGACGCCGCTTTTGATCTTCATCGGCATCACGCCCGCGGTCGCGGTCGCCTCGGTTGCCAGCCACATTGCCGCGTCGTCGTTTTCCGGCGCCATATCCTACTGGCGACGGCGCGCAATTGACCCGGCGCTGGCGGCGGTGCTGTTGACCGGCGGCACCCTCGGCACCGCGCTCGGCGTCTGGACCTTCACGCAACTTCGCGCACTCGGCCAGCTCGACCTGATGATCGCGCTGTCCTATGTCGCGCTGCTCACCACCGTCGGCGCACTGATGTTCTGGGAAGGCTTGCGCGCGATGATGCGGACCCGGCGCGGCGTGGTCCCGCCGCGCCGCAGCCATGGCTGGATCCATGGATTACCGCTAAAAATGCGGTTCAAGCGTTCCAAGATCTATCTGTCGGTGATTCCGGTCGTCATTGTCGGCGTCATCATCGGCTTTATCGGCGCGGTGATGGGCATCGGCGGCGGCTTCATCCTGGTCCCGATCATGATCTATCTGTTGCGGGTCCCAACCTCCACGGTGATTGGCACCTCCATGGTGCTGACCCTGGTCACCATGACATTCGCCACCCTGCTGCACGCCGTTACCAACCATCTGGTCGACGTCGTGCTGGCGCTGATCCTGATGGTCGGCGGCGTGACCGGGGCGCAGTTTGGCGCGCGGGCGGGACAGAAGATCCGCGGCGAGCAATTGCGGCTGTTGCTTGGGCTCCTGGTCCTCGCCGTTGGAATCCGCTTTGCGATCGAACTCGTGATCCGGCCCGACGACCTCTTCACCATCCGGGAAACCGGAGTGACCGAATGATTGCACGTCACCATCTTGCCATCCTCGTGCTGGTGCTGGGCATGGTCTTCGCCATCCCGCAGGCGAATGCCGAGCGGCTCATCGTCTCGGTCTCCAACCATCGCGTCACCGTGACGCCGAACTATTCCGGCGAGGAGCTAGTGCTGTTCGGCTCGGTCGAAAAGGACGCCTCCACTCCGGCTGCGCGCGGCAATTATGACCTCGTCGTCACCGTCTCTGGACCGCGCGCGGACATGGTGACGCGCCGCAAGGAGCGCAAATTCGGGATCTGGGTCAACACCGACTATCGTCAGTTCCTTCAGGTGCCGAGCTATCTAGCGTTGTTCGCCAACCGCCCGTTCGCCGACATCGCCTCGCCTGAAGTCGAACGGCGCCAGCAACTCGGCCTCGACAATGTGCTTTTGACCCAGCGCGTCGGCCCCGATTACGCCGACGTCGTGCCGAATGACGTGTTCCGCCGCGCTTTCGTGCGGCTGCGCTCGCAGCGCGGGCTTTATCGCGAGGATACGTCGGCGGTGACGTTCCTGACGCCGACGCTGTTTCGCACCGGCATTCCGCTGCCGGCCGAGGTGCCGATCGGTACCTATGACGTCGAGATCAAGCTGTTTTCGGCAGGCAGCCTGGTGACGCGGACCGAAACCGCGTTCGAAATCGTCAAGGTCGGCTTCGAACAGTTCGTCGCCAACACCGCGCGCCAGAACGGCTTGGTCTATGGGCTCGTCACCGCCGCCATGGCGCTGATGACCGGCTGGATGGCCTCGATCGTGTTCCGCAAGGATTAGCTTCCCTCATGGTAAGGAGGCGCGACGCGCCGTCTCGAACCACGAGGCCCCGAGGCCCGGTGCAGCGACGCGGCCAAGCGGCTCGCTCCTCACGATGAGACCGATGTGCCCGGCATCTCGATCGCAGTGACAACGCCCGGCTCCAGAATCTTCAAGCGCTTGCCAAAACCGAGCGCATCAAACGACGCGCGCAAATCCTGCGCGTTTTGGCGGAAATGCGCCCAACCGTCGGTGTGAACAGGCACGATCACTGCGTCAGGAAATGCGCGCGCGGTCTCGATGGTGTCGTTGGTGTCCATCGTCAGGTGGAAAGGACCGCGGGTCTGCGCCGCGCCCGCAAACGGCAACACCACGCCGGCACTGAAGCGCTTCGCCACTTCGGCTACGCCGTCAAACCAGGTGGTGTCGCCGCTGATGTAGATCGGGCGGCTGGCTGTTTTTTTCGAGGCCACCACAAAGCCGATGACGTCGCCCGATAATGGCTCGATGCCAGCCGGGCCGTGGCGCGCCGGCGTCGCGGTGACGGTGAGCGAGCCGCCGTCCTTGCCGGAGAGCGTTGTGGTCGCCCACGGCGCAAAGCCCTCCGCGTGACCGCCGAGCCGTTTGGCGCCGGCCTGCGTGGTCAGCACGCGTTTTGCCACTTTAAGAAATTCCTTGCCGGAATCGTCGAGATTGTCGGCGTGCTGGTCGTGGCTGAGCAACACCGCGTCGACGTTGCCGATCTTGTCGGGCGTCAGCGCTGGACCGGCTAGCTTTTCCAGTTTGACGTGCGGCAACTGATAGGCCCCCGGCGGGTCAAAGGTCGGATCGGTCAGAAGCCGAAAGCCGTCGATTTCGATCAGCGCGGTGGGGCCGCCGATCAGTGTGATCGATAGGGTCATCGGTTACTCCTCAATACAGGTGGCGCGAGCGCGGCAGCGGGACGCGTGACCAGGTAAATGCCGAGCGCGACCGGAATGATCCCGAGCAGATCCCTGAATTCAACGTGTTCGCCGAGCACCAGAAAAGCGAACAGCATCCCAAGCGGCGGCATCAGGAAATGGTAAGAACTCGCGGCCGTTGCGCCACACACCTTCAACAGATGGAACCAGAGCAGGTAGGCCAGGATCGAACCGCCAAGCACCAGGAAGGCGAAGGCGCCGAACAGGCGCATGCTCGGCACGATGTCATTGATGTCGGCGAGCGTGAGCGCGAACGGCAGCAGCGCCAGCCCGCCGGCAATATTCTGGATGCCATTGCCGATCCAGAGGCTGCCCCTTGGTGCCAACAATTTGAACAGGATGGTGCCGGCCACGATCGAAGCGAGGGAGGCGAGCGTGAACAGGATACCGTGCAGGCTGTCTGATCCGACCGACATGCGATGCCAGACGATCAAGGCGACGCCGGCGATGCCGAGCAACAGGCCGGCCACCTTGCGCCAGGTCAACGCTTCCCCGAGAAACAGCGCGGCCAGTGCGGCCGTGAACACCGGATTGGCGGAAACGATCAGGCCGCCGAGGCCGGCGGAGACGGATTTCAGCCCGGTATAGCCGAGACCGAGATAAAGCGCGTTGTTGGCGAGGCCGAGGATGGCGAACACGGCCGCATCGCGCCAGGTGAGTTGCCAGCCCTCGCCGCGAACTGCCGAAATTCCGAGGATCAAGATGCCGGCCAGCAAAAAACGCCCGGTGAGCAGGATCAGCGGCGGGCAATCGGTGACGCCGATCTTGCCGGCCACGAAGGCAAAGCTCCAGAGCAGGCAGAACAGGCCGATGTAGAGGGGCAGCGGATTGAAACGGGCACGCGGAACCGCGATTGGAGGGGCAAGCGACATGGGGTCTCCTTTGTCGCTTGATGTAGGA
The DNA here is from genome assembly GCA_005885285.1 of Alphaproteobacteria bacterium. GTDB lineage: Bacteria > Pseudomonadota > Alphaproteobacteria > Rhizobiales > Xanthobacteraceae > Bradyrhizobium. Next base: position 26,644 of record VAZG01000207.1, on the reverse strand, counting down.
GCGTGCGTTGCTATTTGGAAATTAAATGATAAACTAATGTGCAGTGGATTTATAAATGATTGGCTCGCATGCTTGATCTTGAGTTGCTCCGCAGTTTCGTCTCGGTGGTCGATTCCGGCGGCTTCACCCGCGCCGGCGAACGCGTCCACCGCACCCAGTCGACCGTCAGCCAGCAGATCAAGCGGTTGGAGGACGATATCGGCCAACCGCTTTTGAACCGCTCGGGCAAGGATGTGACACCGACGGAGGCCGGCGAGCGGCTGTTGTCCTATGCGCGGCGGCTGTTGTCGCTCGCCGAGGAAGCCCGCGATGTGGTGGCGCGGCCGGACCATGAAGGCGCGGTACGGCTCGGCGTTCCCGAGGATTTCGCCGCCTATCGGCTGACCAAGTTGTTGGCGGCATTTTCGCGCTCCCATCCCGGCCTGCGGCTTGATGTTCGCGCCGATCAAAGCACGTATCTCAAGCGCGATCTCGAACGCGGCGACCTCGATCTGGCGCTGTTCAAACGCGCGGCCGGCGAAAAGGGTGGCATCGCGGTGTGGCCGGAACGGGTGCATTGGGTCACCAGCAAAAGCCATCCGCGCGACACAAGAAACGGATCGGTGCCGCTGATCGGCTTTCCCGCCGGCTGCCTTTATCGCGCCCGCGCCATCCATGCGCTGGAAAGCGCCGGACGCGCCTGGCACATGGCCTATACCTCCTCAAGCCTTGCCGGCATCCAGGCCGCGGTCGCCGCCGGCATGGGCTTGAGCATCCTGTCCGAGATGGCGATCCAGGCCGATCACCGCGTGCTCACCGCCAAGGATGGCTTTGCGCCCATCGACAAGACCGAAGTGGCGCTGGTGGCCTCCCCCAACGCAAACCCCGCGACGTTGCGGCTCGCCGAACGCCTGGCCGAATTCTGCGACGACGTGCAAGCGAAGGCGGCGTAGGCACGACCTCCACCCTCATGGTGAGGAGCGCATCTTGCGCGTCTCGAACCATGAGGCCACGCTGGAGCCTCTGGCCATCCTTCGAGACGCGCGCAAGCGCGCTCCTCAGGACGAGGTCAGTGTGCAAAGGATCCGCTCAATAACACCGCGAGGCGGTGATGGTGTGCACGCGGTTGTCGCCGAGCACATGGGCCATGAAGCGCGACTGGAATATCTTTGCGAAGGCCGCGTCGCGGATGCTGAGGCCGCCGGTATAGGCGCCGAATGCCGGCATCACCGCGCGCTCGCCATCGCAGGCAAAGCAGCGCCGTTCCATCGAGCGGCCGCGGGTGGCGACGCGGGCCTTGGGGTGCAGATGGCCGGCGATCTCGCCCGCGGCGCCGGTCGGCTGGTGGCGAAAGGCGATCGGACCGATCGCGACCTCGCTCGCCACCACGCCGCCCAAATCTGTCGGCAATGCCGGGTCGTGATTGCCTGAGATCCAGATCCAGTCGCGCTGGGCCTGCAGCGCCGTGATGACGCCGCGATCGATATCGGACAACCGCTGATGCGCGTCGCGATCGTGAAAACTATCGCCGAGCGCGATCACCATGCCCGGATCATGCCGCGCGATCACGATCGCCAGCCGGCTCAAGGTCGCGACCGTATCGTAAGGCGGCAGCAGCACGCCGCGCGCGGCGAAGCTGGAACCCTTTTCCAGATGCAGGTCGGAGACAATGAGCAGGCTCTGCTCTTCCCAGAACAGCGCGCCGGAGAGATCGGCCACCAAAGTCACGCCTGCGATGGAAACTGTCGAAGCGCGCATCGTCCGGCCCTCTCTCGAAGATTGCGCGCTCGCCGTCACGTTCTATCCTGTCGCCTCTTTGACAAGCTCATCGGCGGCTTCGGCCAATAGCTCGTCGGATGCTTCGCCATAAACCTGTTCGCGGCCGATTTCCAGCATCACAGGGACTGCGAGCGGCGAAACGCGATCGAGTTCCTTGTGGATGATTCGGCCATGGATTCGCGACAGCATATCACCGAGCCGGCGCAAATCGAGCAGCCCGCTCGCGGCATCGGCGCGGGCCCCGCGCAACAGTACATGGTCCGCCTGATGCTTGCGCAGCACGTCATAGATCAAGTCGGTCGAGAACAGCACCTGCCGCCTGGTCTTGTCTTCGTCGGTGAAGCGACGCGCGATCAGGCCTGAAATCAGCGCGCAATTGCGGAAGGTGCGTTTCATCAGCGCAGATTCCGCAAGCCACGCCTCGAGATCGTCGCCCAGCATGTCCGGATCGAACAGCGCGTTGAGATCAAGCCTGCCCTGCCGGACCATGAACGCGGTGTCGCCCAATCCCCAGATCGCAAGCGCATATTCATTGGCGACGAAGCCGAGCGGGCGGGCGCGGGCGCGCTCCAGCCGCCGCGTCAGCAGCATACCGAGCGTCTGGTGGGCAAGCCGTCCCTCGAACGGGTAGCAGACGAGGTAATGCTTGTTGCCGCGCGGAAAGGTTTCGACCAACAACTCGCGCACGCCGGGCACGTGCGAAAAGTGCTTTTGCAAGGACAGCCAGTCGCGCACCTGGTCCGGCAGCGCGTTCCAGGCGCTGTTATCGTCGAGCAATTTACGGACGCGCTCGGCGAGATAAGTCGAGAGCGGAAATTTGCCGCCCATGTAGGACGGCACTTTGGCGTCCTTGTCGTTGGCGCGGGACACGTAGACCTGATCTTCGACCAGCGCCTCGTAGCGCACCACCTCGCCACCGAACACAAAGGTGTCGCCGACCACGAGGCCCTCGATGAAATATTCCTCGATCTCGCCCAACATGCGTCCGCCGCGGCCGAGTGCGCCGGTCGAGCCCGACCCGCCGCCGCGCGAGCGCACCAGCCGCACTTTGAGCATCGCCTCCTCGACGATGGTGCCGACATTGAGGCGATAGCTTTGCCGCACCCTCGGATTGGCCACGCGCCAGCGCCCGGCCTTGTCCTGCTTGATGCGCGCGAACCGCTCATAGGTTTTCAGCGCATAGCCGCCGGTGGCGACGAAGTCGACGACATCGTCGAAATCGGTCCGCGCCAGCTTCGAATAAGGTGCGGCCGTCAGCACCTCGGCATAGAGCGCGTCGGACAGAAACGGTTCGCCGCAGGCACAGCCGAGCACGTGCTGTGCCAGCACATCCAGCGCGCCGGTGCGCAAGGGCGGGGTATCCTGCACGTTTTCCGCGATCGCATCGATCGCCACGGCGCATTCCAGCACCTCGAAGCGGTTGGCCGGAACCAGAACGGCGCGCGAAGCTTCATCGATGCGGTGATTGGCGCGGCCTATGCGTTGCATCAGCCGCGACGCCCCCTTGGGCGCGCCGATATTGATGACGAGATCGACGTCGCCCCAATCGACGCCCAAATCAAGCGAAGACGTGCAGACCACGCCGCGCAGTTTGCCGGCCGCCATCGCGTCCTCGACCTTGCGGCGTTGGGCGACATCGAGCGAGCCGTGATGCAACGCGATCGCCAACGCATCGTCATTCATGCGCCAGAGATCCTGGAACAGCATCTCGGCCTGGCTGCGGGTGTTGACGAACACCAGCGTGGTGTTGTTGCGCTTGATCAGGTCGTAGACCTCGTTGAGCGCATGGCGCGCGGTATGGCCGGCCCATGGCAGGCGCTCTTTTGTGTCGAGCATTTCGACAACCGGCGCCGCCGCGCCGCCAGCGATCACGACGTCGGCGGCAGCCTCCCTGCCGTCACGTTGCGGTACCAGAAACCGCGCCAGCTGCTCCGGTTCGGCGACCGTCGCCGACAGCCCGATCGCGCGTATCTCGGGCGCGAGCCGCCACAGCCGTGCCAGACCCAGCGACAGCAGATCGCCGCGCTTCGACGTCACCAGCGCGTGCAACTCGTCGAGTACAATTCGTCGCAGGGATGAAAACAGAAACGGCGCGTCGTCGGAGGACAACAGCAGCGCCAGTTGCTCTGGCGTGGTGAGCAGGACGTCCGGCGGATAACGCCGCTGCCGCTGGCGCAGCGAAACCGGCGTGTCGCCGGTGCGGGTCTCGATCTTGATCGGCAGCCCCATCTCGGTAACCGGCGTTTCCAGATTGCGCGCGATGTCGACCGCGAGCGCCTTCAATGGCGAGATATAAAGGGTGTGCAGCCCGCGGCTCTTCTGCACGCTGCGGCCGCTGGAAATGAAGCTCGCCGGAGCTGGTGAGGATAGCTCGACCAAGGTCGGCAAAAACCCGGCCAGCGTCTTGCCGGCGCCGGTGGGCGCAATCAGCAGCGCCGAACGGTTGTCGCGGGCCTTGGCCAGCAGCGCGAGCTGATGTTCGCGCGGCGACCAGCCGCGCGAGGCGAACCAGCGGCGAAAGCGGTCCGGCAATAGCGTGGCCGTCTCGGCCGACGGTTCAGGCAAGCTAAGGAGCGACACGGCTCAACAGGTAAGCCGTCAGCGCCGTTTCGTCGAGGGCACCGCGGATGGAGATCAACTCTTTGTCGCGACCGCGACCAGACCGGGCACCGGCACATTGTCCTCGTTGCGCGCCGACCAATCCGCAAGATGCGCCAGCGTCAACCCCGCCGCCGCGATCCTCGCGCGCACATAGTTGGCGCCATGCGCGTAGCGCAGCCCCTCGCCGATAATGACGCCGTCGCCCTTGTGGGTCTCAACCGTGAAAGCCAGCAAGCCACCGGCCACCAGCACGCGTTTTACCTCGGCCAGAACGGCTGAGAGATCGCACAAATAAACCATCGCGTCCGCCGCAAGAACGAGTTCGGCGCAGCCGTCAGGCCTTCCTCGCAGCCCCTGCACCATGTCGGCCGCCTCAAGCTCCGCATAGAGCCCGGTCGTACGAGCGCGCTCGATCATCTTCGGCGACAGGTCGAAACCCGTGAACCGATCGACCTCCCTGGCGAACGCGCTCGCGGCGAGCCCGGTGCCGCAGCCAAGGTCGATGGCGCGCTTGAAGAAGGCGGGCTTCTTCGCCGCCGCTCGAACCGCGAGCACTGCCCGAAACAGCAGCGAAGGCCCGCGATAATCGAGACCGTCGATCAGCGCCGCCTCGAACCGCGGCGCATATTGATCGAACAGCGCCCGCACATAGGCCCGCGGCATGTCAGCGATCTTCTCGGCGCCGAGCCGCATCAGCTTGAGGCAAGCGCCATGACGGTCACCGGGATCGGCGGCGCGGGCTTTGCGAAACGCTGCGATCGCCTCGTCGCGCTGGCCGAGCTGTGTTCGGATTTCGCCGAGCGTGAACCACGCGGAGATAAAATTCGGCGCGAGCTCAATGGCCTGCATCAGCAGATCGGCGGCGGCCGCAAGATCGCCTTTCAATTGCAGATCGCGCGCGAATTCGAACCGGCGGTCGGCAACGAGATCGCCGGAGGACAGAAACAGGCGCGCGGGCATTGGCTCCAATCTCGTTATTGCCGGGCATAGCCGACCGAAGGACGGCGTCGCTTCCGCTCGCCTATGCACGGCAATCCATCGATAAAAGATTCTTCCAGGAGATGGATGCACGGGTCAAGCCCGCGCATGACAGCTAAAAATCGGGGTAAGCCCGCCTATATAACTGGAATGCGTCCGCAAGACATCCTGATGCCTGTCCCCGCCGGCCTGTGCTGCAAGGGGGGCGCCTTTCATATCGATCCGGTACGGCCCGTGGAGCGCGCCGTGATCACCCACGGCCATTCCGATCACGCCAGGGCCGGTCACGGCGCGGTGCTGGCGACCCAGGAGACGCTCGACATGATGCGGCTGCGTTACGGCGACAATTTCGCCCGCAGCACCCAGGCGCTTCGCTACGGCGAGGAGGTCCGGCTCGGCGGCGTCACCATCAAATTCCACCCCGCCGGCCATGTGCTGGGCTCGGCGCAGATCGCGGTCACCTGCAACCACACCTGCATCGTCGCCTCCGGCGACTACAAGGACGCGCCCGATCCGACCTGCGCGCCGTTCGAGGTGGTGCCTTGCGATGTCTTCATCACCGAGGCCACGTTCGGCCTGCCGGTGTTTCGCCACGGCAATGCGGCCGATGAAGTGAAGAAGCTGCTGGCATCCGTCGCGCTATTTCCCGAGCGTGCGCACCTGGTCGGCGCCTATTCGCTCGGCAAGGCGCAGCGCGTGATCGCATTGCTCCGCGAGGCCGGTTACGACGCGCCGATCTATTTGCATGGCGCGATGGAAAAGATCACGCATTACTATGAGAGCCGCGGGGTGGCGCTCGGCGAGCTGCGCTCGGTCCGGGGCACGAAGAAGGCCGATCTCGCCGGCACCATCACGCTGGCGCCGCCGACCGCGACCTCCGACATCTGGACGCGGCGTTTCCCCGATCCGGTCACGGCGTTCGCCTCGGGCTGGATGCGCGTTCGCGCGCGGGCGCGCCAGCGCGGCGTCGAACTGCCGCTGGTGATCTCCGACCATGCCGACTGGGACGGCTTGACCACAACCATCGAGGCCACAGGCGCGGGCGAAGTCTGGGTCACCCATGGCCAGGAAGATGCGCTGGTGCATTGGTGCCAGACCAAAGGCCTCGCCGCTCGGCCGCTCGATCTGGTCGGTTATGGCGACGAGGAGGAAAGCGAGACGCTACTGCCGGGCGAAGAGGCCGAGGCATGAACCGCTTTGCCGAATTATTGGACCGCCTCGCCTATGAGCCCGGCCGCAACAACAAGCTGCGGTTGATCACGGCGTATTTCCGCAAGGTCGAAGACCCCGATCGCGGCTATGCGCTGGCGGCGCTGACCGGAGCGCTGTCGTTCAAGCACGCGAAACCCGGGTTGATCCGCGACCTGATCGCAGAACGCACCGATCCGGTGCTGTTAAGCCGGTCTGCTCCCTCTCCCGCTTGCGGGGGAGGGTCGGGGTGGGGGCAAGCCGCATCGGCAGTCCCCGAGGGAGAGCCCCCACCCGGATCGCTTCGCGATCCGACCTCCCCCGCAAGCGGGAGAGGTGACGAATCCCGCCGATCGGCCCGCCACAACAATCCGCCGCCGCCGACCCTGACCGAGGTCGTCATCACGCTTCGCACCCTCGGCAAGAGCGAATTGCCGCGGCAGCTCGCGCGCTGGCTCGACGAGCTCGACGAGACCGGCCGCTGGGCGCTGTTAAAGCTCCTGACTGGGGCGATGCGGATCGGCATCTCGGCGCGGCTTGCGAAAACCGCGGCGGCCGCACTCGGCGACAAGGATCCCCACGACATCGAATTGATGTGGCCGGGGCTTGCGCCGCCCTATCTCGATCTGTTCGCCTGGCTGGAGGGCCGCGGCGAGAAACCGGTCAATCTCGACCCCGCCCCGTTTCGTCCGGTGATGCTGGCCCACGCGATCGAGGATGCGGATTTTGCCGGTCTCGACCCGTCCGACTATATCGCGGAATGGAAATGGGACGGCATTCGCGTGCAGGCGGTCTGTGGCCGCGACCCGCATGGCCATAACGTGGTGCGGCTTTTTTCGCGCAGCGGCGAGGACATCACCAAAAGCTTTCCCGACCTGTTGCCCTCGCTGCATCTGCCCGCCGCGATCGACGGCGAATTGCTGGTGGTTCGCGACGGCCGCGTCCAGACCTTCAACGTCTTGCAGCAGCGCCTCAATCGCAAAGTAGTTTCGCCAAAGCTGACCAAGGACTATCCGATCCATCTGCGCGCCTACGATCTGCTCGCCGATGGCGACAACGATTTGCGGGAATTGCCCTTTGCCGAGCGGCGGGCAAAGCTGGAGGAGTTCGTCAGGAAGCTCGGCGACGTCAGTATCGACCTGTCGCCGACGATTGCCTTCGACAATTGGCAGGCACTAGCCGCGGCGCGCGCCGATCCGGCTGACGCCGGCGCAGGCGAAGATGCGGAAGCCGTCGAGGGCGTGATGCTGAAGCGCCGCGACGCGCCCTATCTGCCCGGCCGGCCGAGAGGGCAGTGGTGGAAATGGAAGCGCGACCCGCACATCATCGACGCCGTCTTGATGTACGCGCAGCGCGGCCACGGCAAGCGCTCGTCCTATTATTCGGACTATACGTTCGGGGTGTGGACCAAGAGCGAGGACGGCGAGCAATTGGTGCCGGTCGGCAAGGCCTATTTCGGCTTCACCGACGAGGAGTTGTTGCAGATCGACCGCTTCGTGCGCCGCAACACAGTCGAAAAATTCGGACCGGTCCGTCATGTCGTGCACGAGCCGGATCAGGGCCTGGTGCTGGAAGTCGCCTTCGAGGGATTGGCGCGCTCGCCGCGGCACAAATCCGGCGTCGCGATGCGGTTTCCGCGCATCAACCGGTTGCGCTGGGACAAGCCGCCGCGCGAGGCCGACCGGCTGGAGACGCTCGAGCGGATGCTGAAGGCGGCGGCCACAAATAAAGTTTTGGTAACATCTGGTGGCGGCTGACGGGTTCCCCATGTGCTCCCTGCCGTAGTACTATCGGCTGCGCGAATCCGTGAGGAGAAGACCGATGGCCAACGACGTCAGAGACTTGCCGGCCGCCAACCATGACGGCCTGTACCGCTTTCTCGGCGGCTCGCCGCTTGCGGTGACGTTCCGGTTGATCCTGTTGTCGATCCTGGTCGGAGTCGTGCTTGCCGCAATCGGATTCGACCCCTGGAATATCATCAACAGCATTCGCCTCCTGTTTCAGCGGATCTGGGATCTCGGCTTCGACGCCATCAACTGGCTGTGGCGCTACTTCCTGCTCGGCGCCGTGATCGTGGTGCCGATCTGGTTTCTGTCGCGGCTGTTCGGCGCCCCGCGCGGCCGATAGTTTTTCGCGGGACGCGGGGGTCATAGCCGATGCAATTACGCTTTGTCGGCTGCGGCGACGCACTCGGCTCGGGCGGCCGATCAAACACCTGCTTCCATGTCACGGGCCAAGGCACCAATTTCCTGATCGATTGCGGCGCCTCGTCGCTGCCGGCGCTGAAACGGCTCGGCATCGCCCGCAATGACATCGACCTGATCCTGATCACGCATTTCCATGGCGATCATTTCGCGGGCCTCCCCTTCCTGCTGCTCGACGCGCAATTCTCTCGCCGCGCCCGCCCGCTCGTCATCGCCGGTCCCGAAGGGATCGAGATGCGGCTGACCCAGGTGATGGAAGCGCTATTCGAGCATTCGTCGAAAACCAGGCAGCGCTTTGAGCTGTCGGTTGTTGCGCTCAAGCCGGAGCAAGCGCGCAGCTTCGGCGCGGTCAAGGTCACGCCGTTTCCCGTCGTGCATGGCGAATCCGGCGGGCCGTTTCTCGCGTACCGCATCGAGGCCGAGGGACGTGTCATCGCCTATAGCGCCGACACCGAATGGACGGAGACGCTTGTCCCGCTCGCGCGCGACGCCGACCTGTTCATCGCCGAAGCTTATTACCACGACAAGGTCGTCAAGAATCACCTCAGCCTGACGACCCTTGAAGCGCATCTCTCGGAGATCAAGCCGAAGCGGTTGATCCTGACCCATATGAGCGACGACATGCTGGGGCGCCTGGATACGCTTGGCCATACCGTCGCGCATGACGGCATGATCGTCGCGTTGTAGCCATGCACGCGCCGAGCCCATCCTCCAAAGTCACGACTGCGCAAGTGTTCGCCATCGCCGGCCCCGCGATGGTCGCGAACCTGACCACGCCGCTGATCGGCATCGTCTCGACCACGGCGATCGGCCGGCTCGGCGACGCCGCGCTGCTGGGCGGCGTGGCGATGGCCTCGGTGATCTTCGATTGCCTGTTCTGGCTGTTCGCCTTCCTGCGCATGAGCACGGTGGCCTTCACGGCGCAATCGCTCGGCGCCGGCGCCAGTGGAGAATTGCGCGCGATCCTGGTGCGCGGATTCATCGTCGCGGCCTTGATCGGCGGCGGCCTGATCGCGCTGCAGATGCCGCTCGCGATGATCCTGCTCGACGCCATGGGCGGCAGCGCCGGCGTCAGGCGTGCCGCCAAAACCTATTTCTTGATCCGCATTTGGTCGGCGCCGTTCGCGCTCGCCAACTACGTCGTGCTTGGCTGGCTGATCGGCCGGGCGCGTGCGAAGCTGGCGCTATCGGTGCAGATCGCGATCAACCTCGTCAACATCGCGGCGACCATGATGCTGGTGCTGGTGTTCGATGCCGGGATCGCGGGTGCGGCGATCGCCGCCGTGATCGCCGAGGCGGCCGGGCTCCTCGTCGGCGTCCTCATCGCGCGACATTTGTCGGATGGGGAGTTGGCGATCCCGCGCGCAACGCTGTTCGACCGCGCCAAGCTGATGCGCATGCTCGGTGTCAACCGCGACATCATGATCCGCACCGCCGCGTTGATCACGGTGTGGCTTTTTTTCACCGCGCAGGCGGCGCGTTCAGGCGACGTTGCGCTTGCCGCCAACGCGGTGCTGAACAACTTCCTGTTGGTGAGCGCCTTCTTCCTTGACGGCCTCGCCAACGCCGCCGAGCAATTGTGCGGCCGCGCCTATGGCGCACGCGACCGCCTCGGCTTCTCCAGCGCGACGCGGCTGGTCGTGGGCTGGGGCTTTGCGTTTGCGCTTGCAGTGACCGCCGTGTTCGCACTGCTGGGTCCGCTCCTGATCGACGTCATGACCGCAAGCCAGGCCGTCCGCCACGACGCGCGGATCTATTTGATCTTCGTCATCGCCTCTCCCTTGCTCGCGGTGTTCGCATTCGCCTTTGACGGGGTCTATATCGGCGCGACCTGGGCGCGCGACATGCGCAACCTGATGCTGGCCTCGCTCGTCATTTTCCTCGCCGCCTGGCTCTTGCTGCGCCCGCTCGGCAATGCCGGGCTATGGGGCGCCCTGCTGGTGCACTATGCCGCGCGCGGCGGCCTCGAGGCGCTGCGCTATCCCTGGCTGTTGAAGGCTTCATTTAAAACGTAAGGTCAGTCAGTCTTCTCCTTCTCCCCGCCTGCGGGGAGAAGGTCGGGATGAGGGGGACTATCCATGCACTCGATTCGTGGATGATCCCCCTCACAGGGATTGCTTCGCAATCCGACCTCTCCCCGCTTGCGGGGCGAGGTGACTCAAAACACGCTGATTCAACTATTCACCGGCCAGTCCTCGGCCGTAATCGTCGCGGCATCGGCGCCGACGATTTCCGACAGTTGCTCCCGCCCGGTGCGCAGCAGTGTCGAGGCCAGATCGCGCTTGATGTCATCGACCAAGCCAAGCCCCTTGAAGACCAGCGACGAATAAAGCTGGATCAGGCTGGCGCCGGCGCGGATTTTCGTCAGCGCAGCACCTCCGCTGTCGATACCGCCGACCCCTACAAGCGGAAACGCGCCCTCGACGCGCACATAGGTCTCCGCCACCATCCGCGTCGACAACCGGAACAGCGGCCGGCCCGACAAGCCGCCCTGTTCCTTGCCCCGGTCTTGCTCACGCAAGGTCGAGGGCCGCGCCAGCGTGGTGTTGGCGACGATCATGCCGTCGACCCGGCGCGAGCGCGCGATCTGCACGACGTCGTCGAGCTCAGTGAGGCTGAGATCGGGCGCGATTTTCAAGAGCACCGGCGAGTCGCCAGCGTGTTTGCGCACGCGCTCGCGCGCATCGATCACCTTGGCGAGCAGATCGTCGAGTGCTGCGGCATGCTGCAAATTGCGCAGGCCAGGCGTGTTCGGCGACGACACGTTGACGGTGAAATAGCCCGCGAGCGGCGCGAAGGTCTCGATCAGCTTGACATAGTCGGCGACGCGGCACCGCATCGGCGCCGTCATTGTTGAAGCCTAGGCGATTGATGACGGCTTCGTCGCGCTCCAGGCGGAACAATCGCGGCCGCGGGTTTCCGGTCTGCGGTTTTGGCGTCACCGTGCCGATCTCGACGAAGCCGAAGCCAAGCCGCAGCAGCGCGTCCGGCACTTCAGCGTTCTTGTCGAAGCCCGCAGCCATGCCGATCGGATTCGGAAAGTTCAAGCCGAACGCCCGCACCGCCAGCTTTGCATCGTCCGGCCGCGGCCGCACCGGCGGCAGCAGCCGCAAGCCCTGGATCGCAAGGCGATGGGAATCCTCCGGGTCGAACCAGCGCAGCAGCGGCAGCGAGAAGGCGTCGAAGGCGCGGATCACGGCTGTAACTCCGGAATGTCGTGACTGCCGTCGGAGCGCGCGTCCAGCCTGAGCACGCGACGCACCGCGCCAAGATCGAGCTCGCCATAGAGATGCGGAAACAACTCATCGTTGCGCGACCGCTCCCAGCGCAAATTGTCGCCGAGCGCGTCGGCATCGACCTCGATCAGGAACAAAGCGTGCTGGCCGGAGAAATGTTTCTTCGCGGTTTGCGCAACCTGCCGCGGGGCAGAGAAATGGATGAAGCCGTCGCGCGCATCGTCGGCAGTGCCCCGAAACACGCCCTGGCGCTCGGCCTCGCGCCAGGCGGAAGCGGAACAGATTTTGTAGATCCTGGGCACTGTTTGGCGGTCCCGCCGGCGCGTTTTGGTGTTGGATTTTTGGAGGCCAGCGCGTGGACCGTATCGGCGGCATCGACCTAACTCAAGGGCCGCGTAGGAGCCTTGCGCTGATTGGCGAAAGGCGGTCTGATCGGGAAATAATTCCTAGAGGCCTGGACGCCCGCGGCGCGAAGCGCGTTCGTGACAGATGAGGGGTGTCTCCGCGGAAAGAACCCCTCATCCGGCGCGGACTTCGCATAGCCGATGCAAAGCATCGGCGTCCTAAGAACTAAGAACGGCGGCCGAAGGCCGCCTATGGCCACCTTCTCCCACAAGGGGAGAAGGAAGAAGTCGCGCCTGCCTACGACGCGTAGTCCGGCTCGTTGCGGTCGAGGATGCGCTTCAACGCGTCGAAGTGCCGCTGTGAGGGACCCGGATTGTACAGGCTGGTGCCGCTGATATCGCGCTTGGTCTTCTCGACCACCGGCTCAGGCAGCTTCTTCAAGGGCTGCCCGGTCCACATCGCATAGATCTGAACCTGGGCGGCACGCTCGACATAGTAAAGGCGGTCATAGGCGTCGGCGACGGTTTCGCCGACGGTAGAGATGCCGTGATTGGCCATGAACAAGACCGTCTTGTCGCCGATCACGCGCGCGAGGCGTGCGCCTTCCGCCGGATCGAGCGCCGGGCCGGTATACTCGTCGTCGTAGCCGATCTCGCCTGACATCCCGACCTCGGTCTGGCCGATCTCCTTGATGCGCGGATCTTCGAGCCGCGTGAGCGCGCTCGCATACGGCATGTGCGTGTGAAACACCGCCTTAGCCTGCGGCAGCGCCTTGTGGATCGGCGCGTGGATGCAATAGCAGGAACGCTCGACGTCACCGGCCCCGCTCTTGACCAGGCCGTCGTCGATCCCGACTTCCATGAAGGACGAGGCCGTCACCTCCGACCAATGCATCCCGAACGGAATCTGGTAGTAGCGGTCGCTGCGGCCCGGCACCACCAAGGTCAAATGGTTGAAAATGCCTTCGCTGAAACCGTGCATGTGGGCGAGCCGATGAGCGGCCGCGAGATCAAGGCGCGCCTGCCATTCCTCGGCGCTGCATTCGGAAAGCGTTTTCGGCGAAACCCTGAACTGCATCGGCGTTCTCCCTGCTGGACTGCTTATTATACCGGCCATTGTAACGCAGTTTGAGACGGTCGTCATTGCGTGGGCCTTGCGTAGCCCGGATGGAGCGTAAGCGAAATCCGGGGGTCTCGTGGCTTGTAACCCCGGATTTCGCGGAGCCTGTCATCGGGCGGCGCTTCGCGCCGACCCGTTGGCCCCATCCGGGCTACAAGGCTAACCCGACCGCGCCAGCGCGCCGTCGATCATGGCGACCGAATTCGCCAAGCCGTAGACCGCGACAAACGAGCCGAAGCGCGGGCCTTTCTCCTGGCCGAGCAGGACCTGATAGAGCATGTTGAACCAGTCGAGCGAGACGCCCGGCCGGCCGTCCTTGCCCTTCTTGACGGGGTCGAGGAACGGCTGGCGGCGGCCGATCTCGTAGACCACGCTCTGGATTTCTTCGGCGGTCGATGCCGGCGGCAGATTCGACAATGCATCCCGCAGATCCTGCAGCGCCGCGCGCTCGCTCGCGGTCGGCTCGCGGAATTTCTTGGTCGGCGCCACGAAGTCGCGATAATAATTGATGGCGTAGCCGACCATGGCATCGAGCTTCGGATGGCTGTCGGGCGTGACGCCGGGGCGATAGCGGCCGATAAAACCCCACAGCGTTTCGGCGTTCTCCGCGTTCGACGACGACACCAGCGTCAGCAAGAGCTGGAACGTCACCGGCATGTCGGCCCTGGGCGGATGGCCGGCATGGATGTGCCAGACCGGATTGGCGAGCCGCTGCTTGGCGTCCTGGCGCGGAAAGCCTTCCAAAAATTGCTGGTAGTCGTCGACGTTGCGCGGGATCACGTCGAAATACAGCCGCTTCGCCGCCTTCGGCTCGCGGTACATGAACAGCGACAGCGATTCCGGCGAGGCGTAGCGCAGCCATTCGTCGATGGTGAGCCCATTGCCCTTCGATTTCGAAATCTTCTGGCCGTGCTCGTCGAGGAAAAGCTCGTAGTTGAAGCCTTCCGGCGGCAAGCCGCCAAGCGCCGCGCAGATCTTGCCCGACAGCTTGACCGAATCGATCAGATCCTTGCCGGCCATTTCATAATCGACGCCGAGCGCAAACCAGCGCATCGCCCAGTCCGGCTTCCATTGCAATTTGCAATGCCCGCCGGTGACCGGAAGGGTGACGCGCTCTTTTGTCTCGGGATCGTCGTAGGAGATGGTGCCGGACTTCACATCATGTTCTGATATCGGCACATACAGCACCACGCCGGTGCGCGGGCAGATCGGGAGGAACGGCGAGTAGCTCGCCGCGCGCTCTTCGCGCAAACTGGGCAGCATGATCGCCATGACAGCGTCGAGCCGTTCCAGCACGCGTAACAGCGCCGCGTCGAATTTGCCCGAGGTGTAATAATCCGTTGAGCTTGCGAATTCGTAGTCGAAGCCGAAATGATCGAGAAAGGCGCGCAGCCGCGCATTGTTGTGCGCGCCGAACGACGGATATTGATTGGAGAACGGGTCGGGAATCCGCGACAGCGGCTTGCCGAGGTGCGACGCCAGCATCTCCTTGTTCGGCACGTTGTCCGGCACCTTGCGCAGGCCGTCCATGTCGTCGGAGAACGCAATCAGCCGCGTCTTGATCTTGTCTTCGGTCAGCACGCGGAACGCATGGCGCACCATGGTGGTGCGCGCGACCTCGCCGAAGGTGCCGATATGCGGCAGCCCCGACGGCCCGTAGCCGGTCTCGAACAGCACCTCGTCCTTTGGCTGCTTTTTCAGTCGCGCCACAATCTGCTTCGCCTGCTCGAACGGCCAGGCGTTGGATTGTTCGGCAAGCGCGCGCAATTCGCTTGGGCTAGCGGCATGATCGTTCGTGGACATCCTAGAAAGAGTCTCCGGAAGTAATATAGCCGTCATTCCGGGGCGATGCGAAGCATCGAACCCGGAATCTCGAGATTCCGGGTCTGGTGCTAACGCACCATCCCGGAATGACCAAGTTGTTAAAACGGGCTCACCGAAAAATAGCGCAGCCACAAATCGGTGTAGCGGCCTTTTTCCCAGACCCGGAACAGCGCCCAGTTCAGCGCTTGCCGCAACAGGTCGTTGCCCTTGCGTACGGCGATGCCGATGCCCTCGCCGAAATAGCGGCTCTCGACGAACGGCCCGCCCGAGAAGGCACAGCAATCGCCGGAATCGGTGCCGTTGATCCAGAACGCCAGCGAGATCGCATCGCCAAAGATGAAATCGACCTCGCCGCGCCGCAAACCGAGCCGCGCGGCGTCGTCGTTGGCGTAAGAGCGTATCTCGGCATCGGTGAACAGCGCCTTCAGATACGCCTCGTGCGCGGAGCCGGCGACAACGCCGACTTTCTTTCCTTCCAGATATTCGGGACGAACCTCCGGCATCACGGCGTCGCGGCGCGACACGAAGCGGGCCGGTGCGCGATAATAGGGGTCGGTGAAATCGACCTTGGCGCGGAGCTGCGGCGTCACCGCCATCGAGGCAATGATGGCATCGCCGCGGTTGCTCGTGATGGCATCGAGCAAGGTCTCGAACCGGCGCATCTGGACCGTGCAGGTGACCTTGATTTCCTCGCATAGCGAGCGCGCCAGATCGACATTGAAGCCGGCCGGGTTGCCGTCGGCGCCGGTGAAATTGAACGGCGGATAATCGGTCTCGGTCAGAAAGCGGATCACCGTGATGCGCGACAGATCGGGGCGGTCCGGTCGCCGCCGCGGGTCCCAGAAGCCCGGAACCGCCTGCGGGGCTGCTTCCGCGGCGGGCTTTGGCAATGTCTGTGCCTGCGCGAAACCGGACAGGGCAGGCGCCAGCAAGCTTGCCGCCATCAGCACGGCAGGCAATCGCGATCGAAGCAATTTTGCGTTTTGTATCAAGGCCATCGACACGGGCGATTTTAGCGGGATCAGACGGCCTTATAGACCATCCGGCCGATAATTCGAGTTCCGTTTGCGGTAAAACAGAGAAATGCGGGTATCAAAGATACCGCTCGAGGTCGGCCGCAGCTTCCTCGGGCGTGCGCTTTAAGTTGAAGGGCGCGATAAACTTGCCGTCGCGATCCATCAGATAGACCAACGCGGTGTGGTCCATGGTGTAGTCGCCGTCTTTCAACGGTACTTTTTTGGCATAAACCCGATATTCGGTGGTGACCTTTGTGATCGCGTCGGGAGCGCCGGTCAGCCCTTTGAGGTGCGGATCAAAGCTCGACAAATAATCCTTCATCGCGGCCGTGGTGTCGCGCTCGGGATCGACGGAGATGAAATAGGCGTTGACGCGATCGGCATCCTTGCCCATCGCGCGCAGCACTTCGGAAATTTCGAACAGCGAGGTCGGACAGACGTCCGGACAATGGGTGAAGCCGAAGAACACCAGTGTCGGCCGGCCCTGCAGGTTCTTCTCGGTCACGGTCTGGCCGGCCTGGTCGGTCAACTGGAACGGCCCGCCGATGGCGGCCGGCGCCGTCACACCCCGCACTCCGCCAAGCGCCCACAGCATCAGCACAAGACCTACGACCAGGCTTGTGCCGAAAGCGGCGACGATCACGAGCGGGCGGGTAGTCCGGTCCATTTCCTGTAATTCCTCTCGTGTCAGAAGCAGGCCGAGATGCCGGAGGCGATCATCTCGAAAAATACCGCGGTCCCGTAATGGAACCACAATGCCAGCGTGCCGAGAAGGATGATGCTGCCGAGCCCGGCGCCACCCCAAGCGATCGCCGATCCGGCCACGCCGGACACGCGGGACGGGGACATCATCTCGTGCTGTGAGGAAACCGGCCGCGCCATGATGTTCAAATAAGGCCAGTTGAGCCGGCCGGCAAGCGCCGCCGGGCGCCAGCCGATCACGTCATGCTGATAAAATGCAGGTAACGCGTTAACTTAGCGCCTTGGCGGCCTAATGCGAGACCAGGATCTTGGTCGCGGAAGCCTGGGCGTCGAGGTAGCAGGGCTTGTACAAGGCCTGTAACTGCTTGCCGCGCAGGAAGATCATATGCGGGGTCAGCCCGCCACGGGCGGCGATCCAGCGCCGCACCGCCGAGGGATACATCGAGTACAGCATCTGGGTCGCTTCGGGATTGGTAATGGCGCGGCCATTGGCGCCGAAATCCCACGCCGCGTGGAATCCGAGCATGGCATGCGTGGTAACGCAAATCTTGTCGTGCGGGATCGCGCCGAGGACGATGGTGCAGGCCGAGGCGCACAAGCCGTCGATGATCACGGTTTCGCCGGAGGAGCGCAGGCCCTGATATCTGTCGACGTAGGTGCCGATCCTGCCGCCGCGGTCATCCGCGATCCGAACCACCGCATGACTTGCCCCCATGCCCGCCAGCAGCAGCAGCGCCGCGAGCACCCCCGTCACAAATCTCATGTCCTGCCCCAGTCGACCTGTCGAAATCGAATCTGATCAGTCTGATCATCTTCCGTGATGCACAAGCAGCGTGTTTCGAGATCGGGTTTTTGTCCAGACGGATGAGAGAACTAAAATCAAATTCAAATCAAGTGTTGCT
Organism: Alphaproteobacteria bacterium; assembly: GCA_005885285.1. Lineage (GTDB taxonomy): Bacteria > Pseudomonadota > Alphaproteobacteria > Rhizobiales > Xanthobacteraceae > Bradyrhizobium. The sequence goes on along the minus strand of VAZG01000207.1, from coordinate 8,771 downwards.
GGCGCGCTGCACCCGACATGGCGGAGGGTCCCAAACTGGAACACGTTAGCGTCGCCTGCGATGCAGTGCTGCCACAGGCAAGCGCCGTTTGCCGTTGACCGCGCTTCAAGCCGCAGGCTTCTATCCGTAACATTCCGGGGGACGATGCAATGGCCGATGATGCAGATGTAATTGTGGTGGGCGGGGGCCTCGCGGGTCTCGTTGCGGCGACCGAGATTGCCGACGCCGGCAAACATGTCATCGTGGTCGATCAGGAGGGCGAGCAAAGCCTTGGCGGCCAGGCGTTCTGGTCGTTCGGCGGCCTGTTCCTGGTTGACTCACCCGAGCAGCGCCGGCTCGGCATCAAGGACAGTCACGACCTCGCGCTCCAGGACTGGATGGGATCGGCCGGCTTCGATCGCGACGAGGATCTTTGGCCGAAGCGCTGGGCGGAAGCCTATGTGGCGTTCGCAGCTACCGAGAAGCGCGCCTGGCTCCGCGCCATGGGTCATCGAATCTTTCCGATCGTCGGCTGGGCCGAGCGCGGCGGCTACGACGCCATGAGCCACGGCAATTCGGTGCCACGGTTTCACGTCACTTGGGGCACCGGCCCCGGCATCGTTGAACCGTTCGAGCGGCGCGCGCGCGAGGCGGAGGCCAACGGCAATCTGACCTTCCGCTTCCGCCATCGGGTCGACGCGCTCAGCATCACCAACGGCGCCGTCGACGGCGTCAGCGGGGTGATCCTCGAGCCTTCGAATGTCGAGCGGGGAAAAAGCTCCTCGCGCCACGTCATCGGCGAGTTCACGCTGCGCGCCCAGGCCGTGATCGTCGCCTCCGGCGGCATCGGCGGCAATCACGATCTGGTACGCAAGAACTGGCCGCGACGCCTGGGCGAGCCGCCCGGACACCTGATCTCCGGCGTGCCCGAACATGTCGACGGAAGGATGATCGGCATTACCGAGGCCGCCGGCGCGCGGCTGATCAACCGCGACCGGATGTGGCATTATGTCGAGGGCATCAGAAACTGGTCACCGATCTGGCCGCGGCACGGCATCCGCATTTTGCCGGGGCCCTCGCCAATGTGGTTCGACGCCAAGGGCAAGCGGTTGCCATCGCCGCTGTTTCCTGGCTCCGACACGCTCGGCCAACTGCAATACATCATGGGTACCGGTTACGATTATTCGTGGTTTGTACTGACCCAGAGCATCATCAAGAAGGAATTCGCGCTGTCGGGTTCGGAGCAGAACCCTGATCTGACCGGAAAAAGCTGGCGGATGACCGCAAAGCGCGCCACCAGCAAAGCCGCGCCGGCGCCGGTGGAAGCATTCAAGACCCACGGTGCGGATTTCATCGTGCGCGACAACCTCGACGCACTCGTCAGCGCGATGAACGCGCTTGCGGGCGACAATCTGTTGCAGCTCGAGCATCTGAAGGCGCAGATCGAGGCGCGCGATCGCGAAATCACCAATCCCTATGTCAAGGACACCCAGGTGATGAACATCCACAATGCGCGCCGCTATATCGGCGATCGCCTGATCCGCACCGCGAAGCCGCATCGCATCCTCGATCCCGCGCACGGTCCGCTGATCGCAGTGAAGCTCAATATCTTGACGCGCAAGACGCTGGGCGGCTTCGAGACCGACCTTAACTCCCGCGTGTTCGGCCAGCACGGTCAGATCATGCCGGGGCTCTATGCGGTCGGCGAAGCCGCGGGCTTCGGGGGCGGCGGCATGCACGGCTATCGCTCGCTGGAAGGCACCTTCCTCGGCGGCTGCCTGTTCTCTGGCCGCAACGCCGGACGCGCGGCAGCAAAGGCGGTGGCGTGATCAAGAAAGCAGAGGGCGAAACGGTGAAACGAGGGCTGTGCCCGATCGGGCTCGCCTCTATGGCGGCGCTGATCTGCTGCGCTACTCCCGCGCAGGCAGAAACCCTCGACGTCGGCGGCGTGACGCGAACCTTCACGGCGCAGCTTCCGGACACCCAACCCGCGCCGCTGGTCATCGTGCTGCACGGCAACACCCAGACCGGCGCCGACATGGCGGACCGCACCTCCTGGCCGCAAGTTGCCAAACGCGAACATTTCGGCGTCGTGTTTCCGGATGGGCTCAATCGCGCCTGGGCCGATCTTCGGCCAAGCCACAAGCGCGGCGGCCGCCTGCCGCCTGACGGCACCGACGACGCCGCCTTTATCGTCAAGCTCGCCGAGGAATTCGTTGCCGATGGGGTCGCCGACCCCAAGCGCCTCTATGTCACCGGGCTCTCCAACGGCGGGGCCATGACGATGGCGATGACCTGCGTGCGCGCCGATCTGTTCGCGGCCGCCGCCAGCGTCATCATCAACCTCACCGATGAAGCCGCCGATGCCTGCCATCCCTCCCGCCCGGTGCCGTTTCTGATGATGAACGGCACCGCCGATCCGCTTATTCCCTATCAAGGTGGCCGCGGCACCAGCCGCTTTGCGGTCGACGGCTTCTGGCCGACCGAAAAGACGCTCGAGTTCTGGCGGCGCGCCAACGCTTGCGAAACAAAGGACGCTGGCGTCTCCGATCTCGAGGACCGCGACAAGGCCGACCGGACCACGGTGACGCGGATCTCTTCGAATTGCCCGCCCGGGCGCGATGTTGTGCTCTACCGCGTCAATGATGGAGGCCACCGCATGCCTGGCGGTTTTCCCGATGCGCGCTTTCCGCGCGTGGTGGACTTGCTGTTGGGTCCGCAAAATCACGACATCGACGGCGCCGAGATCATCTGGGATTTTTTCAAGCGGTTTCCGTGATGCGCGCGTTCACGCAGCGCGGGCGGCGTTCCTTTCCGCCTCGATCCGCGGCGCATCACAGCAATTCGCTCGCCAGACGCCACCTGCGGCTGACGGACGCAGGCGCGGCTCTCAGTGAGGCTGATCGACGACACCGACGCGATGACGATAGACCATTTCCCAGCCCTTCCAGCCGGTGAAAAGCAGAATCAGAACCACGACAAGCGACAGGATCAGGCCAGTTGGGAGAATGGCGGTGTTTCCATGCTCGTAGCGCGAGTACCAGTTATAGAGTTCGATCACCACGGCAACGACGTTGCCTCCCGCGTGCAGCCACGCGTCCGAGAGATTGCGGATTTGCTGGTCCGCCGATACGTCAATAAGGCCCATCACGGCCGCCACAGCAGCCATGATCAGGCCTATCCCCAACAGCCACAGGGACGCGGTCGCCCAAAAGTCGTTGGACGTTTTCCAAAAGGCTAGATCCGAAACCAGGGCTAGAACGAAACATGCGATCGGAAACGGAATAACCATTGGATGGATTGGATGTCCGGCGATTTGTGCAGTCGATCTGGGGTTTGGCATGGGATTCCTCCGTAAAGCCCGCCCAACTTCTGTTCATTGGATGCGCCGGAGGCAAATAGGTTCCCGACCTTTACATTGGAGGTTGGAACACCGACTGTCAGCCGTCGTTGGTCAGAGCGAAAGTGATCCGCCATGCGCCAGGCTCAGGCCCCCCAAATCACCGCCGCCGCAGGCGGCGACGCCGAATTGGTCCGGCGCGCCCTTGGGCGCGACGAGGCTGCGGTTCGCGCCATCATCACGGCGAACAATCGAAAACTCTACCGGCTCGCCCGCGGCATCCTGCGCAATGACGGGGAAGCCGAGGACGTGGTGCAGGAGACCTATGTCCGCGCGTTCACGCATCTGGAGGATTTTCGCGGCGACTCCAGCCTTGCAACGTGGCTCGCGCGGATCGCGATGAATGAGGCGCTCGGCCGGTTGCGCCGCCGGCGGCCGGGGGTCGAATGGTCCTCTCTGCCAGAGGGCGCGCTTGAAGCCCAGATCATCCAGTTTCCCCTTGTATCGACAGACCCGGAAAAATCGATGGCCCAACGCGAAATCCAGCGCGTGGTCGAACAGGCTATCGACGAATTGCCGGAGGGATTTCGTCTCGTCTTCATCACCCGGGTGATCGAAGGGATGAATGTCGAGGAGACGGCGGAGATTTTGGGGCTGAAGCCGGAAACCGTGAAGACGCGGCTGCACCGCGCCCGCAACCTGCTGCGCGACAACGTCGAGAAGAAAATCGGACCCCTCATCATGGAGGCATTTCCGTTTGCCGGAAAACGCTGCGAGCGCCTGACCGAAACGGTGCTGAGGCGGCTAGGTTTTCGCGCATAATCTTGGGAACCTCCGCGTCCCTGCGTCATCCAATCTCCTGTGCAACCAGCAACGCCCCGGCGGCCCCAAGGCCGGGCGCCACAGGAGTGTCAAATGATGTTCGTTCGACTAAGTGCGGCGATCGCCGCGGTAAGCCTGTTGAGCAGCGCCGCCCTTGCACAAGGGGCGAAGCCGACCGATCCGCAGATCGCGCATATCGCCTACACCGCCGGCGTGATCGATATCAAGGCGGCAAAGCAGGCGCTGAACAAGACCCGCAACAAGGAGGTCAAGGCGTTCGCACAAGACATGGTGCGCGACCATGAAGCCGTGAATAAGCAGGCGCTGGACCTGGTGAAGAAGCTCAAGGTCAAGCCCGAAGATAACGACACCAGCCGCACGCTATCGAAGAATGCCGCTGACAAGCTCGCCGAGCTCGGCAAGCTGAAGGGCGCCGCGTTCGACAAGGCCTACGTCGACAACGAAGTCGCTTACCACAAGGCGGTCGATAACGCGCTGGAGACGCAGCTCATTCCCAGCGCCAGCAATCCGGAGCTGAAGAACCTGCTGCAGACCGGCCTGAAAATATTCCAGGGCCACGAGCAGCATGCCGAACAAGTCGCGGCCAGCCTGAAGTAAGGCGCCCGCGCGTGACGCCGAGATGGATTCTCGCTGCCCTGACGGCCCTGGCGCTTGTAGCGCAGTCCATCTCGGCGCAAGCCGCAACCATTCAGATCACGATGGAAAACCTTGCGATCTTGCCGGCTGAGGCTTCGGCCAAGATCGGCGACACCATCGAATGGATCAACAAGGACATTGTCGCGCACACCGCGACGGCGCGCAACGGCGACTGGGACGTGATGTTGCCGCCGAACACGACCGGCACCCTGGTTTTGAAGAAGGCCGGGACGGTCGACTATTATTGCCGCTTCCATCCCAACATGAAGGCTGTGCTCAAGATCGAGCCGTAGCACAAGGCTTAACCTCCGAGGTAATCGATTTGGCCGTCCCAAGCTTCGATAGTTGGTCAGCCGTTCAATCCGGCGGCATCAAAGGAGGACCAACATGACCGACATCAACAAAGTTGCCCGCGGCTATATCGAACTGTGGAACGAGCGAACGCCGAGCCGAAGGCGGGAGATGCTCGCGACCCACTGGACCAGTGACGCGAAATACGTCGATCCCCTGATGACCGGCGACGGCCTTGACGGCGTCGACGCCCTGATCGCCGGCGTCCAGCAGCGGTTCCCGGAGTTCAAATTCAAGCTGATCGGCGAGCCCAATGGCTTTGGCGAGCACGTCCGCTTCTCCTGGGGCCTCGGCCCCGATGGCGCCGACAGCCCGATCAAAGGCACGGATTTCGCCGAGCTGAAAGATGGACGAATCCGCAGCATCACCGGATTTTTGGATCAGGTGCCGCAGGGCGCGTGAGATGCGGCAGCGTAGTGGCGGATTAGCGAAGAGCGTAATCCGCCACCTTTGAACAGCAGCGGCGGGTTACGCCTTGCAGCTCCGCTCGTGCAAGCACCGCGTGCTGGGCACGGCTGACCCGCCCTACGATCTGCAATGGTTGCGAGAAAATTGGAGCGGGCGAAGGGAATCGAACCCTCGTATGCAGCTTGGGAAGCTGCCGTTCTGCCATTGAACTACGCCCGCTTACTCCGCTCTTGATTAGCCGAGACGGCGCGTTCCGCCAAGCCCGGTTGGTGACGTCTCGCCGGCACCCGAGCGACACCTTCCGGCCGCCCTTAACCGAACCCGAAGATTCCAGGTGCGGCCGTTTGTGACGGTGTTATGATGCTTTTGGGGCTGGGTGGCGTCATGGGGCGTGGCTACACAATATTCGACACGGCAATCGGCCGCAGCGCGATCGTCTGGAGCGATGCCGGCATCGTCGGCGTGCACCTGCCCGAGGCGCGGGAGATCGACACCCGCCGGCGCGTGTATCAGCTCTACCCCGAGGCGCGCGAAACCCGCCCGCCGATCAATACCGAGATCGCGATCGAGGCCATCGCCACGCTGTTGCGCGGTGCGGCAGGCGATTTTAACGACGTCACCCTCGACATGCGCGGCATCCACATCTTCAACCAGCGCGTTTACGAGCTCACGCGCTTGGTGCCGCGCGGAGAAACCCGCACCTATGGCGACATCGCGACGCGCCTGGGGGCTCCGAGCGCTGCGCGTTCGGTGGCGCAGGCGATTGCCAAGAATCCATTCATGATCATCGTGCCCTGCCATCGCGTGCTGGAAGCAGGCGATTATGGGGATCAGATTTCACCGCACGGCGGAACCATCTCAAAGCGCCATTTGCTGTCGATCGAGGGTGCCCATCCTGCCCGCAACAAGACCCTGTTCGACGCATTGCTCCCGGTTGCCCCGCCGCGCCCGCATAACTAGATTTGCCGGCATGAGCGCCACGACGCTACTGCAACGCCCATCCATTGCGGTGTCGGACTTCCGCTGTTCGGCGGCCCCAGGCGACCGGCCGTTCGCGGAATGGCACCACTGTCATTCGGTGTCCTACGTGCGCAAGGGCAGCTTCGGCTGCCACAGCCGCGGGCACTTCTTCGAACTGGTGGCGGGATCGGTGCTGGTCGGCCATCCCGGTGACGAATATGTCTGCACCCACGACCACACCTGCGGCGATGAGTGCCTGTCGTTTTTCCTTAACGAGGACCTGGTGGAAGCAATCGGCGCGCCGCCTGAGTTCTGGCAGGTCGGCGCGATGCCGCCCCTGCCCGAATTGATGGTACTGGGCGAACTGGCGCAGGCCGCGGCTGAGGGAAAAAGCGATGTCGGGCTCGACGAGATCGGGCAGTTTTTTGCCAGCCGCTTTGTCGAGGTGGTGTCCGCTCGATCGCCCAAGGCGGCGCCCGCGACGTCGCGGGACCGCCGCCGTGCGGTGGAAACCGCACTGTGGATCGATGCGCATTCGCAGAACGAGATCGACCTGGAGCACGCGGCTGAGCAGGCCGGCGTCAGCCCGTTTCATTTCCTGCGGCTGTTTTCCAGCGTGCTCGGCGTCACCCCGCACCAATACCTGGTGCGCTCGCGGCTGCGCCACGCGGCGCGGCATCTCGCCGACGAGGAACGCTCCATCACCGATATCGCCTATGACGTCGGCTTTGGCGACCTTTCCAATTTCGTCCGCACTTTCCATCGCGCCGCCGGCGTCTCGCCGCGCAAGTTCCGGCAGGCCTCGCGCGGCAAGCGCAAGATTCTCCAAGAACGGCTTGCCCTTCACTGACTAGGGTCGTCTCCAGTCCGCGCGGATGGAAACGCGCGTTTCAACTGGAGACCCTCATGTACGACCACATCGGAATAAAAGTCGGCAATCTCGATGCCAGCGTGCGCTTCTACTCGGCTGCTCTCGCGCCGCTCGGTTATGTCCTGTGCTCGCGCGATGACAATGGCGCGGGCTTCGGGCCAAAGGGCGAACCGGCGCTGTGGCTTTATTTGCACAAGGGGCCAAAGAGCGAAGGCGCACATGTCGCGTTCCGCGCGCCCGACCACGCCGCGATCAGGAAATTTCACACCGAGGGCATCAAGGCCGGCGGCCGTGACAACGGCGGCGCGGGTCCACGGACCGATTACAGCCCGACCTATTATGCCGCGTTCCTGATCGATCCCGACGGCAACAATGTCGAGGCGGTGTGTACGTGATGACGTCATTCCGGGGCGCGTCAAAGACGCGAACCCGGAAATCTCGAGATTCCGGGTCTGGTCCTTCGGAGCATCCCGGAATGACAGCAATTCCAAAACTTAGGACCACCCTCATGGCATCCATTCACAAGACCATTCCAATCGAAGCGCCCGCCGACCACGTCTGGGACGCGGTGCGCGATTTTGGCGCGCTGCATACGCGGCTGGTGCCGGGCTTCGTGCTCGACACACATCTCGAGGGCCAGGCGCGCATCGTCTCCTTCGCCAATGGCACGGTGGCGCGCGAACTGTTGGTCGACTGCGACGACGCAAAGCGGCGGCTGGTTTATGCCGTGATCAGCGAGCGGATCAAACAGCACAGCGCCTCGGTGCAGGTGATCGCCGACGGCAAGGATTGCTGCCGCCTGATCTGGATCGTCGATGTGCTGCCGCACGAAATCGCGCCGTACATCGACGGCCAGATGGATCAGGCCGCGGCTGCGATGCAGAAGGCGTTGCTGATAACGCCGGTCAGCGCGCAAATGTGATCTTTCTCACGGAAGCCGCAGGCTGCCATCTCTACCCTCTTTCGGGTGCGTCCGGACTGTGCCGCTTTCCGCGGCGCTACGCACGCGAGGAGCTGATCATGACGGGTGCGGACAAGGTCATTTGCCAGGCAGCCACGGTGCTGTTGCTGTTCACCCTGACAAGCGCGCCGGCGAAAGCCCAATTCGCAGGCTTTGGCGGCGGCGGGGGTGGCGACGGCGACATGATGACCCAGATGGCGCCCATGCTGGAGATGATGAAGGCGAAAATGGGCAAGCGCCGTTTCGCCATGCTGATGCAGACCATGGGACCGATGATGAGCGGCATGATGGACGGCAGCGGCGGCGGCTTCGGCGGAATGATGGGTGGCGGCGGTTATGGCGGCGTGATTCCGCCCGGCCTCGGTGGCGACGGAATCCCCGGCGGCTATGGCGGCGGCGATATCACGGGCATGATCGGCGGC
>VAZG01000254.1 GCA_005885285.1 Alphaproteobacteria bacterium | reverse complement strand
GCAAAGACCGGACTGGGATCGGTGATGGTCGATGCCGGCGTCGCGAAATCTCCGGGGTTGCGGATCACCTGGACCGGGATCGTCGCTGATTGGAACCTGTTGAGGGTGTAGGTCACCGAAAATCCGGCGTCGGGCGCGGGCACGTCCACCGAGCAAGGGGTCTTGCAGCCGGGTCCGAGCGAGGTACGGGCATCCGCCCCCGGCGGGGTCGATTCAAGCTGGACTTGGATGGGCGGCGGGGTTGGTTTGAAGCTGTCCCAGGAGAACGACGAGAACGAGGGCATCGAGGAACAGCCGCCCAGACTGGCTCCCGCCACAGCAATCGCGATGACACGACGCATGATCAACCCGCCTTTGCGGCCTACGGCCACAATCCCCGCTCGGACCATAGGAGCGTCGGCACCACCGCGCAACAAGGCGGGGTTCCCCGGTTAATTATTGGTTAACGCGTCGACGGAGAGATACTTGTAGCAAGATCAATAATTTAAACGGAATTTTGCTGCAGCATTAGGGCTTCCACGGCAGCCGGCAGTTCGCCCAAATGGTGGATCAGCCGATCCGGCTTGAGGTCGGCGATCGGCACATCGGTGTAGCCAAATCCGACACCGATCACCGGCACCCCAGCCCGGCGCGCCACGCCAATATCCGGGCCGGCGTCGCCGACCATTACGCTTAAGGACAATTGCCCACCGGCGCGGACCACCGTCTGGCGCAGGATGGCCGGGTCCGGCTTTGAGACCCCGAAGGTATCGGCGCCGCAAATCGCCGCAAATCGAGCGCTCAGTCCGAGCCGGTCGAGCAACAGCTTCGACAGCCATTCAAGCTTGTTGGTGCAGACCGCGAAGCGATATCCGCTGATTGCGAGATCATCGAGCGCGCTCTCGAGCCCTTCGAAGGGACGCGAAAGATCGGCGATATGGGCGGCATAATGATCGATGAAGTCGCCGGTCAGGCGGGCGAGGTCTGCCGGAGCGACGGAGCGGCCGTCGAGCTCTAGGCCCCGCTCGATCAGCCTGCGCGCGCCGGCGCCGATCATGTTGCGCGCAGCGTCCAACGGCACGGCAGATAGGCCCTCGCGTTCGAGCACGAAATTGAGCGCGTTGATCAGGTCGGGCGCCGTGTCGACAAGCGTGCCGTCGAGATCGAATACGACAGTTCGGGCAGAGGTCATGGGCAAGCGCTATCGGTCGGTGCGCAATCATGCAAGGTGGCAGGCCTGACTTTTCCAAGACATTGAGGCCAAGAGGAGGATTTCATGCGCGAATTCAAGGGTAAAACCGCATTCGTGACGGGCGGGGCCTCCGGCATTGGCCTCGCGCTCGGCCGCGCCTTTGCACAAGCCGGCATGAAAGTGATGTTGGCCGATATCGAGCCCAAAGCGTTGGATTCCGCTTTGCGTGAACTGCACGAATTCAGTCCGAACGTGCGCGGCGTTGGCTGCGACGTTGCCGATCCCCACAGTGTCGAGCGCGCAGCGCACGCGACGTACGAGGCGTTCGGCAATGTCCACGTAATCTGCAACAATGCAGGCGTTGCCGCCGGCGGCGGCATCGACGCTATCTCGCTCGACAATTGGCGCTGGGTGATCGACGTCAACCTGATGGGCGTGCTCCATGGCATCAGCAGCTTCCTGCCGCACATGCGCGCCCATGGTGAAGGCGGCCACATCGTCAACACCGCGTCGATGGCCGGCTTGAATAGCGGCATGGGTTTCAGCCCCTACGCGGCGAGCAAATTCGCGGTGATCGCGATGTCGGAGGGGCTGGCGATGCAGCTGAAGCCGTATGGCATCGGCGTGAGCGTGCTCTGCCCAAGCTTCGTGCGCACACGTATCGGCGAGAGCGGACGCAATCGGCCGGAGCGCTACGGCGAGGCTCCGCCACTCGATCCGGCAAGTCCGGCGGCAATGATGGTGACGGAAATCGCTCGACGGCTCGAGTCCGGGCTCGACCCTGCGGAGGCCGCGGCAAGAGTTCTTTCGGCGATCCGGCAAGGCGAACTCTATGTGTTCACGCACCCGGGCATGCGCGGGGAGGTCGACGAGCGGTTTGCCGCTATCCAGGCCGCCATGGACAAGGTGACGGCGCGTTGAGTTGCAAAATCACGCACGTTCGGCTTGCATTGACGGCTTTTCCCGCCCGGAAAACGACGCTAGACATGCCCCGCCGGACGGCGTCCGTTGCGGCTTGAGGGGGGCACCGGCACGTGACCATGGACGAGATGAAACGGCAGGCCGCAGCGCGTGCGCTGGAAGAGGTGCGCGACGGCATGAGACTCGGGCTCGGGACCGGCTCGACCGCGAAGCATTTTGTCGAACTGCTTGGCGAGAAGGTTCGCGCCGGCCTGAAAGTCATCGGCGTGCCGACCTCGGAGGCGACCCGTGGCGACGCGATGCGCTGCGGCATCGCCTTGACCACGCTTGAGGACATCGATCGGCTTGATTTGACCGTCGATGGAGCCGACGAGATCGATCCGTTACTCAACCTGATCAAGGGCGGCGGCGGCGCATTGCTGCGCGAAAAGATCGTCGCGACAGCGTCTGATCGCATGATCGTGATCGCCGACGATAGCAAATCGGTCGATGTTCTCGGCCGCTTTCCGCTGCCGGTGGAGGTCGTTCCATTTGGCCTTGCGGCGACCCGGCGTGCGATTGCGGAGGCATTTGCGAAATGCGGCGTTTCCGGGCAAATGGTGGTTCGGAAAAGCGAGGACGGTCACGCTTTCGTCACCGATGGCGGCCACTGGATTGTCGATGCCCACCTTGGACGAATACCCGACGCCTCGCGCCTGGCGAGCTTGCTGAGCGCGATACCGGGTGTTGTCGAGCACGGGCTGTTCGTCGGTCTCGCCAGCTCGGCTGTGCTGGCAGGCGGGCAAGGAATTCGCGTAATTGAGCGGCGCTAGCACCTCACGCCGCAACTTTGGGAGAACCGGAATGAAGAGCCTTTTTCGAATTTTGCCCGCCGCGAGCCTCGTGTTGGGACTGGCGCTGGCCGCTATTCCGGCGATGGCGCAGCAGCCGGCCGCGCCGGCGGCCAAGCCTGCTTCGCCGGCCGCGATCGCGGCGGCCAAGGAAATCCTGGCGATGAAGAACGCGAGCCAGATGTATCAGAACGCGGTACCCAATATCGTGGCGCAGACCAAGGATTCGCTGCTGCAGGCCAACCTCAACTATCAAAAGGACCTCAATGAGGTCGCCGTGATCGTTGCCCAGAGCCTCGCCGGCCGCGAGAAGGAGATCGGCGAGGGCATGGCGCAGGTCTATGCCAGCGAGTTTACCGAGCAGGAGCTGAAGGACCTCGTGACCTTCTACAAATCGCCGCTCGGCCAGAAATTGCTCGCCAATGAACCCAAGGCGGTTCAGCTCAGCATGTCCTATATGAACCAGTGGGCGCAAAACTTCGCCGAAACGGTCAACGCCCAGTTCCGTGCCGAGATGCGCAAACGCGGCAAGCAGATCTGACCATAGCGTTTTTCGAGCGAAGTGGATCCCCGTTCGCCCGAAGAAAACGCTTCAAAGATAGACCCCTTGATCCGGGGGACTGATATTCGGGGTTGATATGGCTGAGTTCGACGTCGACCTGTTTGTGATTGGCGGAGGTTCGGGCGGGGTTCGCGCCGCCCGCATCGCCGCCGGTCACGGCGCCCGCGTCATGGTCGCCGAAGAATACCGGATGGGCGGCACCTGCGTGATCCGTGGCTGCGTGCCGAAAAAGCTGTTGGTCTATGGGTCCCATATTCGACACGAAATCGAGGACGCTGCGGGTTTCGGCTGGACCATTCCTCAAGCGACGTTCGACTGGCCGACCCTGATCGCCAACAAGGACAAGGAGATCGCGCGACTGGAGGCTGCCTATACCGCCAACGTCGAGAAATCCGGCGCCCGGATCGTCAAGACACGCGCGGTGTTCGAGGATCCGCACACGCTGAGGCTTGCCACCGGCGAGGCTATCCGATCGAACTACGTGCTGATCGCGACCGGCGGCGCGCCAAACCACGGGGCGATGATCCCCGGCATCGAACACGTGATCTCCTCAAACGAGGCTTTTCACCTGGCCGAGTTGCCGAAGCGCATCGTGATCCAGGGCGGTGGCTATATCGCGCTGGAGTTCGCCTGCATCTTTGCCGGCTTCGGCTCCGATGTGACGGTGATCTATCGCGGCGACAACATCCTGCGCGGTTTCGATGAGGATATCCGTAGCCACGTGCGGACCGAGATGGAGAAGGAAGGCATCACCATCCTGACCGGCTGCACGGTTGCCAAGGTCGACAAGCATGGCAAGGAATTCACCACGCATCTGTCGAATGGATCGAGCATTGCCTCCGATCAGGTAATGTTCGCGATCGGACGGCATCCCAATGTCGCCAATATGGGCCTGGAGAAAGCCGGGGTCGCCATCAGTCCGAAGAACGGCGGGATCGCGGTCGATCATTTCTCGCAAACCTCGGTGCCGAACATCTATGCAATCGGCGACGTCACCCATCGCCTCAATCTTACGCCGGTCGCGATCCGCGAGGGCCATGCGTTCGCCGATACCGTGTTCGGCAAGCGGCCGGTCGAGGTCGACCACGTCAATATTCCGACCGCGGTGTTTTCGCAGCCGGAGATCGGCACGGTGGGACTGACGGAAGCGCAGGCGCGTGCGCAATTTTGCTACGTCGATATCTACAAGGCGAATTTCAAGCCGCTGAAGGCGACGATGTCGGGCCGCGACACGCGCATCTTGATGAAGCTCGTCGTCGATGGCGAGAGCGATCGCGTGCTCGGATGCCATATCGTTGGCGATACCGCGGCCGAGATCGTGCAGGCGGTCGCCATCGCGGTCAAAATGAAGGCGACCAAAGCCGATTTCGATGCCACGATGGCCTTGCATCCGACGGCCGCGGAAGAGCTCGTGACCATGCGCACGCCGACCGCGCGTCACGTGCGCGAGGCCGCCGCGGAATAACGTTTCGAGCGAACGCGCCGGATTTGTCCCGGTGATTCCGGTTCGCCAGGAAAAGGCATATACGCCTTACGACGGCTGCCCACCTGGAAAGCTGAGAGAAATCAGGCTGAGAAAGACCGGGAACGCCAAATGGATTTCATTGAATTAAACGGCGCCGCGCTGCGTTACGAGCTGCGCGGCAAGGGTGAGCGCACGCTGGTGCTGGTGCACGAAATGGGCGGCTCGCTCGAAAGCTGGGACGACGTCGCAGCGCAGTTCCCGGAATCTCGTCGGGTATTGCGCTACGACTGCCGCGGCGCCGGTATGTCGCAGAAAGTGCGCGGCGAGCTGGGCATCGATACGATGACCGACGATATCGCAGCACTGCTTGATGCTCTCGGGATCGCCGGCAAGGTGGCACTGGCCGGCATTGCTGTCGGTGGCGCGATCGCGCTGCATTTCGCTGCTCGATACCCTGAGCGCACCAGCGGCGTCGTGGCCGGCAGCCCGGCGACCGGCATCGCATCGGACCGCCGCGCCGCGGTGCTCGAACGGGTCGCCAAGATCGAGGCCGCCGGCATGGCGTTCGCTGTCGAGGAGTCGATGCGGAACGGCTATCCCGTCGAGCTTCGCGGCGACGTCAAGCGTTTTGAGCGATACCGGGCGCGATGGCTCGGCAATGATCCCTCGAGCTACGCAACGGTCTACCGAATGCTGGCCGCCACGGACATCGAGGACGAGCTGACCAGGCTACGCTGTCCGGTGCTCGTGATCGGCGGCAGTCTTGATCGCACGCGCCCGCCGCAGCTCGCGCAAGCCGTAGCCAGCGCCATCCCCGGCGCCGGCTACGACGAAGTCCGCACGGGGCACTATATGGCGGTGCAAACGCCTGACCCCATCTTCGATTGCATCGCCGCGTTCCTGGACGCGATCGACGCCTGATCGAGCCTCGCCATCCGCTCCATAACACCAAGGTCTTCCCACATGAGTGAGCAACCCGCACAGCAGATTCCCGGCGTCTATCATCGCAGAATCGGAGATATCGTCGTCACCGCCATCAGCGACGGCTATCTGGACGGCGCCCTCGACGTGATGCGCAATGTCGATCTCGAAAAAGCGCATCAGCTCCTGCGGGACGCATTCCGGCCGGCGCGGCGAACCAGCGTCAACGCCTTCCTGATCCATTCAAAGGGTTGCATCGCGATCGTCGACACCGGGTCGGGCAATTATCTCTTGCCGACCGCCGGCTTCGTTCAACGCATGCACGAAAACGAACCGGCGCACTGGTTCGACGACGGCGCGATGGCGCAGGCCGATGAGCGCTCGAGGAAGCTCTACTTTCTCGCCGGCCGCGAGCAGGTCGCGCCCTACAAAAATCGCACGCGATTATTCAGACAGGGCGAGGTGTTTCCCGGCGTGACCGCCGTGCCTTGTCTCGGGCATACGCCGGGCCACACCGCTTATCTCATCGCATCGGGCAACGATCAGTTGATGATCTGGGGCGACACGGTGCATGTACCGGAAGTGCAGACCGCGTTTCCCGACGCCGGCATGGCCTTCGATACCGATCTTGTTGCTGCCGCGGCGTCGCGCAAACGCATGTTCGACCGCGTCTGCGCGGACGGGGTCCTGATCGCCGGGATGCACCTGCATTTCCCGGCATTCTCGCACCTCGCGCGGCGAGGCGAGGCCTATGTGCTTTATCCCGAGGCCTGGGTTCACACGCTGGATGCGATCTAGCGCGCCGAACGGCCCGTTCACGCCCGGCTTCGCGCTATAGCTCGAAGTCCATTCACTTCTGATCCTGAGGCGGGCTACCTTGTTGGGGCGAAGGCGGGCTGCTTGGGCGATTTTCCGGTGGGCTTTGTTCGCTGGCCTGGAGCCAGGTGGGCATGTGCACCAACGAATTGTCGAGGTGATTAATGAGCCACGCACCTCCAAGGGCGATAATGCCAGCCAACATGACATGCGGTAGAGTTCGCACGAGCACGCCAAGCAAATGTGCGAACGCGCTCAATATTGCCGCGCCTGCGTGGAAGAGTTCCCGGCCCACTTGGAAAAGCGCCCAGATCACTGCCGCCAGGATCAGAACCAGGAGAAACTGCTTCCACAGCGGCCACTCCTGCCACGGCACAGCCGCGAGCTTGCTGATCTGATCGACCGACCACGTCCAGACGAGCTCGACGAAGCGGAAGATCGCCGAGATTCCCTCGTGCAAGAATTTCAAGAGCTGATCGAAAACCTGTTTCATGGCCAGAACCTCGAGGCTCGACCCGCCTTAGCGGTCAGAACGCGAAGAGGGCGCGTCGGGTTCCAAAGGCATGCACGCGCGCCCAATCATTGGCGCGGTCTTGCGCCTTGTCGGGCGCCTACAGACGTTGACCGCCTATTAAGCGACCCGGCCCAACCCGGGCGTCATTGATTCATCGCTGAAATCTCGCCGCGTCTCAGTCGCGGATCATGTTCCTCTTCGCTCGCTGCCAAGAACATCAAAATGGCCGCGATCATACGGAACTTCAGCGCGGGTAACGCGTTGCTCGGCGCGGGGAGGGCGTTGCCACGATGGCATGGCCCCCTCGTGCGGGCCGCAGGTCACGATTGTCACCGCGATTGCGGCCATCTGCAGGGGTGCGGGCCTTGAGTTACCAAGCCGAAATCAGCCGTACGTCGCCGACGGCGATCCTAATGGTAATGGATCAGTCGACGTCGATGAATCATCGCTTGAACAGCGGACAGAGCAAGGCCGCCTTCCTCGCGGATGTACTCAACAAGACGCTCTATACCATCATCACCAATTGCTCCAAGGCCGACGGCGTCCGCGACTACTTTCATGTGGGCGTGGTCGCCTACGGTGGAGAGGACGCTGGCAACGGCTTTCAAGGCGCGTTGGGCGAGGAGGCATTGCATGTCATCTCCCGCCTCGCCGAAGCTCCGCTTCGGGTCGAGACCCGCAGCAAAAAGCTCGCCGGGCTTAACGGCGATGTCATGGAGCAGCCGGTGCGATTTCCTATTTGGTTCGAGCCGCGAAGTCACGGCAAGACATTGATGTGCGCGGGTCTCAACGCGGCGATCAAGATTCTCGATCAGTGGTGCGCCGCGCATCCGTCCGCCTTTCCGCCAACGGTCCTGCACGTGACCGACGGCCACCCGTCCGACGGCAATCCAGAGCCTGCGGCTGATCGGCTCAAGAGTCTCGCGACCAATGACGGCGGCTGCCTCTTGTTCAACCTGCACGTCGACGCGGGCGAGGGCGTGCCCCTGATTTTTCCGAATGACGAGCGGGCGATCAAGGATCGCTTCGGCAAGGCGTTGTTTCGCATGTCGAGCCTACTCCCACCGCACGCCTTGGAGGCCGCGGCGCGCAAGGGCTATGACGTTCGCCCCGGCGCGCGCGGATTTGTCTTCAACGCCGGGATCGAAGCAATCGCCGATTTTTTTGATATCGGCACGCGTCCTGCCATGTCGGCCGATCGCTGACCAATCAGATCGAGGGGAGAAGCAATGGCGTACCAGGCCGAGATCAGCAGGGAGAATCCCACCTGTATTCTATTCGTCATCGATCAATCAGGATCCATGGACGAGATTAGCGAAGCCGGCCGCTCGAAGGCCGCTTTCGTGGCCGACGTGCTGAACAAGACGCTCTACACGCTGGTCACGAGTTGCTCGAAATCCGACGGCGTGCGCAACTATTTTGACGTGGGGGTGATCGCCTATGCCGGATCGCAGGTCAGAAGCGGGTTCGGCGGCGCCTTGTCCGGGGACATCGTGCATCCGATCCACGCGATCAGCGAGCATACGCTGCGCGTCGAGGAGCGCAAAAAGAAGGTGGACGACGGCGCGGGCGGTATCGTCGAGCTGAAGACCAAGTTTCCAGTCTGGTTCGACCCGAAGAGCGAGGGCGGCACGCCCATGCGCGCTGCCCTCGGCAGGACCATCGAGACGGTGAGCGGCTGGTGCGAACAGCACCCCCGCTCTTATCCGCCGACCATTCTGCACGTCACCGATGGCCAATCGACCGATGGAGCGCCCGAGGAAATGGCTGACGGGCTCAGGCAGATTTCGACGAAGGATGGCCAGGCGCTGTTGTTCAACCTGCACGTCAACACCGCCGCCGGGCTGGAGATCGTGTTCCCGACTGCCGAAGCCGACCTCAACGATGAGTATTCGCGGATGCTGTTCCGCATGTCGAGCCCGCTGCCTGCGCATCTCGCCAAGTTTGCCGGCGACAAGGGCTACGCGATAACAGATGGATCGCGCGGCTTTATCTTCAACGGCGATCCCCAATGTGTCGTCGACTTTTTCGAGATCGGCACCCGGCCCAGGCTGGTCGCCGACCGGTGAGGCCCGCGGACTCGCGCTCGAAATCGCGCCTGCCCTTGGCGTTTAGCGTCCCCAAGCGCGAGGATCAGCACAACGAGGACAGCTTTCAGCGCTCGGCCAAGGGCGTCTACGCGCTGAGCGACGGTGCGTCGGTGTCCTTTGACTCGGCGTCGTGGGCACGCATTCTGGTGCGCCGCTATACGCGCGATCCGGAGTTCACGCGCGAGTGGTTGTCGGCGGCGATCGCTGAGTTTCGCAAGCTGTACGACCGCGACAGCCTGCCGTGGATGCAGCAGGCATCTTTTGATAAGGGCAGCTTCGCCTCGCTGCTCGGCGTTCGGATTGCCGATGGAGGCAGGGCGATCCAGGTCCTATCGGTCGGCGACAGCCTGGCGGTACTCTGCGACGGCGACCGCATCAAGGCGACTTTTCCTCTCTCCACCGCCGCGGAGTTCTCCGCGTCGCCGCAGCTGATCTGCACCAACCCCACGCACAATACGTTCCTGGATAAACTGGACTTCGCCTACGACCTGGTCGCCGACTGGACCTTCCGCGGGCTGGAGCAGCCGGCGCTGTTGTGCATGACCGACGCGCTCGGTCATTGGCTCCTGTCGCAGCGCGATCGCGATTCGTCTCCGATCAGTGTTCTGCGCCGGTTAAGAACGCCCGGCGCATTTGCCCGGTTCGTGCAGGAGGAGCGCGCGGCCGGTCGCATGAAGCGCGACGACACCACATTGATTGCGTTGTGGTAGGTGGAAAATGTCATACCCGCAGATCGTCGAATATCATGAAGCGGTTCAACATCCCTCGCAAGCATTCATCGACCCCGAATTGAAGCAGGGCGCCGTCGCTGAAAACAATTTGGGCCTGCCGTTGGTGATGTCGGGAGGGTTTGCGCTGACCTATGCGGTCACCACCCCGCGTAGAAAATGTGCCGTGCGGTGCTTTCACCGGGAGATTCCGGCGATCCAGCAGAAGTACGACGCGATTTCCAGGAAGTTGCGTTCGCTCACAGATGGATGCTTCGTCTATTTCGATTTCCAACAGTCCGGGATCAGTGTCCGCCAGCAGACCTTTCCAATCGTGCGAATGGATTGGGTCGAGGGTGATACGCTGGGCATTTGGTTGGACAAGCACTTCGACGATCCGCGCGCGCTCGAAAAGGCGCGCACCGATTTTGCCGCCATTGCGCGCTTTCTGGAGCTTAAGGGTATAGCCCACGGCGACATTCAGAACGGCAATGTGATGGTCGCCAACGGCGATATCAAGCTGATCGACTACGATGGCATGTTTGTCCCTGGCATGCGCCCGGGCAACGGCAGCGAGACCGGGCACAAGCACTTCCAGCATCCCGATCGGCGGGTTTCCGATTTTGGTCCAAGGATGGACCGTTTCAGCTTCATTGCGCTCGATCTCAGCCTCAAGGCCGTCATCGAGGACAAATTGCTGTACGCGAAGTTCCGCGAGGGCGGCGAGACGGTCATCTTCAAGGCGAACGATTTCGCCGACCCGCAGAGCAGCGAGATCTTCCAGCGCCTGCTGGCGATGCCGAAGCTGAAGGAGCAGGCGCGCAGCTTTGCGGCGATCTGCCAAGCACCGCTGGCCACTGTGCCGACGCTCGACGAATTCCTGGCCGGACGCAACATTCCGGCGGCGAAGACGCAGATCAAGACACAGCCTTCGCCTGCCACGAGGTTGCCGGCGGCTGGCTACATCTCGGCCTACCCGGTCGTCGACGCGCTCAATTTCTCCGCCGCGATGCAGCGGGTCGGTGACCGCGTCGAGTTGATCGGGCGGATCGTCGAAGTCGAGCCGGGGTCCCGGAAGGCTGGAAAAGGCCCACCCAAGCGCTACGTCTTTATCAATTTCGGCTCGGGGCGAGGCAACATC
This sequence comes from Alphaproteobacteria bacterium, assembly GCA_005885285.1. Classification (GTDB taxonomy): domain Bacteria; phylum Pseudomonadota; class Alphaproteobacteria; order Rhizobiales; family Xanthobacteraceae; genus Bradyrhizobium. The sequence continues at coordinate 471 of VAZG01000254.1, read as the reverse complement.
GTCAAGATCTCGATCTGGTCCGACGGGCTTGCCAAGTTGAAGGAGCAGCCGTCGAAGGCCTGGATCGGGCGTTGGGTGAGCGTCACCGGCCTGATGGATGTGCCGTACGAAAACAAGCGCTACCGGCACAAGCACCTGAGCATCACCGTGCAGGAAGACGGCCAGATTCAGAAGCTCAGCGAAACGGAAGCCGGGTTCCGACTGGCAAGCATCTCGACGGCACCGCCGCCCCGCGATCGCGGGGTGGCGCACGGCGGTGCATCCGCCAACCCCGCGGCCACACCGCCCGCTGCAGCCGCAGCAAAGCCGAAGGGTCTTCGGTCGCGCGGCTCGAGCGTGGCTCGCAGCGCCAAGCCGGCCGGCCGGCGAAGGCCAGCTCTCGCCGCGACCACCGTTGGGCAAGGGGCCCCGTCGTCAAGGCGCCTGTTGGCTGGGATTCTGCCGTGGATATGGATAATCGGGGCAGTCGTC
>VAZG01000253.1 GCA_005885285.1 Alphaproteobacteria bacterium | reverse complement strand
GGCAGTGCATCGTCACCAGCCAACTCCTCTGGCTCAGTTCGATCGCAACGAAAATCGTGCCACAATAGCCCGCGGTGGGCGTGTCCATAGAGGATGCTTGCATCTCTCTCTCCGATGGTTCGAGTGTTGGAAACCCAAACCTATCGGAAAGGCCACGCTCACCGCCCCATGGAATCTGCGATCTGATCGCGCGCCCGACGCTGCCGCGTCCACCGCATCCCGCACTCAACGTTCGTGACGATCGCGAAACGCCCCTCGTGATCGAGGCGGGATGGGCAGAAGGATGCTGCTGATTTGGGGTTTTAGGCAATGCCGCCAGCCTGCGGCACAATGGCACGACGGGCAAATTACGCATAACGCACATGCGCATTCGCCCGTCGAGACGGGACCGGGTCGAGAAGGCGACCCGGTTGGGGCGGCGATAAACATGCGTTTCGGCCCGGCCCCAGCATGCATCGTCAGGCCGCGCCCTCCACGATGATGAAGTCGGTGTCGGCATATCTCTGCCGGATGGCCCGGGCCGTTTGATATTCCGGACTTCGATAGCAGGCCATAGCGGCGTCGCGATCGACGAACTCGACCACAACATTGCGGTCGCGCGAGATTCCTTCCATCGTCTCAAATGCGCCGCCTCGCACGATGAAGCGGGCGCCGTACTTTTCAAACGCAGGCCGCGCCGCGGCGAGATAGTCGGGATAACGCTGCTGGTTGCGAACCGAGACGCGCACTATCCAGTAAGCCTTCGGCATCATTTTCTCCGTGGTGGGATCTCGAACAACTTCAGCTCTCCGCTTCGCAATGGATGTCTCGCTTCGGTGGTATCACCGCTTGGATATCGGGGTGCAATATTTCGACCTCTGCGTCCGTTTCGTGACGCCGGATCGCGGCTTCGATACCGGAGCGCGAGACACCGATATCCCAGAGTTCGCGATCGGTCATCGAGCGCAGCGTGGCACGCGCCTCCTGACGGACCTGAATGTGATGCCAGCCGCTCCGGATCAACCGCCAGATGCCAGCCAGCGTTCGGCGGATCGCCCGGCGTCGCTCCGCATGGGCTCGCTCGACGATGCATTTCCGCAGCGCCGTCCACTGCTGCGGGGTTAGATGCCGAATGCCGGTACACGGATCGAATTCGTTGTTGGACATGGTCGCCTCTTTGGTCAGGCGACGGTTTACCGGACACCGTAGATCACATAAAATGAATAATATAGATGATTTACATCTTATAGAGAGATATATGGATTTGTCCGGGCTGCGCATCTTTCGTGCTGTCGTCCGCGAGGGCGGGATAACCCGCGCCGCCGAGCGGCTGCATCGTGTGCAATCCAACGTGACGACGCGGATCCGGCAGCTCGAGGATGATCTCGGGGCGCCGCTGTTTATTCGCGAGGGCAAACGGCTGCATCTGACACCCTCCGGCCAGGTTCTGCTGGGCTACGCTGACCGGCTGCTTGCTCTGGCCGACGATGCCCGCGCCGCGATGCATGACCCGAGGCCGCGCGGCACGTTCCGCCTCGGCGCGATGGAAAGCACCGCCGCCGTACGATTGCCGGGGTCGCTGAACGAGTTTCACAAGCGTTATCCCGAGGTCGTGCTGGAGCTTCGAATTGGCAATCCCGAAACCCTGGCAAAGGCGATCCTCGCAGGCGAGCTTGATGCGGCTTTTGTTGCCGAACCGATCGCGGATGCTCCGTTCGAGAAACTGCATGCCTTTGACGAAGAGCCGGTGATTGTTTCGGCCAACGACTATCCGTGGCTGGTGAAGAAGGGCAGCTCTCCGCGCTGCGTCCTGGTGTTTGAGAATGGATGCCCGCATCGCAAGCGGCTGGAGGATTGGTACGCCAAGCGCGGCGAGATGCCCGAGCGCACCGTCGAGCTTGGCTCCTACCATGCCATGCTCGGCTGTGTAGTCGCGGGCATGGGCATCGCGCTTCTGCCGGAGAGCGTGCTCGCGACCTTCCCGGAAAGCAAGCGGCTGACCATTCATCGCTTGCCACGCGGCGAGAACAGGTCGGAGACCGTGCTGATCTGGCGCAAGGGCGCCGGCTCGCCGAATATTCAAGCGCTGAAACAGGTGCTGAGTGACGGCCGAGCCGCTTCACGCCGCGAGAGATAATCGAGAGGAACTTTCGGAGTGATGACGGACTTGGCGCAGCATTATCCTTTCCATGAACTGCGCTTCGTCACCCAGATGTCGGCGGCATGGCCGAACAAATCCATCACGCCTTTCTTGTCGGCCCCTAACCGCCGCGCCACAGCCTGAGAAGCAATGTTTTCACAGTCGATGCAGTGGAGGATCTCTTCGAGCTCGAAATTTGCAAACGTCCAGCCAATCGATGCCCGCGCCGCCTCGAGCGCATAACCCTTGCCGCGAAATTCTTTGGCGATGCCCCAGCCGACTTCAAAGCCGGGCCAGGTCGGCGGAAACCAGGTGCCAACGCGGCCGGCAAATCGGCCTGATGATTTTTCCTCGACCACGAACATGCCGGCGCCGTGCAGCACCCAATGCCCTGCCATGATCGCCGCGTTCCGCCACCCGACGAACTCGTCGGTGACAGGCTTTCCATCGGCGGTGATGAACCGCCCCGCGGCGGGATCGGCCAGCATCGCCGTGTTGGGCGCGATGTCCTCGCTGCGCCATTGCCGCAGGATCAGGCGCTCGGTCTCGATGACGGGACCGTTGATCTGCGCGAGCGTAGTGCCTGGCTTGAGGGGAGCTATCATTTTTTTCCTCGACGCGTTGCTTAACGTATCACGTTTTCCTGTCCCGATAGCACTCGCCACCGACAAGTCGGCCCTGTTATGATCGCCGCAAAAATCAGGAGGATTTCATGAGCTGGCTTCCCGACAACGATCCCGTGCTGGGTGATCCCCTCTCCTGCGATGCGCTGGAACTCGTGATCGTGCCGCGCACCCGCGATCTCGGCGACGGCTTTGCGGTTCGTCGCGCGCTGCCGCATGGCAAGCGGCAGATGGTCGGCCCTTTCATCTTCTTCGATCATTTCGGGCCGGTGCAGTTCATGTCCGGCAAGGGCATGGACGTGCGCCCGCATCCTCATATCGGGCTTGCCACCGTCACCTACCTGTTCGATGGCTCGATCATGCACCGCGACAGCGAGGGCAATATCCAACAGATCGAGCCCGGCGCCATGAACCTGATGACAGCCGGCCGCGGCATCGCGCATTCCGAGCGCACCCCAGACCTGCAGCGCCAGCAGGGGCAGAAGATGCTGGGCCTGCAAAGCTGGATCGCGCTGCCGGAGGGAAAAGAAGAGATCGCGCCGTCGTTCCAGCATTATGCCGCGCCCGACCTGCCGCTGATCGCCGAACGCGGTTTTACCGCGCGGGTGATTGCAGGCACTTCGTTCGGCATATCCTCGCCGGTTGCGATGGTGTCGCCGTGGTTTTACACCGAGGTAACTGCGGAGACGGGAGTGAGCGTGCCGCTCGATCCCGACCATGAAGAGCGCGCGATTTATCTGGTCGATGGCGAGGTCGAAATCGCAGGCGATCGCTATGAGGGACCTCGGCTCCTGATCTTCCGGCCGGGCGATCGCATCACGGTGAGGACGACGCTGCCGACGCGGATGATGTTCTTGGGCGGCGACGCGCTGGAAGGCCCGCGCCACATCTGGTGGAATTTCGTGTCTTCCTCCAGGGAGCGGATCGAGCAAGCCAAGCAGGACTGGAAAACTGACCGCTTCGCCCACGTCCCCAACGAACATGAGTTCATTCCGCTGCCGGAATGAATTGTCCCTTTACTCATCGCTCGCGCGGGATCGTTCCGCCCTCGAAAGTACGCCCATGACCGCCATGCACGCCAGCGATTTGCCGTTGCAGAGAATAGCGCGCGGCAAGGTCCGCGAGATCTACGCCGTCGGCGACGACCGCGTGCTGCTGCTCACCACCGACCGTATCTCGGCCTTTGACATCGTGATGGCCGAGACCATTCCGATGAAGGGCGCGGTGTTGACCCAGATCAGCTCGTTCTGGTTTGACGAGCTCGAAGGCGTCGTGCCGCATCACATGATCAGCGCGGATGCCGACGAAATCATCCGCCAGGTGCCGGCGCTCAAAGACCATCGCGCCGATATCCTGGGCCGCGCCATGCTGTGCCGGCGCACCAAAGTTTTCCCGATCGAATGCGTGATCCGCGGCTATATCTCCGGCTCCGCCTGGAAGGAATACGCCGCTTCCGGCACGCTTGCCGGCGAGAAGCTCGCGCCCGGTCTCACCGAAAGCGCCAAGCTCGAGCCTGCGATCTTCAGCCCGGCGACCAAGGCCGAAACCGGCCATGACGAGAACATCACGGTCGCGCGGATGCGCGAAGTGGTCGGTGACGAAGTGGCGTACGAACTGGAAAGCATGGCGCGCGCCGTCTATACGCTCGGCGAGAAGCTTGCCCGCGACCAGGGCATCATCATCGCCGACACCAAATTCGAATTCGGCCGCGACACGCAGGGGCGCATCATCCTGATCGACGAGGTGATGACGCCCGACAGCTCGCGGTTCTGGGCGACGGATGTTTACAAGCCGGGCCAGCCGCAGCCGAGTTTTGATAAGCAGCCATTGCGCGATTATCTCGACGCCGAGCGCCGCGCGGGCCGCTGGAATGGCGATGCGCCACCGCCGCCGCTGCCGGCCGATGTGGTCGATGCCACCAGCAAGCGCTATCTAGAGGCCTATCGGCGGGTGACCGGGAGTGAATTGAAGGTCTCCTAGGCACCAAGCGATCCGAACCTTAGAAACGATCCTCTCCGCGATTGAGGACAAATATGGCTGGAACAAACCATCGGCCCATCGGAGCGGGACAGACAATTGGCCAAGTAGCTCTCGTGGTGCGCGATTACGACGAGGCAATTCATTTCTATGTTGATGTACTCGGATTTACACTTATCGAAGACACGGTGATTCCTGCGCAGGGCAAGCGCTGGGTCGTCGTGGCGCCGCAGGGTTCAACCGGGTCGCGCCTGCTGCTTGCTCGAGCCGTAGACGACGAACAGGCGTCTCGTATTGGAAACCAAGCCGGAGGTCGTGTATTCCTGTTTCTCCACACCGATGATTTCTGGCGCGATTATCACGCCTACAGAGCTATGGGCGTGGAAACGCACATGATCGACGCCGATACCGTTCTTGTCGAACGCGATGGACCCATCACCATCGTCTCCATCAACCGTCCGCATTGCCGCAACGCCGTCGATGGCTTAACTGCACGAAAACTGTTCGACGCCTGCCGCGCCTTCGATGCCGATAACGACGCATCTGTCGCGGTGTTCACCGGCACCGGCGGCTATTTCTGCGCCGGCGCCGACCTCAAGGCGGTGGCGGCGGGTGATCCCAACAAAAAGCGCGAGATCGGCGGCCACGATTCGATCGCGCCGATGGGACCGAGCCGGCTGCGGCTGTCGAAGCCTGTGATCGCCGCAATCGAAGGTTTTGCGGTTGCCGGCGGCATGGAACTGGCGTTGTGGGCTGATATGCGCGTGGTCGCCGAAGACGCCACGTTCGGCATCTTCTGCCGCCGTTTTGGCGTTCCCTTGTTCGATCTCGGCACCATCCGCCTGCCGCGATTGATCGGACATTCACAGGCCATCGACCTGATCCTCACCGGACGGCCCGTCAGCGGCCCCGAGGCGTTGCGCATGGGTCTTGCCAACCGCCTGGTGCCGAAAGGCGAGACGCGTGCGCATGCGATTGCGCTCGCCAAGGACATCGCGCGCTTCCCGCAGACCTGCCTGCGTGCAGATCGGCTATCGGCGCTGCGGCAATGGGACCTCGACGAGGAGGAGGCCATCGCCAACGAAATGCGCGGCGGGCTGGAAGTGATCGCCTCGGGCGAGACGCTGTCGGGCGCAACGCGCTTTGCATCCGGCGTCGGACGTCACGGTGCCTTCGGCGCGGATGGCAGCAAGCGCTAGCGGCGGCGCCTACCACGCGCGTATGCCGCGCGAATTCCATCGCACTTCGTCGGCTGTCATAAAAATTATCTTGTCCGCGGACCTTGCACTCGTCTACCACTGACGTTGGGTGTCGGGGGCATACGCGCGCGTGGTCAGTGAATCCATCGGTCAATCCGTCAGTCGCGGTCCGAGGTTCCGTGCCGCGCTTAATGACGTTCTCGGCGGCGGCGCCGCCAGCGTCCTTACCGTGACATTCGGCCTGTCCTACGCGCTGATCATCTTCGCCGGCCCGCTGGCGCCATTCCTTTCCTACGGCGTCGCCGCGACCTTTATTTCATCGGCGGTTCTTGCCGCAACTATCGCGCTGGGCAGCTCGTTACCGTTCGCAATCGCGGGTCCGGAGAGTTCGACCGCCGCCATGACCGGAATTTTGGCATCGTCGCTAGTCGAGCGCGTGATGTCGACCGACCCATCCGCCTCGCTGCTCACGCCGGTTCTGATGACGCTAGGCCTTGCCAGCATCGCCACCGGCATCGTGCTTTGCGGTTTCGGCGTGTCCCGGATGGGCCGCGCCATCCGCTATGTGCCTTACCCGGTCGTCGGCGGATTTTTGGGCGCGACCGGCTGCCTGATCCTGCTCGGCGCCGTGAGGGTCATCACCGGCCAGCGCCTTCAACTGGCGACGCTCGAGCAGTTCGCCGGCATCCAGACGCTATCGGAGCTCGCAGCCGCTTGCCTGATGGCGCTTGTACTCTATCTGACCTGGCACCGTTCCCGCACGCCGTTTGGACTGCCCGTCATCCTGATCGGCGGCGTCATCGCCGCGCACATCGCGTTCTGGCTGGCCGGCATCTCGCCGACGCAGGCACAGGCCTCGGGCTGGACCTTCCAGCCCCCGCCGCACGTCAATTTCATGTTGCCGTGGAACGCGGACGAAATCGGCCGCTATCCCTGGTACGCGGTGCCGGACCTTCTGGGCAATCTGATTGCGGTGATCTTCGTGACGGCGACAAGCACCTTGTTCAATACCGCCGGCGTCGAAGTCGCCGTCGATCGCGAAGCCGATCTCGAGCGCGAGCTGAACGTTACCGGTCTTGCCAACATGCTGTCCGGCGCCTTCGGTGGCTACACCGGCTGCATCTCGGTCAGCCGCTCCGTGCTCAACTTCAACACCGGTGCAAGCGGCCGCCTTTCGGGCCTGACGGTGGCCGCGATCTCGGCGCTGATGCTGGTGGTTGCCCCCATGCTGCTCGGCTACATGCCGAAATTCGTGCTCGGCGGGCTGTTGATCTATCTGGGCGCGGACCAGTTCCACAAATGGATCGTTCAGTCGCGCCGCCGGCTCTCATTCACCGAATATCTTTCGCTGCTGGCGATCATCGTCATTATCGTGCAATGGGGTTTTATCGCCGGCATCCTGATCGGCGTCGTGATCGGCTGCACCACCTTCGCACTGAGTGCGGCACGCATCGATTCCATCAAATACAGCTTTGATGGTTCGGAATATCGCAGCTCGCTTGACCGCTCGCGCGACGATCAGGCCGTGCTTGCCGCGCACGGCGGCAAGATCCAGGGCCTCAACCTGCAGAGCTATCTGTTCTTCGGTTCGGCCAACCGGCTCTACCAGCACGTCAAGGCGCTGCTGGCGCGGCACCCGGAGTGCCGGTATCTGGTGTTCGACTTCAAGCTGGTGACCGGCATCGACTCGTCAGCCGCCTACAGTTTCGCCCAGATCAAGCGGACGGCGCAGGACCGCGGCATCAAGCTGGTGCTCGTTCACCTTGCCCCGGCGGCGGAGAAGGCGCTGCGCTCGAGCGAGTTCATCTCAAAGGAAGTCGCTATCGTGCCCGAACTCGATCACGCGCTCGAATGGTGCGAGAACGAGATCATCACTCAGCACCAGGGGCTCGAACAGGAAGAGGCCAATCTTCGCGACTGGTTCGCGCAAATTCTCGGCAGCGAGGATGACACGTTGGAGCTGATCGGCCGCTGCGAACGCCTCGAGGTCGATGCCGGCGAGACCATCGTCAACGCTGGCGATGCCGCCGAATCCATGCATTTCATCCTGGACGGACGGGTCGGCATCATGGTGCCGGCGGATCAAGGCGGTACCACGCGAGTGCGAAGCCTCGGCCGTTACACGACGATCGGCGAAATGGGGCTGGTCTCGCATGCGCCGCGCAGCGCGACCATTCAGGCCGAGGTCGCAAGCATCCTCTATGTCCTGAGCGCGCATCAATTCGAGATCATCAGGAACGAAAACCCGGCGCTCGGCCAGAAGCTGCTCACCTATTTCGTCACTGTGATGGCCGAGCGCCTGACCTTCGCCAATCGCACCATCGCGGTGCTGCGGAGATAGTCGCGCCGCATCGTCATTGCGAGGAGCCAACGGGTCGCGCGAATGCGCGCCCGATGACAGGCTCCGCGACGAAGCAATCCAGGCAGAGGCGCATAAAGACTGGATTGCTTCGCTTATGCTCGCAATGACGTCATCACACACCCGCCATCATCACGTATTTGATCTCGACATATTCGTCCATGCCGTGATGGGAGCCTTCACGGCCGAGGCCACTCTCCTTGACGCCGCCGAACGGCGCCACTTCCGTGGTGATCAAGCCAGTGTTGACGCCGACCATGCCGGACTCCAGCGCTTCGGCCACGCGCCAGACCCGGCCGAGATCGCGCGCATAAAAGTAGGAGGCGAGGCCGAACGGCGATTTGTTGCACATCGCGATCACCTCGGCCTCGTCCTTGAAGCGGAACACCGGCGCTAGCGGACCAAACGTTTCCTCCTGCGACACCAGCGCGTCCGCCCTGACGTTGGACAAGACCGTCGGCTCGAAGAAGGTGCCGCCGAGCGTATGACGCTTGCCGCCGGTGACGATCCTGGCGCCGCCCTTGAGCGCATCAGCGATGTGCTTCTCGACCTTGTCGATCGCGGCCATGTTGATCAGCGGCCCCTGGGTCACGCCTTGCTCGGTGCCGTCGCCGATCTTCATCGCGGCGGCTTTCTTGGCGAGTTTCTCCACGAATTGATCGTAGATCTTGTCCTGGGCGTAGATGCGGTTGGCGCAGACGCAAGTCTGGCCCATGTTGCGATATTTCGAGACCATCGCGCCCTCGACCGCGGCATCGATATCGGCATCGTCGAACACGATGAACGGCGCATTGCCGCCAAGCTCAAGCCCGAGTTTCTTCACGCCGACGGATGCCTGCTGATACAGGATCTTGCCGACTTCGGTCGATCCGGTGAAGCCGATGAAACGCACGGCGGGATGCTCGCACAACACCTTGCCGATCGCCGACGAATTGCCGGTCAAGACGTTGAGCACGCCCTTCGGCACGCCCGCCTTCTCCGCCAGCGCCGCCAGCGCCAGCGCGCTCAATGGCGTCTCGTTGGCCGGTTTGATCACCACAGTGCAGCCGGCGGCCAGCGCCGGCGACACCTTGCGGGTGATCATCGAAGACGGGAAATTCCATGGCGTGATCGCACCGCAAACGCCGATCGGCTGCTTGATCGCGAGCAGCCGCGCATCCGCGCGCTGGGTCGGAATGGTTTCGCCATAGACGCGCCGTGCCTCCTCGGCGAAGAATTCGACATAGGCACCGCTGATATCGATTTCTCCGAGCGCCTCGGTGAGCGGCTTGCCCTGCTCCGAGGTCAGGATCAGCGCCAGGTCCTCGCGATTGGCGATAATCAGGTCGAACCACTTGCGCAAAATATTGGAGCGCTGCTTGGCGGTGAATTTGGCCCAGGCCGGAAACGCGCGCTCTGCGGCCTCCACCGCTTGCGTGGTTTCCGCCGTGCCCATCTTCGGCACCTTCGCAAGCTCGATGCCATTGACCGGATTGGTCACGGGATTGGCCGGCGTGCCGGTCCAGGCGCCGTCGATATAGCAGCGGTCGCGCAGCAGCGACGGATCCTTCAGGCGGTCGCGCAGCGATGAGGCGGAGGGTGTCGAAGTGCGCGCAGCAGCGGTCGGGGACATGGCGTTGCTCCTCGGTTTTTTTGTGGTTTAGGCCAAATATAGGCTCAAACAAGCCACAATGCACCGGGCGCAACTACGCCGCTGCTTCAAGCATTTTTGAAAATGGCCGACCCAGTCAGGCCGCGCCGCTCATATAGGTTTCGCGGCGGCCGATCATGCGCTCTGCCGCGGCCTTGGCGTCGGCCTTGGACGAGGTGGCGCAGGTGCGGTATTCGAGGTCCGCCCTCCCGGCGGGCTCACGCCGCCCGAACCATGATTTGGAACCGACCGCGAGCTGCGACAGCGCTTGCGCCACGTTGTCGACCGCGCCGAAGGAGTGGAGCGCACCGCTGCCGGCAAAGCGGACTTCATAGATGCCGGGCGTGATCGGCGCTTCGATATTTTCCCCACGGCCAGCCCGTGGATACCGCTTCCATTCGCTCCAGGTCGAAATCATTGCCTACCCCTCGCGGCGTCATTGGCCGCAAAAAAATGAATTAAACTATCGATCGGCAGCGCCGATTCGATCGTGTTCTGAACGCCTTACTGAAAAAATGCTTTAACGCCCTTGGCCGAACAAGCATATCGTTCCGACTCCGGAGGGTCTACCGGCATGGGGGCCAATTCACCGTAAATTGTGGCGGATTGTGACGGATTGTGGCGGTTTGGTTACCACGCTCACCCGAGGGCCCTCAGGAGATCGCGACCGCAAACTTCCCGCCAACACATGCTTGCGAGGCGGAACTGCCGGGAGGAAGATCGCGCCACTGCCATAAAATAAACGGGAGGAGACCTATGCAAAGCCAAGCTCAGATCGACCAGATTCTGCGTCAGAAAAGCGACGCCCGGGAGATACCTGGCGTGGTTGCGATCGCCGCAAGCAGCAACGAGGTGATTTATCAGGGCGCATTCGGCAAACGCGACCTATCCAAGCCAGATGCCATGACGGCCGACAGCGTGTTCTGGATCGCCTCGATGAGCAAGGCAATCACGGCCGCGGGCGCGATGCAGCTCGTCGAAGAGGGTAAGCTCTCGCTCGATGCGCCGATCGGCAAGGTGCTGCCCGATCTCGCCGCGCCCCAGGTGCTCGAAGGTTTCGATGCCAACGGCGAACCAAAATTGCGGCCGGCGAAAACGGAGATCACGCTGCGCCATCTGATGACCCACACCGCCGGCTTCTGCTACAATATGTGGAACGGCGACATGGTGAAGTATCTCGACAAGACCGGGCTTCCCGCCGTCACCACTTGCAAGAATGACGCGTTGAAGACGCCGATCATGTCCGATCCCGGCACGCGCTGGGAATACGGCACCAATATCGATTTCGTCGGCAAGGCCGTCGAAGCCGTGAGCGGCAAGCGGCTGGATGCGTACTTGCGCGATCACCTGTTCACGCCGCTCGGCATGAGCGATACCGGCTTCAAGCTCGGCGATTCCCAGCGTCAGCGGCTGGTCGGCATGCATGCGCGCGGCGAGGACGGATCGCTGGCGCCGATCCCGTTCGAGCTCGAGCAGGATCCGGAATTCCACATGGGCGGCGGCGGGCTATACGGTACCGCCGGCGATTACATCAAGTTCACCCAGATGATCCTCAACGCCGGCCGCGGCAACGGCAACCAGGTGCTCACGCCCGAGACGGTGGCGATGATGGGACAGAACCATATCGGCGAGCTCAACATGACCAAGATGATTTCCGCGGTCCCAAGCGCGACCAACGATGTCGATCTTTATCCGGACATGGTGAAAAAATGGGGGCTCTCCTTCCTCATCACCACCGCGAAAACGCCGGAGGGCCGCAGTCCCGGCAGCCTCGCCTGGGCAGGGCTTGCCAATACCTATTACTGGATCGATCCGTCGCGCGACGTCACCGGCGTGATCCTGATGCAGCTGTTGCCGTTCGCGGACCGCAAGTGCCTGGAAGCTTTCGTGGGCTTCGAGACCGGAATCTATGCCGGGCTCGACGTGACCGGTGGCCAGAAGGCGGCGTGACTTCCGTTTCCGTCTCCCTGCGAAGCATCCCTTCTCCCTCGCCCCGCTCTTCGCGGGGCGAGGTGAAGAAAGCCCTACACCGGCAATCCGTTCTGCTGCGCCAATTGCTTCAGCGACACTTGTGGCCGCGCGCCGATGTGCTGGATCACTTCGGCCGCCGCGAGCGCGCCAAGGCGCCCGGCGTTCTCATACCCGGCGTTGCGCACCAGGCCGAACAGGAACCCGGCGGCAAAGAGATCGCCGGCGCCGGTGGTATCGACCATCCTCTCGATTGGAAACGCCGGCACCGCAACAACGCCGTCCTTTGATGCGACCACGCAACCTTTCTCGCTGCGCGTGACGACGCCGAGCTTG
>VAZG01000610.1 GCA_005885285.1 Alphaproteobacteria bacterium | reverse complement strand
AGCACCCAGGGTACTCGGCCTAAGCTTTTCCAATCGCCGCGGACGTTGCCTGCCGCGCCCTGAACGATCTCCACGCGGTCCGTCGCGATGATGTTGGTCAGAAGTGGTGGAGGCGCGGTTCTACCTTCGGGTAAAGGCACGGCTGCAACGTCGAGCTCACCGGCGAGCAGCCGGTTAAATAATTCATTCGTGCGATCGCTCAACAGCAGCAGTCTGACCTGAGGGTATTTTCCCGTCACCGCCTGAATAGGTTCGATAAGCGTCCCCTCGGCCAGGGGATGCGCGAGCCCGATGCGCAGGAGGCCGTGAGGTTCGGCGTCACGCGACGCAAGGCATTTCAGCGCCTCGGTCCGCCGCAACAGATCTCGCGCTTGTTCAAGCACTCTAGAGCCCAGCGAGTTCAGGCGTGGCGGCTTGACCGAGCGGTCGAGCAACTCAGCGCCCAATGCTGCCTCCAGCCTTTGCAGTTGCCGGGTTATGGCGGACGGTGTCCGGTATAGGCGATCGGATGCACCGGCGATGGACCCGGCCTGGGCAAACTCTATGAGTGCGCGTAAATCGTCGAGCAAGGGAGCCTCCTGAAGTGCTCCTGTATCTTCCTCTAACGAATAGCAGAATCGTGCGTACGCGGCAATATGATTGTGAAAATAATGAACTTGTGGAATTGTCGGTTCCCGTTGAGACTACGTGGAGTTTCTGCATTTGACGGAAACCCGATGCCTCGTGCAATTCAAATTCGGCAGACACTGGCGGGTCCGACGTTGAACCGGACACCGATCGAGGTCGGTGATGTCGGGTCGAATCAGGTGCGCCTGCGCCAAGTGGCGGGCGCTCGCAACCTCGGGCTCCACCATCCTGACCAGGTAACCCAAGATCCGCAGGAGTTTGCTATGAGCAAGGCCGCAATTACCTCGCCTGAACTCGCGCCGCCGGTCGGCCCGTTTTCCCAGGCAGTCAAAATCGATGGTTTCCTTTTCTTCAGCGGACAGGTCGCCCAAGACCCGGGTACTGGCAAGGTGGTCGAGGGGGGCATTGTGGCCGAGACGGAGCTGGTCTTCCAGAACCTCTCGGCGGTTCTCAAGGCGGCCGACAAGAGTTTCGATGATGTCGTGCGCGCCAGTGTGTTTCTCACGAACATGAGTGACTTCGCCGCGATGAATGGCATCTACGCAAAATATTTCAGTCAGCCCTTTCCCGCCCGCACGACGATCGCGGCCGCCGCGCTGCCGCTTGGGGCCTGCGTCGAGATCGACCTCGTCGTCAAGGCTTGAGGTGACACACGGAGGTTGA
>VAZG01000252.1 GCA_005885285.1 Alphaproteobacteria bacterium | reverse complement strand
GTTCTGGACGTAGACGTCTTTGACGAACAGCGGCACCAGAGCGGCGACTACGGCGAAGGCCGCGGCGATGACAAGATCGCGGCGGCGGCGCTGGGCAAAGTTCTTGTCCATCAGATCGACCCGAACAGGCCGCGCGGCCGGATGAAGACGACCAGGAGATAGACGGCGTAGATGCCGACCGATTTGAGCGAGGGCGGCAGGATCAAGGCGGTGGTCGCCTCGACCAGGCCGACGATGACGCCGCCGGCAAAAGCGCCGAACACGCTGCCGAAACCGCCGAGCGCCACCGTGACATAAGCGATCAGCGCAAACGACGCGCCGACGTCGGGATAAATATAAAAGAACGTCGCCATGATGGCGCCGGCCAAGCCCACCAGCGCAGCGCCCAGGCCCCAGCCCAGCGCAAACACGCGATTTTTGTCGATGCCGACCAGCGCGACTGCGCCGGCATCCTCACGCGTCGCTTCAAGCGCGCGGCCGAAGTCGGTGCGATTGATGAAGAAATACAGCCCTACGAACGCCGCGATCGCCACCATCGCGCCAGCCAATTGCGGCACAGGCAAGAAGATGCCCGCAACCGAGATGGTCCTGCCGCCAAGCCATGAATGGGTGACGCTGCGATAGTCCGGAGTAAAGAAGAACTGCGCCAGGCCACGCATGACGATCGCGAGCCCGAAGGTCGAAAAGATCTGCACCATGCCGGCATTGGCCTTCGCCCGCACGGCAAAACGCACGATCAGGAGATAGACCACCGCGCCGAACACGAACAGCGCTGCCGCCACCAAAGGCGCCGACAGCAACGGGTCGACGGCAAAGAACGCGAACAGGAAGAAGGTCGCGTACATCGCGATCATCAGGAACTCGCCATGGGCGAAGTTCACGACGTCCATCAGGCCAAAGATCAGCGCGAGCCCGACCGCGATCAGGCCGTAGAGCAGCCCCATCAACAGGCCGCTGGCGAGAGATTGGATGATGGTCTCGGCGGTCAAAGATGTTGTCCCAAGCAAACACCCTCATCCTGAGGAGCGCGCACTTGCGCGCGTCTCGAAGGATGGCCGCGAGTCCGCCCTTGCCTGCATCCTTCGAGACGCTTGCCTCGCAAGCTCCTCAGGATGAGGTCGGTATTCCCTGGCACGCGCTGAGGAATGCGCATTTGCCCCACCCTCGCGCCGTTACTTCATCGGCCAGACGGCCTCGGCAACGGCGGCTTGCGGCGGGGAGATGGTGACGAACTTGCCGCCGACATATTGCAGCAGCACCGGGTCGGCGTCATTGTTCTGGCCCATCTCGTCGAATTTGATGCGCTTCCAGGGCATGATGGTCACTTCGCCCGCGATGTCGGTGGCGACCAAGGCCTCGCGGATCTTGTCGCCATCGGTGGACTTGGCGCGATTGACCGCATCCGCCATCACGATCAGGCCCATGAACTGCCGTGAGGTGAGGTCGTTGAAGTCCTTGCCGGACTTTTCCTTGAACATGGCGTTGATCTTGCCGACCATCGGCCGCTTGCTGGCGAGATCGAGCGAAAAGGTGCCGCGCGAGATCACGCCTTCGAGCTTGTCGCCGACCGCATCGTACAGCGCTTTTTCGGAGAAACCGGCGTCCTGCGCGACAATGGCGTTTGGCTTGTAGCCGAGTTCGGCCATGGTCTTGACCAGGAGGATGCCGTCGGTGGTGTAGCTCGAGGGCATCAAGACGTCGGCGTTTGCCGCCTTGAGCTGCTGCACTTCGGCCGACAGTGATGGCGAATTGGAGCGGTACTTGATATCCGCAACCACCTTGTAGCCGCGCTCGCCCGCGAGCTTGAGCTGCGCATTGCCGGAATCGGTGCCGAAGATGGTGTCTTCGTGGAACAGCGCCAGTGTTTCGATCTTGGTGCCCTTCTTCTTCAGGGCATCGAAGAAGTCGAACATCGCAGCCGAGTATATCTCGTCATGCGGTGCTGCGCGGAAATAGAATTTCAGACCGCGGCGATGCAGGCTCGGCGATGAATTGTCGGCCGAGATGAAGGGTATCTGATAGCGCTCGCAGATCTGGCTGACGGTGACTGCGACCGCGCTCTGGTAGGTGCCGATGACGGCGCAGACCTTTTCCTGGGTGATCAGGCGCTCGGCCTCGGCGCGGCCCTTCTGCGGATCGGACTGGTGGTCGGCGAACACGAGGCGAACCTTGGCGCCGCCGAGGCCGGGCAGACCCTCGCCCTTCGCCAGCGGCAGATCGAAATCGTACTTCTTGTTGATAATATCGAGCGCGGTCTCGTACGCCTTCTGGGCATCGACTCCGACTTGTGCGTTGGCGCCGGAGAGTGGATAGGTGAGGCCTATCACCACTTCGGAGGTTTCCGCGCGGGCCGCGATCGGCGCGAGCGCAGCGGCGGCGGTGGCTCCAAGCAATACGTTACGGCGACTGATCGTCATTGAGAAATTCCCCCTATTGATCTCTGATCATCGATGAAACGGCAGCGCGCGGCGGTAAAGCCTCAAAGTACGGCAGACGCTGCCCATTAAAGCACGGCCAATTGCTTGTTCTTCAGATCGGTGACCAGCATCAATCCGGGTGCGTGGGTGATCGCGAACGGCAGTTTTGCCGCCGCAATCACGGCTTGCGGCGTAACCCCGCAGGCCCAGAACACCGGAATCTCGTCGGCTTCGACCGGCACCGGATCGCCGTAGTCGGGCTTGCCGAGGTCCTGGATTCCGATCGAGTGCGGCTGGCCGAGATGAACCGGCGCGCCATGCACGGCCGGAAAGCGCGAGGTGATTTGTACCGCGCGGATCGCATCAGCCGGCTTGAAGGGCCGCATCGACACCACCATCGGACCGGCAAATGGCCCGGACGGATGGCAGGCGATATTGGTGCGATACATCGGCACGCGCACCTTGCGCTCGATGTGGCGGATCGGCAGCTCATCCGCCATTAACGCTTCCTCGAACGAAAACGAGCAGCCAAGCACGAAAGCGACGAGGTCATCGCGCCAATACGCCATGATGTCAGTCGGCTCCTCGATCACCTCGCCGTCACGCCAGACCCGGTAGCGCGGCAGATCGGTACGGATATCGAGGTCGAGCCCGAGCGCGGGGATACGGGGATCACCGACGTCGGATATGCCAATGATCGGACACGGTTTTGGGTTGAGCTGACAGAAGCGGTGGAACGATGTC
Organism: Alphaproteobacteria bacterium; assembly: GCA_005885285.1. GTDB lineage: Bacteria > Pseudomonadota > Alphaproteobacteria > Rhizobiales > Xanthobacteraceae > Bradyrhizobium. Next base: position 3,263 of record VAZG01000252.1, on the reverse strand, counting down.
GCCAGCTTCTCCGGCAGGATTGCCAGATTGCCCTGGACAAAACCGTCGGCCACTCCCGCCGTCGTCGTGGCCATCCCAGTGCGGCAGGCACGCCGGGCCGCCACGCTGGGCGAGAGATCCGCCGCCGCACGATCGATAAGCCGTCCTGTTGTTGCCGGGCTGGTCATCCTTGATCCCGCGCCAATTAGCTCGACAGACAATGGCGCATATGACTACCATAATGTCTAATCGTCGTTTTTAATCAAGATCGATTAGCAAAATTTATCGATCTGCGGGATTGCAGTGCATGGTCGATTTCAAGGCAATAGAGACCTTCATGTGGGTGGTGACGCTTGGCAGCTTCCGCGGGGCGGCCCAAAAGCTCAACACCACCCAGCCAGCCATCTCGCAGCGTATCGCGCAGCTCGAAAGCGAAGTGGGAGTCAGGCTCTTGCAGCGCGACCGGCGCATGGTGCTGCCGACCCCGGACGGACGGCAGATGTTGGTGTACGCCGAAAAGCTGATCGGCCTGCGCTCGGAAATGCTGGCGGTGGTCGGCGACCAATCGGCGATGCGCGGGGTGTTGCGGCTTGGCGTCGCCGAGACCCTCGTTCACACCTGGCTGACGCAGCTGATCAAAAGCGTCAATCGCGCCTATCCCAATCTGTCGCTCGAAATCGAGGTCGATATCACCTCGAATTTGAGGACGCGGCTGTTGGCGCAGGAAATCGAGCTCGCGTTCCTGCTCGGACCATTGACGGGACCGGCCGTCAGCAACCGGGTGCTGTGCGACTACCCCGTGGGATTTCTGGCCAGCCCCTCGCTGGGGTTAAGCAACGCAAGATTGACCGTGCACGATCTCGCGAAGTTTCCGATCATCACCTTTCCGCGCAAGACCCCGCCCTACGAGGTCGTGCGTTCGCTGTTCAACCGGCCTGACTTGCCGCCGATGCGGCTGCATGCCAGCGCCTCGTTGGGCACCGTCATCCATATGGCGATCGAAGGCCTCGGCATCGCCGTGATCCCAACCGCGATCGTCGAAAACGAAATGGCCGATGGACGGCTGCAACTGCTCTCGACCGATTTGCAGATACCATTGTTGACGTTCTCCGCGAGCTGGCTGACCTCTCCCGACACCGTCGCCATCGAGCGCGTGGCTGAACTCGCAGCCTCACTGGCGCGGGGCGGCGCCGTTGTTGACGCGCCGCTGTCGCCGCGTCATTGAAGCTGAAGCCCGATCTTTTCGGAAAATGGCTCCAAGATCAAAATCATGACCAAAATCACGTCCAACCTGCAGATCGATTCCGCCCGTCTTTGGGACACCATTCACGAGACCGCCAAATTCGGCGCCACGCCGAAAGGTGGCGTACGGCGGCTGACGCTTGGGCCTGAGGACAAGCAGGTGCGCGACTGGTTCAAAAAAGCCTGCGAAGCAGCAGGCCTCGAAGTCCATGTCGACGCGCTCGGGTCGATGTTTGCCTTACGCAAGGGCCGCGACATGTCGAAAGCTCCAGTGGGACTAGGCTCGCATCTCGACACCCAGCCGACCGGCGGCAAGTTCGACGGCGTCTTGGGTACGCTGGCCGCGCTCGAAGTCGTCCGCACGCTCAACGATGCCGGCATCGAAACCGAGACGCCGATCTGCATCTGCAACTGGACCAACGAGGAAGGCTCGCGCTTTGCGCCGGCGATGATGGCCTCCGCCGCCTATGTCGGCGACTTCACCACCGACGACATTTTGTCGCGCAGGGATGCCGACGGCGTCACCGTGGCGCAAGCGCTGGAGGGCATCGGCTATCGCGGCCCAAGCCCGGTCGGCACCCAGAAATTATCGAGCTTCATTGAACTTCATATCGAGCAGGGCCCGATCCTGGAAGCAGAAGGCAAAACCATCGGCGTGGTCGATTCCGGCCAGGGCGTGCTGTGGTACGACGGCAAGATTGTAGGCTTTGAGAGCCATGCCGGCTCGACGCCGATGCCGCTTCGCCGCGACGCGCTGGCGACGCTGTCGGAAATCGTGCTGGCAATGGAAAGCATTGCCAACAAGCATGGCCCGAAGGCCGTTGGCACAATCGGCGAGGCCGTGATCGCAAAACCCTCGCGCAACGTCATCCCTGGCGAGATCGCGTTCACCGTGGACTGTCGCAGCGCCGACGCAGCGATCATGGATGCGCTCGATAAGGATTTGCGCGCGGCCATCGCCGAGATTGCGTCCCGCCGCAAGGTTGACGTCACGCTCGATCTGGTCTGGCGCAAGCCACCGACGCATTTCGATGCAAAACTGGTCGATGCGGTGGAGAATGCCGCCAAGGCGCTCGGTTATTCCAATCGGCGGATTACCTCCGGTGCCGGTCACGACGCCTGCAACCTCAACACGCGTATTCCCGCGGCGATGGTGTTCGTGCCCTGCAAGGACGGCGTCAGCCACAACGAACTGGAAGACGCGACGCAAGCCGACTGCACCGCGGGCGCCAACGTGTTGATGCACACGGTGTTGGCGCTCGCCGGCGTCGCGTCTGAATGAAAGAAGTCTTATTTTTGACGCGTTTTCTTCACGCGAACCGATATCCACTTCGCCCGAAAACGCTACCTTAGGAGGCTCGCCTTGCGCGGAGTATTTGTCGATGCCAATGAATCGCTCGCTTTGATCTTCGAGCGGCTGGAGAAGCCCGATGATCCCAAGGTGAGCATCCACCGCGATCCCGACATCAAATCAGATCAATTGCCAAAAGTGCTCGAAGGCGCCGAAATCGCAATCGTCGATCACACCGCACTGCCGACTGATGTTGCGAAGAAATGCACCGGGCTTAAGCACGTGGTGTTTCTCGGCACCGGCGCGCGCAGCTACATGAATCCGGAAGAGCTGGCTGAAGTCGGCATCATCGTGCACCTGATCAAGGGCTATGGCGATACAGCCGTGGCCGAATCCGCCATCGCCTTGATGTGGGCGTCGGCGCGCGTGCTGGCACAGATGGATCGCGAGATGCGCGATGGCAACTGGCTGCGCGAGGACGGCATGCAGCTCACCGGCAAAACGCTAGGCCTGATCGGCTTCGGCGGCATCGCCGCGGAAGTCGCGCGCATCGCGCTCGGCAGCGGCATGCGCGTGATCGCCTGGAACCGGACGCCGAAAAGCTATCCGAACGTCGAATTCGTCGATCTGAACACGCTCTTGGTCGCAAGCCATGTGGTCTCGCTGCATTTACTCCTGAACGACGAGACCAGCGGCTTCCTGTCGCGCCAGCGCATCGCGGCGATGCGGCCGGGCGTCATCCTCGTCAACA
>VAZG01000251.1 GCA_005885285.1 Alphaproteobacteria bacterium | reverse complement strand
ATCGATCGCCGAGCGGACCCGCGCCATCGTCAACGCCGGCTGCGACATGGTCCTGCATTGCAACGGCAAGCTCGACGAGATGCGCGACGTGGCGCGCGAGACGCCGGAGCTGGCGGGCGAGGCGCTGGATCGCGCCAGGCACGCGCTGGCCTCGCGAAAACAGCCTGAGCCCTTCAATCGGCAGGCGGCACGGGCTGAACTTGAGACGTTGATGGATCGGGTAGGAACGGCATGACGGCTGAGATTCTATCGTTTGAAACCGGACGGCCCGCCGAAATCACCGACGGCGAGCCGGCGCTGGTTGTCGACGTCGAGGGCTATGAGGGCCCGCTTGACCTGCTGCTCACCCTGGCGCGGCAGCAGAAGGTCGATCTCGCCAAGATTTCGATCCTGGCGCTGGCCGACCAGTATCTGACGTTCATTGAGGCCGCACGAAAGATCCGCCTTGAACTGGCTGCCGACTACCTCGTCATGGCTGCCTGGCTCGCCTACCTGAAATCGCGCCTGCTGCTGCCCGAACCGCCGACGCCGGACGGGCCGAGCGCGGAGGAAATGGCGACCGCACTAGCCAACCGGCTGCGGCGGCTCGAGGCCATCAGAGAGGCTGCCAACCGGCTGATGAACCGGCCGCAGTTCCAGCGCGATATTTTCCCGCGCGGCAATCCGGAATCGATCGCCGAAATCAAGCATCCGAAATTCACCGCCACCCTGTTCGACCTGCGCACCGCCTATGCCGCACAGCGCCAGCAGCGCGTGCTGGCGACCGTGCATCTGGCCAAGCGCACGGTGTGGTCGCTTGCCGAAGCGCGCGCCTCGCTGGAGCGGCTGGTCGGCATGACCGAGGCCGAGGACTGGAGCTGCCTCGACGATTACCTGCTCAGCTACGTCGTCGATCCTTCGCAGCGGGCGACGGTGTTTGCGTCGAGCTTTGCCGCCGCGCTCGAACTGGTGCGCGAAGGCGAAATGGAATTGAACCAGAAAGAGGCGTTCGCGCCGCTGTATTTTCGTAAGCGTCCGCCGCAGGCAGCGATGCCAGCGCCGGATATGACGGTCGAGTAAGTGGAAGGAGACCTAGTTATGGCAAGCCTCGCGGAAAAACGCATGGAAGATGCCGAGGATCATCCCGTCGACCAAAATACCGACCAAGCGGCGCGGCCCGAGGAATTGCGGCTTCTCGAAGCGCTGCTGTTTGCCTCCGCCGAGCCGATCGATCAGGCGGCGCTTGCCAAGCGCATGCCCGACGGCGTCGACGTCAAGGCAGCGCTGGCGCAACTGCAGGCCGAATACGCCCCGCGCGGCGTCAATCTGGTGCGGGTTGCCAACAAATGGACCTTCCGCACCGCCGGCGATCTGTCGTGGCTGATGACGCGCGAAAGCACGGAGACGCGGCGCCTGTCGCGGGCCGCGATCGAGGTGCTTGCGATTATCGCCTATCACCAGCCCGTGACGCGCGCCGAGATCGAGGAGATCCGCGGCGTGATCACGTCCAAGGGAACGCTGGATGTGCTGCTCGAAACCGGCTGGATCCGCCCCCGCGGCCGCCGCAAGACGCCGGGCCGCCCGCTGACCTTCGGCACGACGGAAGCGTTCCTGTCGCAGTTCAGCCTGGAAGCGCTGGGCGACCTGCCGGGCCTGGAAGAGCTGAAGGGTACGGGCCTCTTGGATTCGCGGCTGCCTTCCGGCTTCAGCGTTCCGACACCGTCCGACGACGTGGCGCTGCGCGAGGACGAGGATCCGCTGGACGCCGGCGACAATCTGGAACTGTTGCTGGCACCGGCTGCCGAGCCTGAAGAGAGTGGCGGAAGCTAGTTCCGGCTATTCCGGCGGCCAAGGTTAACAATAGCCATAATACGTAGCCGCGACAGCGATTTGCCGCGGCAGGGGTCCTTGTTTTTGACGCCTCCCGGGCCTACCTTCCGGCAAAGCTTGGCCGGTATCCGGCCGTCTCTTTTTGGAGGATTGCAGGATGGGTTCGCTTAGCATTTGGCACTGGATCGTCGTGATCGCAGTGGTCCTGCTGTTGTTCGGCCGCGGCAAGATTTCGGACCTGATGGGCGATGTCGCGCAGGGTATCAAGGCCTTCAAGAAGGGCATGCAGGACGACGACAAGACGGCTGCCGAGAAGCCCGCCGAACCGGTGAAGACCATCGATCACAATGCGGCGCCGGCGCCGACGGCGGCACGGACCGATGTCGGCAGCAAGGCTGTCTAAACCAGGCATCTCGGACCGGGCGTCGGTTGAAG
>VAZG01000250.1 GCA_005885285.1 Alphaproteobacteria bacterium | reverse complement strand
CGCCAATCCGGCGGAATAGGGGTGTAGCGGCGACGCAGTGGCTGTCATACTCCGCGAAAGCAGCGTATCCAGTACGCCGCGACCTCTCGACTGATTACCGACGGCTCTGGAATACTGGATCGCCCGCCTTCGCGGGCGACGACAGATGTGGTAAGTGCACCCCCGCCGCAAATGGCGCCCCAGGAATACTCACCATGCACGACATCAAATCGATCCGCGACAATCCCGGAGCCTTCGACGCCGGACTGAAACGGCGTGGGCTCGCGCCATTGTCCTCGTCGTTGCTGGCGATCGACGAAGGGCGACGTGCGGCGATAACTCATCTGGAAAGGGCGCTGGCTCGGCGCAATGAAGCCTCAAAGGAAATCGGCGAAGC
>VAZG01000249.1 GCA_005885285.1 Alphaproteobacteria bacterium | reverse complement strand
CGATCCCGAATCTGCCGTTGCCCGAGGTGCCTGACGGCGTCGACGAGCACGGCAACGTGCAGCGTCATGTGTTCGGCCAAGCCCGCAGCTACGGTTTCGCGCCAAAAGCGCATGACGATCTCGGCGGCGCGCTCGGCTTCATGGACTTCGAGACCGCCGCCAAACTCAGTGGTGCGCGCTTTGTCGTGCTCAAGAAGGGGCTCGCCCGCATGGAGCGCGCGATTGGGCAGTTCATGCTCGACCTTCACAGCAACGAGCATGGCTACACCGAAGTCAATCCGCCGCTCTTGGTGCGCGAACAAACCGCGTATGGAACAGGTAACCTCCCGAAGTCTGCAGACGACATGTTTTGTACACGCGAGGGGTTATGGCTCATTCCCACCGCCGAAATGCCGCTCACCAATCTCGTTCGCGAATCCATCGTCGACGAGAAGGAATTGCCGATGCGCCTCACCGCGCTGACGCCGTGCTTCCGCGCCGAAGCGGGTGCGGCCGGTCGCGACACCCGCGGCATGATCCGGCAGCACCAGTTCACCAAGGTCGAGCTGGTGTCGATCACTACTCCGGAAACAAGCAAGGACGAGCACGAGCGGATGCTCGCTTGCGCCGAGGAAGTGCTGCGGCAGCTCGATTTGCATTACCGCGTGATGACGCTCTGCGCCGGCGACATGGGCTTTGCGGCGCAGAAGACCTACGACATCGAGGTCTGGCTGCCCGGTCAGGGCGAGGGCGGTGCCTACCGCGAAATCTCAAGCTGTTCGGTGTGCGGCGATTTCCAGGCGCGGCGGATGGATGCCCGCTATCGCGGGGGGGACGGCAAGCCGCGCTTCGTGCACACGCTGAACGGCTCCGGCACGGCTGTGGGCCGCGCGCTGATCGCCGTGATGGAGACCTATCAGCAGCAGGACGGTTCGATCGCCGTGCCCGACGTGCTGCAGCCCTACATGGGCGGGCTCAAGGTGATCGAGCACGAAAAATAATTTCGCTGCAAAATTTTCTTGTCCCTATCCGCCTTCGCTGTTGCGAAGGTGGGCCACGCCGCTATCCTTGTTTGTCTCGCTCGGAAAGTGCTTTAGAAAAACGCGTACCGATGGCCATACATCGCGACATCTATTGGGTGGGCAGACAGTGGGCGGTCACCGGCGCTGGAATTCAGGCCGTCGATCAAAAGCGCAGGAGCGCATTCGACATCGACGTCACCGGAATTTGGGACGACAGTCTTTCCGAGCGGATGCGTGCCCACGACTGGCTCAATGGCGAGGATTTCGACCGGGCGCTTGCGATGGCGCGGACACGCTTCCCAATGCCGCCTCGAAAACCCCTTCCGCTCGTGGAAAGCGTTTTGGAATTGCTTCAACCTGCGCCAAAAGCACCCTCGAGAACGGAACTGCCGAAACCGGTGGCGCCGCCACCGCCGGCAAGCATCCCACGGCCGAGCGAAGCAGCGCCCGTGACACGGCCAGCTCCCGCACTGCCGATCCCGGAGTTGCGGGTCGAAGGCTCACTCGCGAGATTTCTGCCGCAATGGCGCGTCCGGCGCTAGATAATAACCCGAGAGCCCCGCCGGACGGCTTTCGTAGAAGCTCGGATATCGCCGCCGCGCCGGCACGCAGCCCGAATGGGTGCGGATCATGCCATGCCCGCAACGGCGCCGTTGCTCGGGCTCCTCCATGACCAACCCGGGTGAGGTGAGCTTGGTCTTCTCCTCGTCTTCGCCGCCAGCGGATTTCGCCGCTGTGGAGACGCACTTGCCTTTCTTCAAAGCGGCGATCGGACAGCGCTGCGGGACGCATTTACCGTTGACGTAGTCGAGCGCATATTCTTCGCCGGACATGATGACGTGCCGATCGCACAAACATGTGCCCGACACGGTCAATTCACCGCCGAGGCAATTCTCGGCATCGGTTCGCACGCAGCTGCCGCCGGCCGCGATGTTGTCGCCGGGCGGCTTGAGCCTGAAACCGGCGGGGCAGCTACAGGTGCTGCCGCTCAATTGACCGCCCTCACAGACGATGTTGACGGCGGGCTGGGGTGCTTGCGGGACGGCCGGGACGGCGTTGACGAGACAGCTTCCGCTCGCGTCGTCCAGATGCGTGTTGGCCGGGCACAGACATTGGCCGCCTGCATCATTGGTGCCGCCGACGCAGGGAGCGGACATGCTCGGCGCTCGCGTTGGCGCCGATGTCCCCTTCGGGACGCAGCGGCCATCCCTCATCTCCTGCCAGGGAAAACAGTCGCTATCGGTCTGCGCCTTGGCCGGCACTGAAATCAAGAAAAGCGAACAAATTGAAATTGCGGCAGCGGCAAATAAGCGGGTCATCATCAAACCCTTCGCCATCCCCCAAATAGGCCAGCAAAATAAGACTTAACCGGAGGGCTTTCCAAGAGAGGCAAAAGCCGGCAATCGGTATCATTAATAGGCAAAAGCTGGGATTTAGCGCTTTCTTGCGGGGTTTGCCTGATCCGTGATCAACGGATAAGACGGCGCCGTGGTACTTCTCAGGGAATCGCTCGAAGAGGTCTCCAGGAGAATGCGAATTCTCTGCACCAATGATGACGGTATCCATGCGCCCGGCCTGAAGGTCGTCGAGGAGATTGCGCGCGCGCTGTCGGACGACGTCTGGATCGTGGCACCGGAGCTCGACCAGTCCGGCGTTTCGCATTCGCTGTCGCTCAACGATCCCCTGCGCTTGCGCGAGATCGGCCCGCGGCATTTTGCAGTGCGGGGCACCCCGACCGATTGCATCATCATGGGCGCCCGCCACATCCTGGGAAAGAAGATGCCGGACCTTGTGTTGTCGGGCGTCAACAAGGGCCGCAACGTCGCCGAGGACGTGGTCTATTCCGGCACCATTGCCGGTGCGCTGGAGGGCACCATCCTGGGCCTGCCGTCATTCGCGCTATCGCAGGAGTTTTCCATTGAAACCCGCGAGAAGCCGCCGTGGGCTACGGCGCTGAAATTCGGACCCCAGATCCTGCGCCGAGTGATCGACGCCGGCGTGCCCAAGAACACCGTCATCAACGTCAACTTTCCCGCTTGCGCACCCGATGACGTCAAGGGCATCCGAGTGACGCGGCAGGGGACGCGTAATCTCGGCTTTCTGAAGGTCGACCAGCGCCGCGACGGCCGCGGCAACCCGTACTTCTGGATCGGGTTCGAGCGTGCCGCGATGATGGATACGCCAGCCGAGGGCACCGACCTCGAGGCTTTGGCGGCGAATTATGTCTCGGTCACGCCGCTTCGGCTCGACCGTACCGACGAAGCGTTTTCGGAAGCACTGACGCAAACGCTGAAGTGACGCCAGGCCCTAAGCGGCGGCATCCTTGAGCGCCGTGTCGATCATCCGGCTCAAGGTCTCCAACTGAAATGGCTTTTGCAGAGAGGGACGGTCGCGGTATTCCTCGGGCAGGCCCGACGAGCCGTAGCCGGTCGCGAAGATGAAGGGCCGGTTACGCGCCTTGATCAGATCGGCTACCGGCGAAATCACCTTGCCGTTGACGTTGACGTCGAGGATGGCGAGGTCGAAATCGGTGCATTGCGCAAGCCGGATCGCCTCGCCGATCTCGCCGGCTTCGGCCGCGACGCGGTAACCAAGCTCTTCCAGCATGTCCGCGACCATCATCCTGATCATGACCTCGTCCTCGACGAGGAACACAGAACCGCCGCGCGGCCGTGTCGCAGTCATTAAGTGAGTTCCTTGCCCATGCCCCCAGGTTCGCAAATAACGCCACCCGGTGCAATCTTGAGCGGGCGGTGCGCGCCCCAGCGATACTCCACACCGATTTGCGGCTAGTGTGAGGGTTCAGAGGCTCTCTTCATTTTCATCTTCGCCGCAGATGGGTCAAGAGACCTTCTGAACCGAAACCACGCCAGAATAGTGGATTTCTAATGTCCTTTCGAATCTAAAGTTCGCCGGGGATTGCCGGGGAACGTGCGGAGTGGGGTTCCGGGCCGGGAACGGAATCAACACATATCAATTTTGTTGAGAGATGAGTGAGATCGAAATGGCCCCGAGGCAAGCGCCGCCGGAAAAGATGATGTTTCAGCTCACCCTGCGGCGACGCGGGATCAGCGACCAGGCGGTGCTGCGCACAATGGAGGAGATTCCGCGCGAGGCCTTCGTCGAGGAGGGCGATCGCGAGGACGCCTACCGCGACAGCGCCCTCGGCATCGCCTGCGGGCAGACTATCAGCCAGCCCTTCGTGGTGGCCTATATGACCGAGCAGCTCCAATTGCAGAAGCAGCACCGGGTGCTCGAGATCGGGACCGGCTCCGGATACCAGGCCGCGATCCTATCACGGCTGGCGGGTCAGGTGCTGACGATCGAGCGCTTCCGGACGCTAGCGGATGCGGCCCGCGCACGACTGGAGGCGCTTGGCTGCGACAACGTTGAGGTGATGTTCGGCGACGGCTTCAACATCCCACCGGGCGCCGGTCAATTCGACCGCATCATCGTCACCGCTGCGATGGAGCAAATCCCCCAAACCCTCATCGAACGGCTCGATCCCGGCGGCATCCTGATCGCGCCGGTCGGATCACATCACGGTACCCAGACCCTGATGCGGCTTGTCAAAACCGACGCCGGGATCGAGCGCAAGGAGCTCGTGGACGTGCGTTTTGTGCCGGCGCTTCCGGGCGTTGCCCGCGAACTCTGAAATTGCGGATTAGCTGTCCGGCCAATGCCTTATTCAGGGGGTTAAGCGGTTATTTACTGGGGCCGTGTTTACTCAAAATCATAGTTTGTTGCGTACGAGTGAGTAACCATGTCCGGTATTGTCGAGCTGTTTGGCTCGCGCCGCGTACCGCATGTCGCGGCGCTGGCGCTGATCTCGTTTGGTTTTGCCGGCTGCAGTGCCGACATGTCGAGCCGGCTCTCGCAAAATCCCTTTGCGTCGCAAGGAGAAGCCACCGGCTCGGTGCCGCCCGCCGCCGTCGAACGGCGCGACTTGCCGCAATATTCCCGCCCGCAATCGTCCTATTCGTCCTCGGCGCTGCCACCCGCGGTCGTGGCACCCAAATCCTATCCCGCCGCCAGCGCGGGCGTGTCCGGCGGCGGGCGCGGGCTCGCCTCCTATGCGCCGCCGGCCCAGCCACAGCTTGAGACCACCGCCAGCGTGCCGCCGCGCTCCATAGCTGCGGCGCACGTGCCAAATCACGGCAGCACCATTATCGTCGGCACCAGCGATACGCTGGAAATATTGGCGCGCCGCTACAACGTCACGCCCGCCGCGATCCTGGCTGCCAACGGCTACAAGGGCCCGCGGGTATTGTCACCGGGCCAGCAACTCATCATTCCGCATGCGGCTGCGACCGCGGCGGCGCCCGTCGCACCCGCGACCAAGCCCGTTGCCCTCGCAAGCGCCGCGCCAAGCGTGCACGTCGTCAATCCCGGCGATACGCTGGCCGGCATCGCGCGTCATAATCACGTCTCGGTAGCTGAGCTTGCCAAGGCCAACAAGCTTGACACATCCGCGAAACTTCGGCTTGGCACCAGGCTGACCGTGCCCGGCGCCAAGATGGCGGCGGTGGCACCAGCGTTGCCCGCGCCGGCCGTTGTCCAGCCGGTCGCCATCACGACCGCGCCGGCCACCAAGATGGCCGCAGCCTCCGCTTCCCCGCAAAGCGCGCGGCTCGCGCAGGCGACCCCGACGCCCGAGGACACGGCTGCCGCGGCGGCTCCGGTCAAGGCGAGTGAAGCAACCGGCGCGCTGCCGACCTTCCGCTGGCCGGTGCGCGGCAAGGTGATCACGACCTATGGCGCCAAGACCAACGGCAAGTCCAACGACGGTATCAACCTGGCGGTGCCCGAAGGCACGCCGGTGAAGGCCGCCGAGGATGGGG
>VAZG01000376.1 GCA_005885285.1 Alphaproteobacteria bacterium | reverse complement strand
CTTCAGCGACATGGCGGGCGCCCTGGCTCGTGGCGACATCGATGCCTATGTCGGCGCCGAGCCAGGTCCCGGCATCAGCCTCGCTAACGGCACCGGCCGGCTGGTCGAATATCCCTACTCCACGCCGATCGGTTCGCTCAACATGATCCTCTCTGCCAGCGAGAAGATGATCAAGGAGGATCCCGAGCACATCAGGATGATCATCAAGATGCACGAGCAGGCGACCGACTACGCGATGGCGCATCCCGAGGAGATGATCGAGGTCGCCATGCAAAAACTCGGCCAGCAGCGCAAGTCGATCGAAATCGCGGTGCCCAACGTCGAACTGACTTGGAAGATCGACGACGAGTTCATCAGGCGCGCCAAGGCCTATAGCGAGTTGATGGTTGAGAAGAAACAGGTTCGCCAGGCGCCCGACATGTCACGGGCGATCACCGACAAGTTCATGTAACGTCGTGGACGACGGAGCGACCATCCTATCGGAAACGGCTCATCGCGGCACACCTGAGACCACCGGTGCGAGCCGCCGGCGCAACCGGCAGCGATGGAAATGCTACGCGCCATCGCGCTCGGCTCCGGCTTTCCGATACTCCTGGTGCTGATCTGGGATTGCGCGGTCGCTATCACCGGCACGCGCCTGATCCCGAGCCCGTATCGGGTCGCCGTGATGATGTACGACTTCACGGTCGGAGGCGTCTATGACGACGCCTTCAGCGGCACCATCCTGACCCATATCTGGAAGTCGATGCAGCGGGTCTATGGCGGCTTCTTCTTCGCCGCCATCGTCGGGATTCCCCTCGGAATGCTGATCGGCCGGGTCAAGGTGTTGCGTGAGCTGCTGGACCCGACGATTTCGCTGCTATGCCCCATTCCGGTGACGGCATGGCTGCCGCTATCGATGATCTTTTTCGGCCTGAGGCAGTGGGCGTGCTCAAGGGCGCAGTCGGGCCGCCCGGCAGCGCCATGCCAATATATCGTTTGATGGTCTGCTCGGGAGACAGCGTAGGGGTGACGGATCAGAATACGAGCCCGCCGATTTCTACGCCGGGCTACGCCACCGCCCTCTCGTGAGCAAATCGTGGTTTTCCTTCGCGGGGTGTTGGTTCAAATAAAGGTGCGACGACCACAGGAGAAAGCGCTGGACCAAGACGCGCGATCAAACAGTGGAGATTTGTGAGGAACGGAATAGTAACATTCGCTGGGAGTAACTGAGAGTAACAATGTGGGAGAAGAAAATACGAAAATACCCTTCGTATCAATGACTTATGTCTTTGGTGGTGCGCTCGGAGGGACTCGAACCCCCACGATGTTACTCACTGCCACCTCAAGGCAGCGCGTCTACCAATTCCGCCACGAGCGCTTGGGAAGGCCGGCCCGACATTGCGCCGGGCCGGATCAACGGCGCCGATGTAACAAATCGGTGGTGGGGGGACAAGGCCCGCGGGCGCGGGTTTTGGGCCCTGTTAAGGGCTGTCCGCTTTACCGGCTGCCCGGCGATTTGGGCAGCATCTGCTTGACCTCGACCGCGATCCGGTTGCGATCGACCAGCACTACGCCGCTGGCGACGGGCAGGTTGTTGGCGAGCACCTTGACCTCGTCCGCTTCGGTCGCGTCGAGTTCGATGATGGCGCCGCGGGAAAGTCGCATTACCTGATGGATGGGCATGGTGGTGGTCCCGAGGACCACCATGAGATCGACGGTGACTTTATCGAGGGTTGGCACTTCAACACCGCCGCACTGGGACTAAAGAATTGCTGGTTTAGAGATGACCACGTTATGGTTAGCCAATGGTTAATGATCGCCAAAGCCTCGACCTGACGACCTTCGCCCGCGCGACCGGCGGCGCGGTGGAGTGGCGCATTTCGGATGCGCCAGTCTCCTATCCCGAAGCGGTAGCTGCGATGGAGCAGCGCGTGGCTGCGATCGCCAAGGACGACGCACCGGAACTGGTCTGGCTCTTGGAACATCCGCCGCTCTATACCTCCGGCACCAGCGGCAAGGCCGCTGACCTGCTCGATCCCAGGTTTCCGATGTTCGAAACCGGCCGCGGCGGCCAGCTCACCTATCACGGCCCCGGCCAGCGCGTGGCTTATGTGATGCTGGATTTGAAGCGGCGACGGCCCGACGTTCGTGCCTACGTCGCCGGCCTTGAGGAATGGATTATCCGCACCCTGGCCGCCTTCAACGTGCGCGGCGAGCAGCGCGAGGGCCGCGTCGGCGTCTGGGTCAAGCGGCCGGACAAGGGAGCTGGTTTTGAGGACAAGATCGCCGCCATCGGTGTGCGGCTGCGCCGCTGGGTGTCGTTCCACGGCATCGCCATCAATGTCGAGCCCGATCTGTCGCACTTCGCGGCGATCGTACCCTGCGGCGTCGCCGATGCGCGCTACGGCGTGACGTCGCTGGTCGACCTCGGCCATCCCGTTGGCCTGGCCGACGTTGACATCGCGCTTCGGCAGGCCTTCGAGGATGTCTTTGGTGCCTCGAAATCACCCTTGCCGGAAGCCGTGCGGTAATGGAAGTTTACGCCACCGCACGCGGCAGCGCGACGGGGAGCTCGCCGCGCTGCGGATGCTGGCGGCGACGTCCGGGAGTGTGGCGCGCGGTGTGACTTGGTGTGACTTTACGGAGATAGTCCCCGCAAAAGTCGGGTTCTGGCGGAACGAAACCCGGCACCGCACGTTTGCCCGGCTTGAGCAGGGTTTCGATGGCCAGTAAAAAAAACAAACAGCAGAGGGACTTATTCGAGAGCGAACGAGGCTTCCGGCTTCTCGTTGAAGGTGTCGCCGACTATGCCCTCTACATGCTCGATCCCAACGGCATCGTCACGAGTTGGAATGTCGGCGGCCAGCGGACCAAGGGTTATTCGCCGCAAGAAATCATCGGGCAGCATTTCTCCTGCTTCTACCCCGAGACGGACCGCGCCAACGGCAAACCCTCCCGCGTGCTCGAAATTGCTGAGCGGCAGGGCCGCTACGAAGAGGAAGGCTGGCGCGTCCGCAAGGACGGCACCTTCTTCTGGGCCAGCGTGATCATCGATGCGATCCGTGAAGACGGCAAACTGGTAGGCTTTGCCAAGATCACCCGCGACATCACCGAGCGCCGCGAAACTCAGCTCAAGCTCGAGCAGATGCAGAAGCACCTCGCGGAATCGCAGAAGCTCGATGCGCTCGGCCAGCTCACCGGCGGGGTGGCGCACGACTTCAACAACCTCTTGATGATAATTACTGGCAACGTCCACACCTTGAAAAAGGCGGTAGGTGACAACGCCAGATTCCAGCGCGCAGTCACTGCCATCGAGAACGCGGCAAATCGCGGCGCGTCCTTGACCAACCAATTGCTGACATTCGCGCGGCGCCAGAGCGTCAATCCGCAGCCGATCAATCCTGCCGAGAGGATGGAAGCCATCTGCCAGGTCCTAAGCACTGGCGGAGGCAGCGGCGTAAGCCTCACGTTCGATATCGATAGCGACGTCTGGCCGGTCACGGTCGACATCTCGGAGCTCGAGACGGCGCTGGTCAATCTCGTCGTCAATGCCCGCGACGCCATGCCAACCGGCGGCACGATCACGATCGGCGCGCACAACCGCGCGGCAAACGACGATGCTGGCGACCATGTCGCCGTCAGTATTGCGGATACCGGTACCGGCATCGCGCCCGATGTCCTGAACAAGATCTTCGATCCGTTCTTCACGACCAAGCCGGTCGGCAAGGGGACCGGCCTCGGCCTGTCGCAGGTTCATGGTTTCGCGCACCAGGCCGGCGGAACGGTTGAGGTTGCGAGCGAGCTCGGCAAGGGAACGAAGATCACGATCGTGCTGCCGCGCGAGCAAGGCCAACCGACGGCCCGCGCCCAAAATCTCACGGACACCGGCGGCAGCGGAACCGTTCTTCTGGTGGAAGACAATCCGGACGTCGCCTCTGTCAGCACCAGCCTCCTTGAGCAGCTCGGCTATGCCGTTCGCCGGGTGACGGACGCCGAGACCGCGCTGCATGAAGTCGAACTCGACGGAATCGACCTTGTCTTCACCGACATCGTCATGCCCGGCAAGATCGATGGCCTGAGCCTCGCACAACGGCTGAAGGAAATTCGTCCCGATCTGCCGATCCTGCTGGCGACCGGTTACAGCGACGCCGCCGCGAATGTGCGTGGCAATTTTCCGATCCTGCGCAAACCCTATGCGATCCACCAGCTGAGCCAGGCCATCGCAACCTGCCGCGGCGACGTTACTTCGCAAGCGAGGGAGCGATCCGCATCTTCCAGAGATTCCAGATACGGTCGAGCACGGCGAAGTTGATGGCGTCGGCCTTGGCGCCCTCGCCCGGCGTCAGATAGTTGATATCGCCACCGAGCGCGATCGCCTGCGACTGCAGCTTCGCATCGACGTCGGTATAGTAGGCCCGGAAAACCGCCATCTTGACCGAGGGGCCCACGATCGCGTCGCCGTGGCCGCGCATCAAGACCACAGACTTGTCGCCGAGCTTCTCGGCCAGCGATTTGCCGCGCGGGGGATCGCGGACCAGCATGTCGGTCTCGCCAAAATCCTTCCGGATGTCCCAGACCGGCACGCCCGCCGCCAGGAACGCTGCGTTGTGGAACATCGGCCGCAGTAGCACCTGGCTGACGCCGAATGGAATGACGCCGGGCGAATGGGTGTGAACCACCGCCATGACGTCCGGTCGCGCCTTGTAGATTTCGCTGTGGATGAAGCGTTCGAGAAACAACGATCGGCCGCGAGCATCGATGGCATTGCCGTCGAGGTCGAACTCCATGATGTCATCAGCCATGACCAGTGCTGGCGCAAGCGACCGCGACATCAAAAAATGATTAGGGTTGGTCGGATGCCGCGCGCTGACGTGACCAAAGCCGTCGAGCACGCCGAACTCGGCGAGGATCCGGCTGCCAATCACGATATCCTCGCTTAGCGCGGCATCGATGCCCGAAACCGGCGCGGCCGGCGCCTGCGCGCGCGTTTGCGGCAACACGGACAGGCACAGGAAGACCGCCAGGCAAACGGCCAGCAAAACTCTCAATGTCGCCGCCATCGTCGCCTCCAAGCCGACCCGCTGGTTGAACACCGATCCTAAACTGTCGGCAGCACCGAAAACCCCCGGCCTGCCCGCCGCAGATTGAGCTCTCCCACGCTGGCCGGTTCCTCGCTGAGGGCTTCGACCCGCGCCGATGGCGGGCCGCGCCGGCAGCGCGCGATCATGTTCGCAACGATGTCGGCTGGTCCCGCAAACACTGCTTCCACGCTGCCGTCGCGGCGGTTGCGCACCCACCCCTCAAGCCGGCTTGCGAGCGCCTGATGCTCGACCCAGTTGCGGTAGCCGACGCCCTGCACCCGGCCGCGGACCGTCACATGAACGATGGCGCTGCTCATCTATTTCCCCAGCCCGAGAAAGTCGGCACTGCGTGCTTTCATGTCCTTTTCGCGCGTGGCACGGCTGGTGAGCTCGGACGACGCAAGGCCCTTCAAGTGCTTTGGCGAGGTGCCCTCGCGCAGCGCCTTCAGCGTCTCGTAGACGGCCTGGGTCGCGGCAGCGAATGGCGCATGGCCCTGCAGCGCGATCCGCACCCGCTGGGCGGCGAGATAATCGAGCGCTGTCATCTCTTCGGGCGTGCCGCCGAGCACGATTGGCAACCTGGTCGCGGCCGCGATCGCCTCCAGTTCCGACGGCGTCTTGATGCCGGTGAAAAACAGCGCATCGACGCCGATCGCTTCATAAGCTTTCGCGCGCAGGATTGCATCCTGGAGTGAAGTGACCGACGCTGCACCGGTGCGCGCCATGATCACCAGCGAGGGATCGCCGCGGCCGTCGAGCGCCGCCTTCATCTTGCCGATACCTTCATCGAGCGAGATCAGTTGCGTCTTTGCCTCGCCAAATGCCTGCGGCAGCAAGGTGTCCTCGATGGTCAGGCCGCCGACGCCGGCGGCTTCCAATTCCTGCACCGTGCGGCGGACGTTGAGCGCATTGCCGTAGCCGTGATCGGCATCGACCAGTACCGGAAGCGACGCAGCGCGTGACATCCGCCGCATCTGCTCGGCAAGCTCGGTGAGCGTGATCAACGCTATGTCGGGATCTCCCAGCACCGCGAGCGACGCGACCGAGCCCCCGAACATGCCGACTTCGAAACCGAGATCTTGCGCGATGCGGATCGAGATCGCGTCATAGACCGAACCCGGACGAACGCATCTCGATCCCGACAGAATCGAACGCAGTGCTTCGCGTCGTTTGCGGAAGGCCATTGGCAAACTCCTTCTCTCCGTCATTCCGGGATGGTGCGAGCACCAGATCCGGAATCTCGAGATTCTCAGATGTGCAATTGCACATCATAGTTCGATGCTTCGCATCGCCCCGGAATGACAGTTTCAGGCGAATTCGAGAATAAGCGCGTCCACCGCCAGTGTGGCGCCGGCGGCTGCATGGATCTTCTTCACCGTACCATCGCGTT
>VAZG01000375.1 GCA_005885285.1 Alphaproteobacteria bacterium | reverse complement strand
GCGTCCAAGCGAGTCGGCAACAATCGTCGATGGCATGGTGCGGCGGACGCTGCGGGTCGTGGACCGAAACCAGATGGAGACGACCGAGTGAACACCGGGAGCTGCGGCTCTTTGTTTGAATCGCAGTGGCGCATCCGGTGCCGTTCATCCGCCAAATCGAGAGGATACCAATGCAGGGCGCCATCTATCCAAGCCTCAAGGACCGGACCGTATTGGTGACCGGCGGCGCTTCCGGCATCGGCGAAGCCATCGTCCGCCAGTTCGTCGGCCAGGGCTCGCGGGTCGGTTTCATCGACATCGATGTGAAGGCATCAAAGCGGCTACTGGCTAGCCTGCCGGCGCCCAGCGTGCACTTCGAGCACGCCGATCTGCGCGACATCGGCGCCCTGAGACGCGCGGTCGCCGGTGTCCGCGAGGCGTTCGGGCCGATCACCATCCTGGTCAATAACGCGGCCCGCGACGACCGTCACGCGATTGAGGACGTCACGCCGGAATATTGGGACGAGCGGATCGCCGTCAACCTGAAACATAAATTCTTTGGCGCCCAGGCCGTCGCGCCGGACATGATCCAGGCGGGGGGCGGTTCGATCGTCAACATCGGCTCGGTGAGCTGGGTGATCGGCCAGGGCAACATGCTCTGCTACACCACGGCCAAGTCCGCGGTTCAGGGGCTAACCCGTGCGCTCGCCCGCGATCTTGGGCCGAACAACGTGCGGGTCAATTCCATCCTGCCCGGATGGATCATGACCCAGCGGCAGCAGGATCTGTGGTTGACGCCCGAAGGTGAAGGCGAACTCATGCAGCGCCAATGCCTTAAGCGCAAGCTCATACCGGACGACATCGCCCGCGTCGTCCTCTTCTTCGCCGCCGACGACAGCGGCGCTTGCACCAACCAGAACTACATCGTCGATGGCGGCTGGGCCTGACCACAGCCGATCGGTCATGGAGCGGCAGCGTCTCGCCGTCGTCAGCTTTGATCAGGGGAGTCGTCCCGGCCGCCGTCCCGCCGAGCAGGGATGCTTGTTGGAGGGCCGCTGACTCACCTTGTCGGAATGGCACTTGAACGATCGGCTGCAAGTGCTTGACTTGCTTTGGTGGGCGCACCAGGGCTCGAACCTGGGACCCGCTGATTAAGAGACACAGCACTACCGTTGATCTCTCAAGAGAATTTTTCCAACCGAGCCAAAATCCGAGCATTAGACTTCAATGGCTTACAGCCAAAAATCCAACCAGTGTGACGAGCCAGCGCTGACTGATCGGAAGGATCTGAAAAGTCGGGGGTTCGAGTCAGTGGTCCGCTACATTGCGCAACCCACTGTTTTGGAAGCCCTGTTTTCGTATCGGCGGGCAGCGTAACTGGCTTGGCGGCGCTTTGAGAGTTCGCCGAAAGCTGCCTTTTGTGCGCGTTCCCTTTAACTTTGCTTATTGAGTTTCAACCAGCCTAGTCGTTATGCCGTGACTGCACTACACGCTGAGCCCTCGGTTTCGTCCCAGCGTCCACTCGATTCCGCCGTCCTCGCGCGCTACTCCGGTGATATGCCGGCCGATGTGCCTCTCAAGCATCGGTAGCCAAGGCACCAGCTGAAAGCCAAGCCCGTTGTCGATCATGGCGAAGCGTCCGCTGACGAGGCTGGCGACACCAGCAAGGCGGCCACTGACATACTCGCCAGCGTTTGCTGGCATGTAGGTTAGGCCGCGCTCTCTCGCCATCTGATGGCCGACACGTTCAATCTCCCGTTGCTCAAGAGTCGCCACGATGTCGACAGGGACGCGAATTTTGCCGTCCTTGACGGTTGCGAGACCCATCTCCACAAGTCGCTGCGCCCTCCGATTCATGGCTCTGCCGACCTCTCGGCCAAAGCCGCTGTCTCGGAGGTCCGAACGGTCGTCCGCGATCATCTGGCGGTCGAGCCAAGTCGCACCGTCGCTGGCAATCTGCCGGTCGAGGCCGATGGCCGAGAGCGTCCGAATTCTCAACCCGTCGCCGCCCTGGCTGAGGTCGTAAGCCTGCCCACGCTCGACGATGTCCTTCGGGACCTTCCAATGATCGGCATCGATCCGCTCGACAAGGCTGGCCCGGCGCAGCACTTCCAGGCGGCGGACATGGGAACGCACGAAAGCTTCGGGGTCCTTGCCCTGCCGCTGAAAGCTGTCGTGGATACGCTCCAGGTGCCGGCTCGGCCGGTAGATGTCGTTGTCCTCCCTGGCATTGCCGGCAATGTTGCGGTCGGCAGGTCTTGGACCGGACACGACTGGGGCCGCTTCGACGATCATGTCCCGCCTGAGCTCCTCGATCCGGCTCGGGTCCTTGAACTCCATGTGATGGACGCGGCCATCGATGCTGTCGACGACCAGGTAGACGCGCTCGCCCATCTCGTCTCCGGCCAGGCCTTTGGCCAGGACCTGGCCGACGATCCTCTCGCCTAAGCCTTCGCCGTGAAGGGCGAATTGGCCGGCACCACGCTCCTCGGCGAGACCATTCTTGGTGAGTGCCCGATGGATCGAGTTGATGGCTTCATTGCGGTGGTCCAAATCCTTCAGGACTTGCTCCGCGCGGTCGGAAAGGGACCATCGTCCTGACTCAAGCTCTCTTGCCACTCCGTAGCGCTCCAGGTGCCTGACCCGGCCGATCATCAGGTTGCGGTTTTCGCGGACCAGGAAGGTCGCGCCCTCGCCGGGGCGTAGGTCGATCACCCCCTGCTCCTGCTGCTCGCTCAAGAGGATCTTGTCGAGCCGGGTCACCCGCTCGGCCTCGACCTCGTTCTGCAGCTTGGTCTGAAGCTCGATCTCGCTCTGGTGACCCAGTTCCCGGGTGATCAGTTCGCTCGCCCGGAGGCGGATGCCGTGGGCGATGTAGTCGCCGGCGATATTGAGAATCCGGCCGTCATCGAGGACGCCGCGGACGATGATGTGGGTGTGGGGATGGCTGGTGTTGTGATGGTCGACCGCGATCCAGTCGAGGCGGGTGGCCAGATCCAATTCCATCTGGCGCATGAGGTCACGGGTGAAGCCGCGAAGGTCGCCCATCTCTGCGGCATCCTCGGGTGCGACGATGAACCGAAACTGATGACGATCTTCCCGCCCGCGCTCCACAAAGGCCTTACCGTCAGCCTCGTTCTCGAACGCCGAATAGGCCTTGCCCCGCTCGCCGTCATGCGTAACACCATCCCGTTCAAGGTAACGCAGATGGGCATCCACGGCCCTGCTCATCGTCCCCCGCATCTTCGGACCCCGCGAACCCTTACCTTGCGGATTGAGCCGGACCACCCTGGCCTTGACCACCACTCGCCGCGCCCGGAAGCGGCCTGCGGAATCTCTCTGCCACCCACCGTCCGCGCCCTGCGGAGCAAACGAAGCCACGACCTTCGCACCGCGGCCCCGCGCGTTGAAGCGGCCCGTCCTTCCTCCTTCCCGGCCGCCCCCCGATCGCGCTCCCGATCCTATCCGCCGAGGATCGCCGCCCGCCTTGCGGACCGCGATCTGGACCTGCTTGAGGAATGGCTGCGTCCGCGGATTGATACGTGCTCCACGGTTTCGGGACCGGCCAGGTCTAATCCGGAAATTCTCACTGTCATCACGTGTCATGACGCGACGATTGGCCTCGGAAAAAGCCGACACAAGGGCTTCCGAGCATCGATCGCATCAAATCGCACCAGCGCGCATGATGGCGAAGAAATAGCGGGGCTCCTCCTCGACGCACATTGCGAGCGCCATCGCTTGGAAGATTGAAATTCATCGGGAAAGTCCGTCGGGCGGCACCTGCACACCTAGCACCGCGCCGCTTTGACGCCGCGAAAACTTGCAAAAACCAATGTGCAGACAAGCCTTTGCGACCGAAGGGAGCCAGCGAACGTCAGTTCGCTTTATCTTGCCTTCCTAATCGGGCGGGCGTAAGCGTCCGAGTCCTGCACTTCTCTTCGATGATGTGTTCTCGTTCCATTTCGGGTTCTCTACTGCGGTGGAGAATCTCCGGTGGCACCTCGTCGTTCCTGGGCAAAGGCCGACAACCCGTTCTGGTCGAACCACGTTGCGGCCTGGTATCGCAGCGCGCTTGAAGCGGAGCACTACTGCCGCAGGCACGATCTCCCGACGACAAGCTTGATGCGGTGGGCGCGCCATCTGCTGAGTAAGGAAGAGCTGCGTAACCGCGCAGAACGTCTGCGAAATTTGCCTCAGAAAACGCCAAAAGAGCAGCACAAGAAGAGGCGGTTGAAGCCGCGGACAAGACCTCCGCGCTATCGTTACAGCGTGCGCACGGACACCGGTCCGATTGCGGTTCAGGCGTTCTGGGGCATGCACGTAGAGGCGATGAACTGGAGCGGCATGGGGCTTGCGGAGTACGCCGCAGCGCTTGGTTTGTCGCCGCATTCGCTGCGCATCTGGCGCGATCGCCTGGAACAATCCGGCACCGAAATGGACTGGCGATCGCTCCTTCATCCGAGTGCTCGGGCTCAATTAAGCAGCGCTGCTTATTGCGTGGGGCGTAGGTATCGCTTGACAGCCGAACAAACCGACGGGCGGTCGAACCGCCGCCGCTTCAGCGACGAGCAGAAACAGGTGATCGTGCAGGAGACGGAGGAGCCGGGTGTCAGCGTGTCGCGGGTTTGCCGCCGGCACGGAGTCGCCACCAGCATGGTCTTCCGCTGGCGGGCCGAGTTCGGCCTGACCGCTCGAAAGGCGCCGCGATTGGCAACGGTGGCGTTTACTGACGGCACAGCAAAGGACGTGCCGGCGCTCGCGGCATTGCGCGATCTCGTGCAGCCGCCCGACGGCATGATGGCGATTCATCTGGACGATGGGCGACGTGTTTTTGCGCCGACCGGCAGCAATCCGGCTGCAGTGAAGCAACAGTTCGCCGGGAAGGAGAAGAGGTCATGATCGTTGTTCCGGCAGGCGTAAAGGTGCACTTGGCGCTCGGGCATACCGACATGCGAAAAGGACTCGACGGCCTCGCGACGCTGATCCAGGAACATCTTAAGAAGGACCCTTTCTCGGGTCATCTGTTCGCCTTCCGCGGCAAGAAAGCATCGCTGATAAAGATCCTGTTTTGGGACGGCACGGGCCTGTGCCTCTTCACCAAACGTATCGACCGCGGCAATTTTTTCTGGCCGCGACTGGCGGAGCCAGGCGGCTCGGTGACGCTGTCGCCGGCGCAGCTCGCCATGCTGCTCGAAGGAATTGACTGGCGCACTCCGGAGAGATTCTGGCGACCACTTCTCGCCGGTTGAATCGCAAAAACGTGCATCAAATAAGACGAAGTTGCTTCTTCGAATCAGCGTGTTCGAGTAGAATCGAACATGCAGCTCGATCTCGACAATCTCCCGACAGAAACAGCACTTCTGCACCGCCTCGTCCGCGATATCGTCGGCACGATCGAGCATCGCGAAACCGAGATCGAGCGCCTCAAATCGATCATCAAGCAGCTCCAACGAATGCAGTTCGGCCGCCGTTCCGAGCGCCTCGATCCCGATCAGTTGGCGCTCGGGCTTGAAGATCTCGATGGCGATCTCGCCCGTGAAGAAGAGAGCCGCCCGCGGGCTGAGAACCAGCAAACCGAACGGTCGTCCCATCGCAAGCCACTTCCCGAGCATTTGCCGCGTGAGGATGTTCGGCTCGATATCGACAACATGACCTGCGGCTGCTGTGGCGGTGCGCTGCATGTCATCGGCGAGAGTATGAGCGAGATGCTGGACTGGATTCCGGCACAGCTGCGCGTGATCCGCACCACTCGTCCCAAATATGCCTGCCGAAGTTGCGAGACCGTGGTGCAGGCGCCAGCTCCGGAGCGGGTGATCGCCGGCGGCTTGGCCACGCCGGCGCTGCTGGCCCACGTATTGGTCAGCAAATATTGCGATCACACGCCGCTCTATCGGCAGTCGCAGATCTTTGCCCGCCACGGCGTTGATCTCCCGCGGTCGACGCTCGCTGGATGGGTCGGCGGCGCCTGCTGGTGGCTCGGGGCGTTGCATGACCGCCTCTGCAAGAACGTGTTCGCCTCGGACCATCTGTTCGCCGACGACACACCTGTGCCGGTGCTCGACCCCGGACGTGGACGCACCAAGACGGGACGGCTGTGGGTCTATGCCCGCGAGCAGCGGCCGTGGGGTGGTCCTGAACCGCCGGCTGCAGTGTATTTGTTTGCGCCGGACCGCAAAGCCGAACGCCCGGTGTCGCATCTTGCAAACTTCAAAGGGGTTCTCCACGTCGACGGATATGCCGGCTTTGAGCAGCTTGGCGAAAAGAAGGACGTTGTTCTTGCCGCATGTTGGAGCCACTCGCGGCGCAAATTTTACGAAGTGGTCGAGGCAACTGGATCGCCTGTTGCAGCTGAGGCCTTGCGCCGGATCGCCGAGCTCTATGCCATTGAGTCTGATGTTCGCGGTCAGTCGCCCGCGCACCGGCTCGCCGCACGCCGCAATCGATCGAAGCCTATTATCGATGCCATGCGACTCTGGTTCGAAGCGCAGCTTCCTCTTGTACCCGGCCGCAGCGCCCTCGCCGAAGCGATGCGATATGCGCTCTCGCGCTGGGAAGGCCTGACGCGCTTGCTGCATGATGGTCGTATCGAGCTGGACACCAACCCCGTTGAGCGCGCGATTCGTCCGGTCGCTCTTGGAAGAAAGAATCATCTCTTCGCGGGCAGCGACGGCGGTGGCCATCGCTGGGCCCTGCTTTGTTCGTTGATCGAAACGGCCCTATGCCGAGAGCGGCATAGGGCGGTTTATGCCGCCCGCCGAACTATGCCGAACGGGTTCGTTTTCCCCAGGATTCGTCGTGACCGGCATGTAATCGGCTCGGCATAGTTTGTCCTGTGCCTCCGCTCTCAACAGCGGAGGACAGGATGATGGTTGCAGAAGAGTACTTGAGCAGAAGCCGGCTGTTCCGGCACCTGAAGAGTGGACCTCACGGACAGCTCGTTGAGCTCTATGCGGTGCGTCTCGTCAAAGACGGGCTCGCTCACCACGGCACTTGGCGGTGCCTCAACTTGGCCGGCGGGCTTCTGAGCTGGATCGCAAGAAGTCGCTCGAAGTTGGCCGATCTCGATGAAGGCATGGTCGAGCGGTACCTCCGGCACCGAGCGCGGAGACAGTCGATCCAACCCGGTGACCGGGCCGCGCTCAAGCGATGGCTGTCGGTGCTGCGCGAGGACGGCGCGATCGCGCCGTTGGTGCTGCCGCCTCTCACCCCGCACGAACAGATCTTCAAGGAGTTCGATGCCTACCTGCGGTCAGAGCGCGGCTTGGCCCCGAGGTCTATCGTCCGCCATCTTCCGGTCATCCGCAGGTTCCTGCACGAGGTGTGCTCCGGCGACGCCGGCGAGCTGTGCAAGATCAGCCAAGAGGACGTGATCCGCTACATTGAGCGCCACGCCCAGGATTGGAGTCCGAGAACAGGCAAGGCGATGTGCTGGTCGTTGCGCGCCTTTCTCCGTCACCTCCACCATCGGGGGCTGAACGCGCGCCCGTTGGCGGATTGCGTTCCATCGATGCGAGGATGGAAGCTCGCAACTCTGCCGACCTATCTGTCTGCCGCTCAGGTGCGGAAAGCTCTCGACGGTTGCGACCGAGAGACGGTGATGGGGCGACGCGACTACGCCATTCTGTTGTTGCTGGCCAAGCTCGGCCTGCGGGCCGACGAGGTCGCGACGCTCACGCTCGATGATATCGACTGGCGCGCCAGCGAGATACTCGTTCGCGCCAAGGGCCGACAGCGTGCACGGATGCCGATACCGCCAGACGTTGGCGCGGCCATCGTTGCATATCTGCGCAATGGCCGCCCAAAGTCGTCGTGCCGACGGTTGTTCGTCCGCACACTCGCGCCACACGTCGGCTTTGCTTCTGGATGTGCGATCACCATGATCGCCAAGGTCGCTCTCGATCGCGTTGGAATCGAAGGTTGCGCACACCGTGGCGCCCATATTTTCCGACACAGTCTCGCCACCGAGCTTCTCCGATCTGGCGCGACCTTGTCGGAGATCGGACAGTTGCTGCGGCACGAGAGCCACGACACCACCCGGATTTACGCGAAGGTCGACATCGATGCGCTGAGAACATTGAGCCTTCCCTGGCCGGGAGGCGTGCAATGACCAATCTGCGCTCGGCACTCGAGAAGTACCTGAGCATGCGCAAAGGACTGGGATACAAGTACGAGCACCAGACCCGTCGGCTCGCCGACTTCGTCTCCTTCATGGAGAAGCGCAAAGCCAGGATCATCACGACGAAGCTGGCCATGGAATGGGCAACGCTGCCGCCCGATCGTCATGCATCCTGGGCGCTGCGATTGAGCGACGTGCGCGGGTTCGCGCGCCATGTCGCCAACTTCGATCCGAGAACGGAGGTGCCGCCCGTCGGCATGCTGCCGGGATGGAAGCGTGCCAAGCCCTATGTCTACAGCGACGCGGAGATCGATGCGTTGCTGACGGCGGCGCTGGCTCTGCCGCCAGAGGACGGGCTGCGCCGATGGACCTACCATACCCTGTTCGGGCTGATCGCGGTGACGGGCATGCGTATATCCGAGGCGATGGGCCTGGAGCGTGATGACGTCGACCTCGACGCCGGCGTGCTGACGGTCCGGCTGACCAAGTTCGGCAAGTCACGGCTCGTGCCATTGCATCCGACGACGAGAACTGCGCTGCGCGACTACGCCCACCGACGCGATGCACTGCTCGGATCACGCTGCGGCTCGACCTTCTTCGTTGCCGAACAGGGAGGCCGCTTGCTGCACCAGTACGTTCATCGCGTCTTCTGGCGATTGTCCCGAGAGATCGGGCTGCGGCGCCCAGGTGATCGTACCGGGCCACGTGTGCACGACTTCCGTCATCGCTTCGCCATCCGGACGCTGCTCGACTGGTATCGCGAAGGCAAGAACGTCGAGCAGCAGCTCCCAGTGCTCTCCACTTACCTCGGCCACGCCTGCGTGCGCGATACTTACTGGTATCTCTCGGCTTGCCCCGAGTTGATGGAAGAAGCGGCACGGCGTCTCGATCGGCGATGGGAGGTGACGCCATGAAGCCCGCCTGCAATGTCGCCACGTTGATCGAGCGCTACTTCACCGAGCGCCTCATACGCCAGCGCAATGTTAGCGCCAACACGATCGCCTCCTACAGGGACACGTTCCGGCTGCTTTTCATGTTCGCACAGGTGCAGCTGCGGAAGTCCCCATCGGCCCTGACGCTCGCCGATCTGGATGCGCCGTTCATCGGCGCGTTCCTCACCGATATCGAGGTAAAGCGCGGCGCCAGCGTGAAGACGCGTAACCTGCGTCTGACCGCCATCCGATCCTTCTTCAGGTTCGTGTCCTTCGAGGAACCGGCACACAGTGCGCTGATCCAGCGCGTGCTCGCCATACCGAGCAAGCGCTACGACAAGCGACAGGTGCACTTCCTGACGCGCCCCGAGATCGAGGCGGTTCTCGCCGCGCCCGATCGAACGACGTGGCTTGGCCGCCGCGATCACACCTTGCTGCTGGTCGCGGCCCAGACGGGCTTGCGCCTCTCCGAGCTGACTGGCCTTAACCGGGATGCCGTCCATCTCGGGTCTGGCGCACACGTACGATGCGTCGGTAAAGGGCAGAAGGAGCGGACCACTCCGCTGACCACACTCGCTCGGTCTGCGCTCCAGGCATGGCTCAAGGAACCGTTACGGAAAGGAGCAACAGCGTTGTTCCCCAACGTGCACGGGGCCCGGCTCAGTGCCGACAGCGTCCAGTCGCTGTTGGGAAAGCATGTTCGTGTCGCTCACAAGAGTTGCCCGTCTTTGAAGGCCAAGAGCGTGTCTCCGCACGTGCTGAGCCACAGCGCTGCGATGGAACTGCTGCAAGCCGGCGTCGACTGCTCCGTGATCGCGCTGTGGCTCGGTCATGAATCGGTCGAGACGACGCAGACGTACCTGCATGCCCACCTCGCCCTCAAGGAAGCTGCCCTGGCGAAGCTCAAGCCGTACGAGCGCGGCAAGCGAACCCGCTTCCAGCCGAACGACCGCCTCCTCGCCTTCCTGGAGGCGCTCTGAACGACCAGACTATGCCGAATGGAATGGGGCTGCCGTGCACGCGATCGACGATGCCAGCGTGACAACGACGTGCCATACCGGACCCGTTCGGCATAGTTCGGCGGGCGGCATAAACCTGCAAGCTTAACGACGTCGAACCCTACGCTTATTTGCACGATGTGCTGTCCCGCATGGCCGACGGGCACCCGATCAACCGCCTCGATGAATTGCTGCCGTGGGCCTGGAAAGAGAGAAATGCTGTCAAGGGCTGAGCGACGTGCAGAGGCCGGACGCTTACGGGCGGGCAAAGTCAACTCATTCCTACACTTTTCTTCGACTCTTCGAACTTCAGCCATTACCGACTCCCTGCACCAACCAACGCGCAACTTCACCACAGCCCGCGTACGCGACGTGCATTCACCAGGCGGGGTCCATGCGTTCCTTCGCGTTCAGCACTTCGGCCGTCGCATGCTCTTCATCAGGTTCGTAAACAGGGCTGTCCAAGCAGTCAGGCGCTCTCGTCCCCGAAGGGCGGCAGCAGGCAAGAGATAGCGGACATTCCCCGTTTCGCGGCCCCGCCAGGGGACGCTCACCGCGCGCGCGGATCTCTAAGTTTTGCTCCTCTTCACCATGCTGGGTGCGAACCCAGCGTCAATTCGTCGTCATCTGCACAGCAGCTACCGCGCCGGCTTCAACCGCAGCCGCTGCGTGACCTTGGCGCCGAAACCGACATGGAAGTCGGTCTCGCTGACCCACATCCGATGCAGAATGCTCGCGAGCTTCCGCGCAACAGCGGTGATCGCGCACAGCATGCTCGACCGTTTGGCGATCCGTAGCCCCCACGCCGGCAATGCCGACCATTTCCTCACCCGCAGCAGCAAGCTTGCAGCCGCTTCGCAGAGCGCCTCCCGGACGGCGACGTCGCCCTGCTTGGTGATACGGCCTTCATAGTCGATGGAGGTTCCGGACTGGTGTCGCCTCGGGGTCAGCCCAAAATGCGCGCCGACCGTTCGCGATCGCGTAAAGCGCTGGGGATCGTCGACACCGACTTTGAACGAAAGTGCCGCAACGGGGCCGACGCCAGGAACCGTCATCAGACGCCGGCACACAGGATCATGTTGAACGGCCAGCAGGACCACCCTGTGCAATTTTTCGAAGCCTTCGAAGATTGCCCGCCGCACGTCCAACATGGCTTCAATGGTCATCACGAAAATCGGATCGCACCGCACGAGCAGCTCGCGGACGCGTGCTTCGTAAGCTCCTCGGGCAACGGCGCCAACCAGCAAGCCGTAAGCCCGCAGCGATCCACGGATATGGTTTTCGATGTCGACCAGCTTGCGCTTGAGCAGCTTCCGATTGGCCAGCAGCGTGCGCATCTTCTGCATCTCGATGTTCTTGACGTGGACGACGCGGTACCAGCCCAGCCGCATCATCTGCGCGATGCCTCGTGCATCGTTCCTGTCGGTCTTGTTCCGCATTGTTGAAAGTGAGACGCGCATATGGCGCGCTTCGACAACGATCAGCGGTAACCCCGCCGGCTGCAGTTCGCGATACAGCCAGATGCCAAGCGATGACGCCTCGACTCCCACTCGCTCCAGGCGATCCGCGTAGCCCTCAACAGCGGAGCGAATCGCCGCTGGCTCGGTGCTGACTTTGACTTCGCGAACCGTGATGCCTTCGCTATCGATAATGCAAACGTTCGTTTCCTCAAGACCGACGTCCAATCCAACGTAATATTTCATCGGAGCTCTCCTTCATGCCAACGACCGCCTAAGTCGTTGCACCAGGCTCCGGATTCGGCCACGGTTCGCTTATCCCCGTGCACCGCTTTCTCGAAGCCCGATTTGAAGAGCCGTCACTCCCTCGCCGTCACTCCCTCGCTTCCTCGCCGCAACTGTCCGATCTCTACACGCAGTTAGAGTAGTGCAATTGAGCCACATATGGGTGCGTAAGTTGCTGGAGGGTTTCCGATGGCGCCTCGCCGTTCCTGGGCAAAGGCCAGCAACCCGTTCTGGTCCGCGCATGTTGCGGCCCGGTATCGAATCGCTTTGGAGGCGGAGGACTATTGCCGCGGACGCGATCTCTCGACGGCCACGTCGATGCTGTGGG
>VAZG01000374.1 GCA_005885285.1 Alphaproteobacteria bacterium | reverse complement strand
GGTGACGGATGCTTTCACGCCCGCACCACGGCCTGCTCATCGCCTGATCGCGTCGCAATTCCCTCCGATCGGGCTGTTCGATACGGTTGCGACCGCGGCCGATCTTGCCGCCGTGATGGAGCTGGTCGGCTGGACCAACGATCGGCTGGTCGCCGATCGTATTGCCCGGCTGCCCGAGAGCGAATGGGTGTACGGCGTTCCCAATGCCAGCATCGTCATGGCATCTTTCCTGCACGTCGCCCCCGGTGGGATGCGATTCAATGGTCCCGAGCTCGGAGCCTGGTATGCAGCCGACGATATCCGCACGGCAGCCGCGGAAGTCGGTCATCATCTGCGGCGCGAGAGCGTCGCTCGCAGCCTGCCCGCGATGACACGCACCTATCGAGCCTATGCCGCGACCCTGTTGGGCGACTATCTCGACATCAGAGGGCAGCAGAGCGCGCGCGCGGAGGTGTATGCGAGCGAGCGCTATGATGCCTCGCAGCAGCTCGGCGAGGAAGTTCGCGCCTCGGGTGGCGCAGGATTGCTCTATGACAGCCTGCGACGCCGCACCGGCAGCAACGTCGTTGCCCATCGGCCACGCAACATCACGGACATTTTGCAGACAGACCATTTCGAAATTTCGGTTCTGGCAACCTCACGCACGGTCGACGTCCGCAAACTGTCGCGATGAGGAACGCGTGAACGGTGCTGGCCATTCGCGAGTGTGCTTATTGCCGGTCAAGGTGAGAGTATTTGGATTGCTTGTTGGCGAACCGGATGAAAGCGATGGTGTCATAGAGCCCATGGCATAAAATGACCGGCCACAAATTGTACCCGCTGATGACAAACAGGACGCCGAAGAGCACCGAGAGCTGGGCGACAATGCAGGCGGCGCGCAGGCCTTGATAGAGGTGAACGACCCATGCAGCCGCAGCGGCTACTGCGATGCCAGCGGCCGTTGCAAGCAGGGAAAGATGCCAATACGACACGACACTTTTGACGGTTTGCAGGAGTATCCCCCGCAGAATTAGCTCCTCCAAAAATCCGCCAAGCACCCACGCGAGGATAATCCCGGCAACGAGCTTGGCTTTCGATTGCTGCAGCGCGCGGAATGCAGAAAGCTCAGGCGGTTTGGCAAACCACCGCGTTGCCAACCTGTCCGCGACCGGGCTGTAGGCCCACATGACCGCGAGCCATGCGAGGGCGAGAGCCGATGCCGTAAGCCATGAGTTCGGCGGCGCCAGCCCCAGATCAATCGATAACATACGACCATCAAGCTCCGGCACTATGCTTAGGCTTTTCGGAAACTATTCGATTCCACTGCCCTAAAGCGCCATGAGATTAAGTTAGATCGTCATCGCGGTTTAAGTTTTTGATTGAGCATGATCTTTTTCGAAAACCGGTGTCCACTTTTTCCGGATCACGCTCTAGGGAGGCCGCCTTGATCGCGATGAGCGCATGCCACCTGGATTGGCGAGCTGGTGCCTGGTCGGAGCCAGCGCACAACACTCGCCCGCCCCGCAAAAGGCCGAAAGGAACTATTTTGCCAATGGCGGATTGATGGTGGGCCACACGGGGAGGCTGCCATGCACCTTCATACCTATCGGGACGAGGACCGCTCGCGACACTTCGACTTGATCAGCGACGCCGACCATCCAAGGTCAATTGACATGGTCTCGGTAGTATCTGCCGGCGTGTTGGTGATAGCTTTCGCCTGCGCCCTCATGACCAGATTGAGCCAGTGGGTCTACTAAAAGACGATAGGTTTTTCGTTCGAGCGGTGGCCCATGGATCGGACCGGTGCGAGCGCGGGCTTCAATGCCATTTGTGGATTTGGTAGCGGGAGAGGGACTCGAACCCCCGACCCCAGGATTATGATTCCCGTGCTCTAACCAGCTGAGCTACCCCGCCAAGGCGCCACCGCAGGCTTGAGATATACCGCAGTCGCGAACGCGCGGCATATAAGAAACCGCGCAAGCGCATGTCAACTGCAAGGCGGGCCTTAATCCCTAAGCACCCGCGATCCCTAACTACCGGCGCCTTATTTCGGCCGGACATTCTGATCGCCGCCGGGGCTGCCGGGCGGCGGAATCACCGGCGTGTTGCCGGTATCCGGGGTCGGTGCGCGCATTTCCGGGTCGACGCCCGCCGGCGGGCACAAGACGCCGTTGGATTTGGCAAGCTTGTCGCCGAGTTGCTCACCGGCTTGCCCGGTCGTTGAGCCCTCCGGCGTCGAGCCCTCGGGCGCCACGGTACCGCGCGGCGGCACCGGCTTTGTCGGCGCGCAATCGGTTGAGCGCTGCGGCGCGGGCGGCGCGGTCTGCGCTAACGGCGTCGTCGGCGTCGGCGGGGCTTGCGCGCTCGCCATGCCGGGAACAGCCAGCAAACATACTAACAGCAAGGATCGGTTCATCCGCATGCAGCGAAAACGATTGGCGCGCGCAGAGGTTCCGCCCCAGAGCGGGACGACTTTCCTTCGAATCGTCGGCCCGCTCTATCTTTTTGTTTGAGCATGATCTTTTTTCGAAAAACCGGTACCCACTTTTCCGGATCATGCTCCAGCCTTCAGGATTTGCGGTAGCGGATCAACGAAAAATGTCCCATCGGCGGCATTGGGCGGCGCTCGGCAAGGCTGACACCGCCATGTTTGGCAGCCCAGTTGACCAAACGGGCCCATGGAAATTCGGGCCGCCAGCCGAGCCGCCGCGCTAGCGGAGCGAACGCCAGTTCGAAGGCGCGGCGCGGGCCGCTTTCGGCACCGATGTGATTGACCAGGATCAGTTCGCCGCCCGGTTTCAGCACGCGGATGAAATCATCGAGCGTACGTTCCGGATCCGGTACCGCGGTGATGACATATTGCGCCACCACCGCATCAAAGGAAGCATCCGCGAACGCCAGGTTCTTGGCGTCCATCACCGCCAGCGTCTCGACATTGCCGAGCCCGAGCGCGCGCACGCGCTGCTGCGCCTTGCGCAGCATCGGCTCGGAGATGTCGACCCCGCACAATTTCGTGGAGCGCGAATAATCCGACAGCGATAGTCCGGTACCGACGCCGACGTCCAGAACCCGTCCGCCGATCTTGTCGGCTTCCGCGATGGTCAACTGACGGCCGTGCTCAAAAACTTTGCCGAACACCAGATCGTAGACGGGCGCCCAGCGGCCATAAGCCTTTGCGACCCCTTCGCGGTCGATGTCCGACGCCATGCCCCCGCCCCGAAGTTTCTTATCCGCGCAGGGCCTCGACGAGCGGCCGCGCCGCGCCTCTGACGGTCGCGCCCGTTGCCATTGCGCTTTCGATGAAGCCGCCGCCGAGCACCCGCGCCTGCCCTGACGGGGCATCGTAAAACACGCAGGCCTGGCCCGGAGACACGCCTTCTTCGCCGGCAACGAGATCGATTTCATAGCGGCCATCGGCGCCGCGCAACGAGGCTGGCTGCGGCGCGCGGGTCGAGCGCACCCGCACGAAAAGCTCAAGGCCATCGCGAACCGCCGAATCCAGCACGCCGTCGCCGATCCAATTGACGTCGCGCAGCACGATGCGATCCATCCGCAAGGCCTCGCGCGGGCCGACCACGACCCGACGGCGCGCGGCGTCCAAGCGCACCACATAGAGCGGTGCAGTCGAAGCGATGCCCAATCCCTTTCGCTGGCCGACGGTGAAATGAATGATGCCTTGATGCGCTCCAATGATGCGGCCGTTAAGGTCGACGATGTCGCCGGGCTCCACCGCATTCGGCCTCAAGCGCCCGATGATGTCGGTGTAGCGCCCCGTCGGCACGAAGCAGATGTCCTGGCTGTCATGCTTTTCCGCGACGTCAAGACCGAAGCGCCGCGCCAGCTCGCGCGTCTGCTGCTTGGTCATGTCGCCCAGCGGAAAGCGCAAGTAGTCGAGCTGGTCGCGGGTGGTCGCAAACAGGAAATAGCTCTGGTCGCGATCGGAATCAGCGGCGCAGACAAGCGCGCGTGTGCCGTCGGCCAGAGGGCGCGAGGCAACGTAGTGACCGGTCGCGAGCGCAGCAGCGCCGAGTTCGCGCGCGGTCTTGAGCAGGTCGCGGAACTTGATCGAACGGTTGCATTCGATGCACGGCACCGGCGTCTCGCCCGCGGCGTAGCTGTCGGCAAAATGGTCGATCACCGAATCGCGGAAGCGGCTCTCGTAGTCCAGCACGTAATGTGGAATTCCAATCCGTGCCGCGACGTCGCGTGCATCGTGGATGTCCTGGCCGGCGCAGCAGGCGCCCTTGCGATGGGTGGCGGCGCCATGATCGTAGAGTTGCAGCGTGATGCCGACGACGTCGTAGCCCTCGGACTTCAACAGCGCGGCGGTCACGGAGGAATCGACGCCGCCGGACATGGCGACGACGACCCTTGTGTCCTGCGGACGGCCCTCGAGATCCAGACTGTTGAGCATGGTTCCGGTCATTGTTGCGATCGCAGCGGCGCCCGCGCGCTTTCGACGATCCGCCGTTTCGGCGGCTGCAAGCTGCTCTTTAATATAGGCCGTATTTCCGGGAGGCAATCACGCCCGGGCGGTTTTGCAAGGCCGCCTCGCGGCAAATCTTGCCGCCGGGCAGAAAAGGGCGCGCCGCGGCACCCCCGATATCCATCCGCCGTTCAACTAAGCTATTGAAATACTTTACTTTTATCAGCGGCCGCGACTGGCCCGGTCCTTGCTGACCTGAAGGGGGTGAGTTTCATTGCGAAAGGCCGGCCCCGTGTTCAGCGTGACGTCAGATCTAGCAGCAAGCTTGTCGGTCCAGACGGCGCCGCACAAGCCCGCCCGGCCTGATCCGCCGCAGTCCAACGACAGTTTCGCCGCGCTGGTCGACAGCAATACGGCCACCGATGCGGGCAGCGATTCCGCACCCCTGCCGCCTACGGACCGAGGCGCGCCGCCACGACAGAGCGACGATGCGCCGGCTGCGAGCGACAATAGGTCTTGGCGCGACCGGACGGCGCCGAACAATTCCGGCGATCGCACCATCAGCACGGATCGGCCCACCGATTCCAATGGCGCTGCAAATTCCAACGCGAACCCCGATGCGTCTCAGCCGTCGGGCTCCGAAGCCAGCACCAAGTCCGACGGCAAGACCGGCACCTCGAAAGCTGGAACGGCGACATCGACCGGAAAGGAAAAGGCCGGCGGCGCTTCCTCGAGCGATCAGTCCGACGTAACTCAGCAGGATGGCGCACAAGGTGTGGTCACGCTCAACGCGATTGCCGTTGCGATCCCCGTCACCGCTGCACCAGCGAATGGCGCCGCAGCTCCCGCCTCATCAGCCAGCTCGGCGCCGCTCGCCATTGCGACAGCGGCCATCGCCGCCAGCTCATCGGCTGCCGCGGCACCGGTAGCTGCTTTGACGCAGCCAAAGGACGGGTCCGCGGCAGCTCCCGCCGCAACTCCCTCGGCCACCACCACCGCTGCTGCCGCGACGAGCGGAATCACCGTGGATGCCAACGTCACGGCCAAGGCCAGCGTGCAAGCGGCGGCTGCCGACGCCGTCGCCACTTCAGCGAAGCAGGCGGCGCCACAGACCGACGCTGCCGCGCCGAGTAATCCGGCATTGTCCGCGTTGGTCGAAGCTGCGGCACCCGCTACCGCGAAAAACGCATCGGTCAAGGTCGCGGTTGCGGCAGAGGCAAAGACGACAACGACAACATCGTCCACTTCCGAGACCGCCTCCGAGGTGTCCGACAAGTCGACAACGACGGCGTCCACGACGCCGGCGCCCAACACTACAGCACCGCAGCCGGCGACTGCCGCCAAGCCGGAAGGCGGGAGCAGCCTCTT
>VAZG01000206.1 GCA_005885285.1 Alphaproteobacteria bacterium | reverse complement strand
TCGGCACCACCGAAAATGCCGCCAATGTCACGCGCAACTTCGCGCCGATCGGAATTATGGCGATGGGGATGACCGTGGTTATCATCACCGGCGGCATTGACCTCTCCGTAGGGTCCGTGATGGGCCTGGTGGCGATTGTCGCGGGCCTTTTCCTTACTTGGCATCACTCCTGGTATGTCGCCTTCACGATGGGGATGATTGCCGGGCTTGCTTGCGGCATGGTCAACGGCTTTTTCGTGGCCTACGTCGGTATGCCTTCCTTCGTCGTGACGCTGGGCATGTTGTCAATCGCGCGGTCGCTTGCGGTGGTGTTTTCGGCCAACCAGATGCTCTATCAGTTTGGGCCCGATGCCCCCATCGTCAGGGCCATCGGTCAGGCGAAATGGCCTTCGCACGCGCCGGCCGGTTGGGCACCGCATTGGATTCCCGAACTGTCCTCACATTTCTGGGTAATGGTCGGGTTGGCCCTCATCGTTGGCTATGTGTTCAATTCCAAAGCCTGGGGCCGCCACCTGTTTGCGATCGGCGGCAACGAACAGGCTGCCCGGCTCACCGGTGTGCCGGTCGATTGGATCAAATTTCAAGCCTATGTGTTTTCCGCCTTCACCGCTTCGTTGGCGTCTCTTCTGCTGCTCGGCTACAACGGCTCGGCCATCAATGCCATGGGGCAGGGCTATGAGCTGCGCGTAATCGCGGCGACCGTAATCGGCGGGGCCAGTCTGATGGGTGGGTCAGGCACCGCCTTCGGGGCTTTCATCGGTTCGGCCTTTCTCGAGGTCATCCGCAATGCCTTGTTGATGGCTGGCATCGATTCCAATTGGCAGGGCGCATTTGTCGGCGCTTTCATCATTCTCGCGGTGCTGCTCGGCATGCAAACTGGGGGCACGTCGATCATGGCGGCCATCGTGCAGCAGTTGTTGCCGAAAAAGCACCGTTAGAAACCGAATTCACTGCGGTAATCAGTGAAGGTAAACGAGGAGGAAACGAGATGAAAAGATTTCTCTTAGGCACGGCTATCGCCTTCGGCGCCATGTCCGTGGCGATGTCCGGCGCCCAGGCGAAGGATGTCTTCGCTTTGGTGCCGAAGAATATGAACAATCCGTTCTTCGATCAGGCTCGCGACGGCTGCAAGAAAGCCGAAGCGGAATCAAAGGGTGCCTTTCAATGCATGTACATAGGCCCCGGTGAACACGGCGGCGGCGAGGAGCAAGTGCAAATCCTGCAGGACCTCGTCGCCAAGAAGGTGGACGGCATTGCTGTCTCGCCATCCAATGCCGCGGCCGTGGCAGTGGCGTTGCAAGCTGCCAAGGATGCGGGCATTCCCGTTCTTACCTGGGACTCCGACCTCCTGCCTGACAGCAAGAGCCTGCGCGCCGCCTATATCGGCACTCATAATTACGAGATCGGCGCGAACCTCGCCAAACTTGCCATGCAGATCAAGCCGAAGGGCGGCACGGTGTGCATCCAGTCGGGCGGCGCCGCCGCGGCCAACCACAATGAACGAATGCAGGGAATTCGCGACACATTATCGGGCAAGAAGTCGGCCGCTTCCCCTGGCGACCGCCTGGCCGGCCAGAATGGTTGGACCGAGATCGAGGGTTGCCCGCTCTATACCAACGACGACTTCCCGGTATCCGTCCAGCAGTTTACCGACATCATGGCGAAGAACCCGAAACTCGATGCCTTCATCCCGACCGGCGGTTTCCCGCAGTTCATTCCCGACGCAAACCGTGCCGCGGTGATGCCGTATAAGGATAAGATCGCCTCTAAGGCACTTGCCCTTGTGGTGGCAGATACCCTTCCGGTGCAGATCGATCAGATGAAGGAAGGCCTGTCACTCGGCCAGGTCGGCCAGCGCCCGTTCGAAATGGGCTACAAGACGATGATGGCGCTGGAAGCGATGAAATCGGGCAAGCCCGCGCCCGCCGATCCTACGTACACCGGTCTTGATGTTTGCACGCCCGAGACCGTCGCCACCTGTATCGGCAAGTAAGTCTGTCTAATGCGATGAATGGGGCGGGAGGCAACTCCCGTCCCGTTGTTTTATCGCGGCGAATTTCTGGCACGGCTTCAATCGCTGCCACGTGAGCGATGCGCGCCACGTCTGGCGTTGTCTGCGAATGCCCGGTTCACAATCTTGGTCCGACGGTGAATTGGTTGCCGCATTATGGGCTTTGCCGGAGTTAGCTATCTGTTCGCTTGATGCGAAGCGAGCGTGATATCAGGTGCTGCCCCCGGGGTGTGGGCTACGGATCTTTTTGAAGTGCCGGCATGGGGCAGCCGCATCCAATCGATGTCGGCTTCAGGGTCGACGTCCACCTTTGTGGATTCTTCGGATTCGCAAATCGGAGCGGCAGCGTGGAAAGGCAGCCCGTAAGTCGCGATAGCGTGCTCTGGTGTAAAGGGCGCGCCACGGTCGTGTCGCAACGATGCTTGTGTCACCGCTGCCCGATGTGGGAGTGTGGCTTCCTATCCCGGAGGCGAGGAAATGAGCAAGTTTAAGCCGGACGGCCGGCCTACTGTGATCCCCAGGATCATCACTGATGATGTCGCCGGCTTAGTGGGATTTTTGAAAACCGTGTTCGGCGCGGGTGGCGAGCCCCAGTCCGCAGCACCAACCGAGATGACGATCGGCGACTCCGTCGTGATGATCAGCGATGGCGGGGGCGCGCGCGAGGCCATGCCGGCCTTCCTTTATGTCTATGTCCAGAATGCGGACGAGACGTATGAGCGAGCAATTGCCGCAGGCGCTCAATCGATCGAGAAACCCACGGACATGCCTTATGGCGATAGACGGGCCACGGTCAGGGATTCATGGTCGAATATCTGGCAGATCGCCACACACCGCGAGCGCTGAATGCGCCCCAACGGGCGGCGCCTCATTTTCGGGAGGCCCTACCGGCATCCGGCGGCTGCCACAAAGCCCCGGTTGTGAAATCGTGCAAAGTCGTACACTGGCGCGCCGCGGCCGATGAAGATGGGCAATATTGTTTCGCCGTGGCGCTATGATGTCGTATCCAATTCTACGCTGGCGAGGCCCAATCTTTGGCGGTCCCCGCCGATGGTTCTGCGAGACTCATTCCGATCGCACATTGTGCAATGGATCGCGCGCACCGTGGCGGACCGCATGAATAATAATTTCAGCGTCTGTCGCCTCGTAGAAAATGTGGTATGGATAGGGCGTGGTGGTGATGCGCCGAATGGTAGGGTCGTCGGTCACCGCGCCAGCCAGCGGGTACCGCAGGAGCAGGTCGGCGACTGCGCGAATTCGGGTGTCGATGCGGGTAGCTCCCTGCGCGGAGCGATCAGCGATGTAGTCCAGAATCGATGTAAGATCGGCGAGCGCAGGAAGCGTATAACGTAGCCTCATAGGCCGTGCTTGGCCCACACGGCCCGCACCTGTTCGTCGGTTGCGAATTCGCCCCGCTCAGCGGCGGCCTTGGAGCGGGCAATCGCTTCACGCTCTTCGGGCGAAAGGACGACCGGCGCAGCAAGATCGGAGCCTGCAAGCTGCATGATGGCGCGCGCGATGTCATCCTGATCGTCGGACGGCAGGCGACGTACGGCCTCCACTGCTTCGTCGAGGAGCTTTGTCATAGCCACAATATAAGGTCGGCAGACGTCGAAGTCGAGGAGTTGGCTGCCGCGTGGCGGCCGCATGCGGCATCCGACGGCTATAGAACGATCCAGGCCGGCGATATCGCACAAAATCGTACAATGGCGCGCCACGGCCGATGAAGTTGGGCACTATTCTGTCGCCGTGGCGTTATGATGCCGAGGCCAGAATCCCGATTGGACGTCCACGTACTCGCCACCCTCGTCGGGGTCACCTCTGATCCATTTTCTCGCAGCGTCTGCTTGCTATTTTGAGGGGCGTTCAGCGCAAGACGTAAGCGAACCCGTCCAACACTAATCTTCCCAGCGGGAGACCAGACATGCAGTCAGAAAGACTGAAAGGAAAAGTCGCCTTGGTAACGGGAGCCTCCTCCGGCATTGGCGCAGCGACAGCGCTAGCGTTGGCGGCGGAGGGTGCGCGCGTGGCGATCGCCGCGCGCCGCGTTCAGCGTCTGAACGATCTTGCGGACCGCATTCGCCAAGGCGGCGGCGAAGCGCTGCCGATCACAGCCGATGTGAGGGAGGAAGCGCAGGCCTCAGCCATGGTCCAGCGCGTTCTGCAAGATTTCGGGCGGTTGGACATGCTGCTCAATGTTGCCGGCGTCGGCGTTGCCGCGCCGTTCCAAAACACGACCACAGCCGAATATCGCCAGATGGTCGAGGTCAACTTTCTAGGACTGCTCTATCCGATACACGCTGCGCTGCCAGCGATGAAGACGCAAGGCGCCGGCCATATCGTGATCGTCTCATCCGGCACAGGCCGCTACATTCACCCCTCGACGGTCTATTCCGGCACCAAGCATGCGGCCAGCGCCATGGCGGAGTCGCTGCGGCGCGAGATCGGCAAGGATTGGATTCGCGTGACCTCAATCGAGCCTGGTGCGGTCAGGACGGAGTTTACCTCGCACATGCGCGACGAAGTCCGTGCATCGGTCGATCAGCGGCTGGGCGACATGGTCCAGCTCGAGAGCGAGGACGTTGCCGCGGCAATCCTCTACGCCGTGACCCAGCCGCCGCATGTTAATGTCAACATCCTCACCCTCTACCCGACGCAACAGGCTTGAGCAATCTGCCAACTTCGAACCGATGGGCAGCAAAGCCTTGGGGGTGTGAAGCGTGGGATATCGTGCTTTGGCGTCATTTGGCGCGCCACGGCCGATGAAGATGGGCACTACGAGTTCGCCGTGGCGCTATGATGCCGGCGCCAATCGCGCGCTCCAATCGGAGGATCTCCGACGGTCTGCGATCTTGCGCTACGCTCGTGGTGGCTGTCGTAGATGACGGCACAGTAGTTCCGCGATGCCGGACTGTCGCTCACGGCGGCGCTCCTGGTCGGACTTGGCCTTGCCGGTCATGCGGGCCAGTTCGTCCAGCGAGCCGGGGGCTTTCTCGGCAATGACGCGCAGCAACTCGCGATTGCCAGCGGAGAGCACCTTGGCGAACGACTCAGTCGAGCTGAACCAGACCTTCGGCTCGTTCGGGGCGACCCGACGCTCGCCGCGCGCGACGGACATGGTGCGCGCCTTCATCTCTTCGTAGCTGGCGATGCCCACCTTCAGCGTCGTCATGGGATCACTCCTCTCTCGCGCAATACTGCGTCCACTGTCATCCAAAAATCGGCGAGCAAGGTCGCCGCGTCCCGATACTCGTAAGCCCTGATCGCCCGCAGGCGGTGGCGATGGTCTTGCCGCTGGCCGCGCTTCTGCTTCGCCGCCGGATGGGCGTTGTCCGGCCCGAAGGCATAGCTAACAGGTCATACGTGAGACATGCGTGACAACCTCGTGCGAATGGGTTGTCGAGGGGTTCGCTTCACCATCACTCGATCACCTCATCGGCGCCAACCATCACGAGCTCCGGCACGGTGAAGCCCGAGGCCTTGGCGGTCTTGAGATTAATGACCAACTCGAACTTGGTCGGCTGCTCGACCGGGATGTTGGAGGGCTTCTCGCCCTTGAGGATGCGGTCGACGATCTCCGCGCCGTGCCGCCATTGCGCGGCATGGTCCGTGCCGTACGACATCAGGCCACCCGCCTCGGCGAATTCGCGATAACCGTAGATCGCAGGCAAACGCAGGCTCAAGACGAGCGCCGCGATCTCACTTTTCTGACTTAGGGTGAGGGGATCCTCCAGCACCACCAGGCCGCCGGCCCCTGCGGCCTTGGCGGCCTCGAGCTGCGGCTTGATTTCCGCAGGCGTGCGCACCTCGAAGGCGCGGACCTGTATCTTGGCGACTTTCGCTGCGGCCTCGAGCTCCTTGTAGGCAAGCGGCGCGTACGGCGTGCCCGGATTCAGGATCGCCGCAAACAGCGGGCTTGCCGGGGCCATCTCCTGCACCAATTGAAGTCGGCCGCCCTGCAAGCCGGCTGCCAGGTCAGACAGCCCGGTGACGTTGCCACCGGGGCGGGCGAGACTTTCGACGACGCCCGCCCCGACGGGATCGCCGACCGCCATGAAGACTACGGCGACACCGTCGGAAGCAGCCTTGCCCGTCTTGGCGGCAACCGTGCCAAATCCGGTGACGAGCACGTCGGGCTTCATCCTGACAAGATCGGACGCGAGGCCCGGCAACAGTTCGGGGCGGCCTTCGGCGGAGCGATAGACGAAGTGCAGGTTTTGTCCTTCGACATAGCCAAGTTCGCCGAGTCGACCCAAAAACTTCGGCACGAAGTTGCGATCTTCGCCCGGAAGCAAAGCAAGGTAGGCAATGGTGAATGATTTTTCTTTCTCTGCGGCTGCTCTGCGCGCAACGGCGAAGAGCGCCGCGCCGGCCAGCACTTTCATCAACGATCGCCGGTCGGTCATGCGAAGCCTCGCGCCCTCGGGTCCACTCAGCTTAAACGCAGGGCCGATCAACGACAACAATGTTCCAGCATCTCCCTGATTAACCGGCCGGCGAAAACCAAAGCCTGAGCTTGAGACCCGGCGCGTTATCGAGCATTTCGATCCGCGCGCTGTGAAGACGGGCCACCGCAGCGACCAGGCTGAGGCCGAGGCCGTTTCCAGGCGTATAGCGCCTGTGTTCGAGCCGGTAAAAGCGCTTGAAAACATGCTCGCGCTCGCCTTCGGGAATTCCCGGCCCATCGTCGCTGATCGAGATGACCGCGCTGCCGCCGATGTTCTCGTTCGCGACGACGACTTGCCCCCCAGTGCGGCCGTGCTTGATCGCATTGTCGACGAGATTGGCGATGGCATCAAAGATCAGATCGCGATCGCCGGTCACCAGTACCTCGCGATCGCCAATCACGGTGAGGCGGGTGCCGTCCTGTTCGGCCGCCGCATCGTACAGCTCGACCACTTCGCCGGCGATTTCGACCAGGTTCACGGTGCGAAACGCATCCTTCCGCGCTTGGGTCTCGATTTGCGCAATCCGCGTGATGGACGAGAATATCCGCAACACGGCATCGAGATCGGCGATGGTGCGGCCGATCAGCGCCTGGTCGTTCTCGCCAATGCGCTCGCCGTGATAGGCCTTCTCCAGCCGACCGCGCATGCGTGTCAACGGCGTCCGCAGATCATGCGCAACATTGTCGCTTACCTGCTTCACCTCGCCCATCAATGTCTCGATGCGCTCCAGCATCAGGTTGAGGTTTTCCGCAACGCGATCCCATTCGTCATGGCTGCCGCGGAGCGGGATACGCTTGTCGAGGCCGCTCTGCATGATGGCACGGCTGGTGGCGTTGATCTGCTCGATCCGCCCGACAGTGCGGCGCGTCACCAGAATGCTCGCGAGCCCCGCAAGCACCACCAACAAGGCGCCGACCGAGATCACGGCGGTCTTGATCTGATCGGTAAAGTTGTCGAGCTCGCTGATGTCCCTGCCTACCAATAGACGATCGCTGCCTGGAAATGTCTCGATCATTGCCCGCAGCAGCGGCGGGTTTGTCGTGTTTGGCAACACCTCGCCGGCGCGAAACTCCGCCCATCCGCTGCTTGCCGTGACCGTCGACGGCCATGCCTTGAGGTTGCCGCCGAGAGGGACCAGCGAAGGATCGGCGAGCATATAGACGTTGTCTGCA
The DNA here is from genome assembly GCA_005885285.1 of Alphaproteobacteria bacterium. GTDB lineage: Bacteria > Pseudomonadota > Alphaproteobacteria > Rhizobiales > Xanthobacteraceae > Bradyrhizobium. The sequence goes on along the minus strand of VAZG01000206.1, from coordinate 12,573 downwards.
AAGCTTTTGTCGGCGATGCGCTGTCCGATCAATGCAATCAACCCATCGCGGCCCGATCGTTCGTAAGCCGCTCGCAGGCTCGAAACCTCGGTCATGATGGCGCGATCCGATCGGCCGCGCACATAGGAAGAGGTGGAGAGGTAGACGTAGCTGAAAAGGGCCGACACGATCACGCCGAAGGTGGCGATCGCAATCAGCGCCAGCTTGAACGTCGATGACCTTAAGGTCTTAGCCAGGAGCACGGAGACAGTACCCGATACCGCGAACCGTATGGATGAGCGGATAGGCCTGCTGGCCGTCGACCTTGCGACGCACCCGCCCGACATAGACGTCGATGATATTCGTCGAGGGATCGAAATGAAGATCCCAGACGTGCTGCAGCAACATGGCGCGGGACACGACGCGGCCCTGGTTGCGAACCAGATACTCCAGAAGCTGGAATTCCCGCGGAAAAAGAAAGATGGCCTTGCCGCGCCGGCTCGCGCTCCTCGACACCAGATCGATCGCGAGATCGCCGACGCGCAAGATGGTCTCCTTGACAATGGTGTCACTGCGCCGGCCCAGCGCCTCGACGCGCGCCAACAGTTCGACGAACGAAAAGGGCTTGACCAGATAGTCGTCGCCCCCGGCACGCAAGCCACGCACCCGGTCGTCGACTTCTCCGAGCGCACTGATGATCAGAACGGGCGCGGCGATACCATCGTCACGCAACTGACGCATGACGGCGATGCCGTCGATGTCCGGAAGCATGCGGTCGATCGTGATCACCGCATAGTCGCATGCCCTGCCACGGCTCAACGCCTCATTGCCGCTTTGAGCCAAATCCACCTGGTAGCCGCTGGTCGTGAGCTGCTCGACGAGCTGACCGGCGGTTTCGGGGTCGTCCTCGACCACGAGAATGCGGCGGTGCCCTCCGGTCATGGTCCTCCGACATAGCAGAGCTGACATATCTGCCAGATACTATGTTGCAGGCAATCTGAAGGTTGCATGAACGTATCTGCCACCGGAACGTGGTGGTCGTCACGAGCCGAACCGGGCTGCCGGAACTTGCTCTGGTGACAACCATCACGGCGTCTGGATCGTTGGCTTGCGTTCGCCGCGGTGCATCAATCGCGACGCCTCAGTAGCCGTAGCCACCGCAGACGTCGACCCACTGCAGTCCGTATGGCGTCCACACTCTGCGCCAACAGCTATCGTAGGCGGCGACGGCGAAGGGCGCGCCAAAGAACGCAAAGCGGTGGAAGCGATGATGGAAGAAGCGGTGATGGAAGCCGTCCCGGAACGCGAATCTTGAAAACCGCGGTGCGAATCCAGGATGCGCAAACCGAGGCGAGAACGCGGCATGTGCCGCAAAAGGCGCGCTCGCGAAACGGGCGCCGCCAAAGCGCGGGCCGCCGCCCATGCCGCTGAAGCGCGGGCCGCCGCCCATGCCGCTGAAGTGCGGGCCGCCGCCCATGCCGCCGGCATGCATTCCGCCGCCCATGCCGCCACCATGCATGCCGCCTCCGCCGCCACCGCCGCCGCGGGCCGCGAGTGCCGGTGACGCCAGAGCAAGCGCTGTGGCAAGCGCGCCGGCAACGATGCCACTAACGAGCTTGTTGGTCATCTCAATTCCTCCGTGGTTGAATTGCAGCGACGGATTCCGTCGCATGAAGAAGACGACCAAGAGACCGAAAGGGTCCGATGATTTCAAATGACAAATGTGACAGTTTCTGACACCGAAGTTAGTTTCGCTCGCCTCGCGAAGGCGAGCTCTACTTCGCCTTGTCGTGCTGCGCGATGCCGACCGCCTTGTAATCGTAGGTCGGATAGAACTCGGTGCGATAGGCGCCCCAGGCCGAGTTCTCGAGGACGCGGTTGACCTCGCGCAGCCGCGAAGCCGGAAACCTGAGCGTAACGACCTGTCCGATCCCCATCATGATGTACCAGCTCACGACCTCGACGCCGGGTGGCGGAAAGGCTTTGTAATAGCCCTGCTTCTCAAGCTGCGCGTTGATCTCGCCTAAGGGACGCGACTGGTCGTGTTTCAGGAATACGGTGATCATCACCGCATTGTCCGGCGTCGGCGTCGCGTTCTCGGCCGGCGGCGTCTGCGTCCTGGCCGACGAATTCAAGCTCAGGCAACCTGCCAGCACGGCCATCGCCAGCGCTAGTCCGCTTCTTCGCCGCATCGCTATCTCCTTCAAAACCATCCAGACTGTCGCTGGAATTGTGGCTTGATCATCGCGAGAGAAGCGCCCGATGTAAACGCGCAAATCATCTCGGCAGATATTCCGCCGAGATGTCCTTGCCGGTGTAGTCGGTCATCGCCGCGGTGGCGAGAAGCGTGATCACCGCGCAAACCGCGATATAGATCGCGATTGCGACCGGCGAATGATAGGTGCCGAACAGCCATGCTGCGATCAGCGGCGCGGGACCGCCCGCAATGACGGACGCTAGCTGATAGCCGAGCGAAGAGCCGCTATAGCGCAAGCGTCCGGTGAAGCTTTCGGCGATCAGGGCCGCCTGCGGGCCGTACATCATGTCGTGCGGGATCAGGGACAGGATGACCGCAAGGAAGATGATCGGCATCGATCCGGTGCCCAGCATGGCGAAATAGATGAAGCCGAACACCCCGGTCACGGCCCCGCCGATCATATACATGTTCTTGCGCCCGATCTGGTCGGACAGATGGCCGAAAAACGGGATCGAGAAAAAAGACAGCACAGAGGCCGCCAACACCGCCGTCAGCAGGAAGTCCCGCGAGACATGCAGCGTGCCGGTGCCATAGGAGAACACGAACGCGGTGAAAATATAGAACGGCGCCTGCTCGGCCATCCGCGCCAATGCCGACAGCAGGATTTCCTTCGGGTACTGCTGGATCACGGCCAGCATCGGCGCGCGTTCGATCTTGCGCTCGGCCACCAGCTTGGAAAACACCGGCGTCTCCAGAATGCCGAGCCGGATGTAGAGGCCGACGCCGACCAGAATGAGGCTCAGCGCAAAGGGGATGCGCCAGCCCCAGGAGAGGAACTGTTCGCCGGACATCTGGCTGAAGGCGAGCACGGCGAGATTGGCCAGGAACAGTCCGCAGGGCACGCCAAATTGCGGCCAGGATGCGATCAATCCCCGCGAGCGGTCGGTGCGCGCCCATTCCATCGACATCAAAACCGAGCCGCCCCATTCGCCGCCGACACCGACGCCCTGGATGAAGCGCAGGACGGTGAGGATGACCGCGCCCCAGACGCCGATGCGTTCATAGGTCGGGACCAGCGCCACGGCAAAAGTGGCGATGCCCATCAGCAACAGCGTTGCGATCAGCGTCGACTTGCGGCCGATGCGATCGCCGTAATGGCCGAAAATGGCGGCGCCGACCGGCCGCGCGACGAACCCGACGGCGTAGATGGCAAAGGCTTCAAGCGTGCCGACCCAGGGATCGGAGTGCGGAAAAAACAGCTTTGCGAACACGAGACCGGTGACGGTGCTGTAGAGGAAGAAGTCGTACCACTCGATCGCCGTCCCGATCGTGGACGCGATCACGGCACGGCGAAGTTGCAGGCTGTGTTCGGACGAGGTGAGGGCGGCGGGGTCAGCGTTGGATATCGTCATGACAGAGCCTCTTCGCCTGGCGGCTCGCCCCAAGCCAGCTTGGATGGTTTGGATCAAAAACTTGCGAACTCGCCTTCCGGTTCCACCCCGTTGCACGGCAAAACCGCGACTTTCGGAGGGGGCGGTGCGAGCGCGATTGGCCAGCCGCTGCGTCAATTCCGCCCGCTTCACCATATGTGAAGTGCATCACAAGCCGTCATCCGCGCCGGCGCTATGGGTGGGTTGGCAGGGGCCGGTCGGTACAGTAGCGAGGGCGGGAGCGATGAAGACACGACGGATGGTCTATTGGTGGTTCAGGTTCGTGGTCTCGGGGCGATTTATCGAGACGTTCTTCAACCTGCGGCGCGAGAAGGGTTCGCGGCTGCGTGCGGATGCCCTCGCCGGACCTTCGGAAACAGGCGCTAGCGCTAGCCCTGGCCGACCAGCTTCATGCAGGTAACAACACTGCTGTTGAACGCGTCGCGTCCCTTCGATGCCATGTGGGTCAGGCGGTCGACGAGCGAATGACGCCTGCGCAGGTTGAGCGATTCCAGGACGTGGCCGACCTCCTCTGGAAACCTGCTCACCTCGGCGTCGACATCGGCGGCGATGGCGTTCATGATGTTGTGCAGCCGCATCCCCCAGTCGGACCGGTCAAGCCGGTAAATGCAAGTCTGCAGCGCGTCTTCCGTGTCGTATATTTCGATGAGAATCTCCTTGGCGACGGCGATGCGGTTGTTCTGCAACGCCGCGCGCAATGCCGTACCCTTGTCCTCCAGCTGATCGAGCACCATCGAGACCACGACCGCGTAGGGCGTGGCCGCGATATCGGCGGCGTTCCTGCTCGGCCCGGCCTCGGTGGCGAGACGGATCAACTGCGAGAAAGTCTTCAGCCGCATTGCCACCAGCGCGAGCGCAAAGGGAAGTGCGGCGGCATTATCCCTGCCGAATGCGTCGAGCAGTACCGTCGCCTTGGCAACCTGCGCCTGGCCGAATTCCACGATAGTTGGCGGGAGCTCGCTATTCAGCCTGGCCAGCGCATCACGAGCTCGCAGCACGATTATGATCTTGGTCAGGTCGCCAAAGACCGAACGCGAAGCCGTGTAGGTTGCGAGCTTGGCGCGGGCGCGATCGGCGCCTTCAGGGAAAGTGAGCGCGTTCTCGAGATACTTGTAGACCTTGGTCTGGAAGGTTGCCGCGACTTTGCGGATCTCCGCCTGATTGTCGGAGGCGATCAGCGGCCTCATCTGGGCGGCATAGTCGCTCGCCATCGTCGGCAACAGGTCGTGGCTGATCCATTCCCAAATCGCGGCCAGCGAGCCGCGCAGGATGTGGCCGCAGTTGTCATGCTCGGGCGCGCCGTCGACCAGCATCGGTTCCAGCGGCAAGAAAAAATGCCGTGACGGATTGGCGACGCGATGGTTCGTCTGTCCGCCCTTGCGAAATTCCGCGCGCAGTTTTTCCAGCACCGCCGCTGCGCCAGGTATCGCGGCGCCGCAGACTTCGAGCCGCTCGAGCTCGATGAGCAGGCTGCTGCGTGCCTGCGGGGTCAGGTGCCGCAGGTAGTCTCCAAGTTGGTTGCTCTGCGTCATGACACCGGCATCCGCAATCTGCCAGGCGACCGGCCCGTCGGTGCGGCGTTTGCTGCACGCACCAGCTATGAGATAGGCCTTAAGCAAAGCAGATCGTCGTAAACGAAGGAGTAAATCTCGCCCACGTGCAACTACGGATATACATTCGCGCACCTGCTCGCGGAACTAGGGAGCTGAGGTGCCTGGCGCCCAGCCAATGCGATTGATTTGAAGAAAAGTTGCCGCGTCAGCTGACCAGCTTCATGCAGGAGGCAACGCTGCTGTTGAAAGCGTCGCGACCTTTCCATGCCATGTAGCTCAGACGTCTGGTCAGCGATTTGCCGCCGCGCAGGCTGCTTGATCCCAGGACATGACCGACCTCGTCGGGGAAGCGGCTCACCTCTTCCTCCACCAATGCCGCGATCGCGTCCATCAGCTTGCGCAGCCTAGCCCCCCATTGGGACGCGTCGAGCTCGTTGATGCGGACCTGCAGCGCATGCTCGGTGTCGTAGATCGCGACCAGCAGGCTGCGGGCGACCAGCACCCGGTTTTTGCGCAAGGCCACACGCAACGCCGACCGCGCATCCTCCACCTGGTCGAGCACCATCGAGACGGCGATCGCATAGGGCATGGCGGCAATGTCGGCGGCTTTCTTGCTGGGGGCCGCCTTGGTGGCGAGGTAGATCAGGTGCCAGGATGTCTTGAGCCGCTTGCCGATCAGCGCCAGCCCGAATGGAACCGCGTCGGCGTGCTCCTTTCCGAGCGTTTTCAGCAAGGCCGTCACCTTGGCGAGCATTGCATCATCGAACTTTTCGATGTTGGCCGGCAGCGCGTCGTTGAACTTCGCCAACGCGTCGCGCGTGCGCAACACGCACATCAACTTGGTGAGGTCATGATAGGCCGATGGCGATGCCGTGTAGGTCGCGAGCTTGGCGCGGGTCTGCGTGACGGCTTCAGGCGAGCCGAGCGCGTTTTCCAGATATTTTAGCACCTTTGTCTGGAAGGTGGCAGCTGCCTTGCGAAGTTCCTTTTGCTTGTCGGCAGCGGTCAGCTTGTTGATCTCGTCGACATAGTCGCGGGCCATGGTTGGCAGCAGGTCGCGATTGATCCATTCCCAAATCGGAGCCAGCGAACCGCGCGGTATCCGCCCGCAGTTTTCGTGTTCGGGCGCGCTATTGACGAGCACCGGCTCGAGCGCGGCGAAAAAGTACCGCGCGGGATCGCCGCCGCGACCTTGACTGGATCCGTCCTTGCGGAATTCTGCGCGGAGCTTGGCCTGGATGTCGGCGGAGCCGGGCATCTCGACGCCGCACAGCTCCAGACGTTCGAGCTCGGTGAGAAGGCAACTGCGCGTCACCGGCGTCAGTCGCTGCAGAAATTCCCAAATCCTCTCGATCTGCATCATCACACGCAATGTCCGCAGTCTTTTCGGCGCCGGCGATCGGCCCGTCGCGTGGAGGCATTTGCGCGCTCGCAGCCCGTCTTTAAGGAAAGCAAGGCCCCGTTAAAGAAGTCGTAACATACCAGCGTACCGATCAGTAAAATCACGGATTCCTGCTCGCACCCGCACCCCTGACGATACGCGAACGAAGCTGCGTTAACCAAAGGTTGCGGCCCCGCGCCGCGTTAAGACACCGTAGTCTTACTGGGCCTGAAATTAACTGCGGAACCATGTGAGTTCCGTTAAACAACGGACATGTCGCAGCACGAAAACCGCTTCCCTGATTCGCCTTTTTCGAGCTGGACCGACTGCGCTACCCCCCTCGATGACGCCGAAATCGCCGAGCTTGCCGCGGCGCGCGGGTCTGCGATGGGCGAGGCGGCGGTGACGATTGCGCGCGAGCTCAACGGGCCGTTGACCGCGCTGCTGCTCTATCTGGGCGAGATCAAACTGCACAGCCATCGATTCGCGCAGGCGGCGGAGGACCGGGCTCATTCGCAAAAGATCATCGAGAATGCGCTCCGGCAAACCGAGCACGTCTGCGCCCTCCTCGGGCGACTCGCTGTTTCGCCTTCGCGGTGCACTGAGGCGTCAAATCGCAGGGACTGCGCCCGCGATGGCGTTGGCACGCCGCAAATCGCGCGCCCGCCGGCGGTGGGCCAGAAACCCCTGACCCGGCGCGAGCGGGAGGTTTTGAAACTCATCAGCGAAGGCCATACCAACAAGCAAGGGGCCTTGCGCATGGGCATCAGCCCGAGGACATTCGAGAGCCATCGTGCCGAGGTGATGCGGAAGCTCGGCGCGCGCAACACCGCGGACCTGGTCCGCACGGCGCTGCGCCATCCCGAAGCCTAGCGCGTATTGCGGTTCGATCGAACCATGTGGTCGCGCAGCCGCTGAACGCGGCTCAGGAGCAATCTTCCGCGAACAGGAAGGTACGGGGCATCGGCCGCGAGCTGGCGGCTTGCGCGATTCTGGGTGGGCTGGGGATAATCGTGATGGTCCAGCTCGATTCGGTTTCCACGATCGACCGAACGTGGCCGGTGACCATCGATCCGCCGGATCTGACAGTCGCGGTTCTGCCGTTGAACTGCGCGATACGGAAACGCCGGACTTCCTTCTGGTCAGCCGTTTCAAACGTGATCATGAAGCTCTCCTGTGCTTCCCGCGATCATCCTCGTTCAATCTTAGCCGTGTGTGAAAATCGATCACCGTAGAAGTACGGTTGCCGGCCGCCAGTGCCGCGGCGGCGCCGGCGTTGCTATTCGGCCGGCTCCACGAACACCGCTTCCATTTTGGTCTTCAGCGTGGCGGCATTGAACGGCTTGACGATGTAGTTGCTGACGCCCGCCTTCTTCGCGGCGATAACGTTCTCGGTCTTCGATTCCGCAGTGATCATGATGAACGGCGTCTTCGACAGCGCCGGGTTGGCGCGGACTTCGCGGAGCAGGTCATAGCCGGTCATCGGCTCCATGTTCCAGTCGGAGATGATCAGCCCGTATTGTTTGCCCTGCATCTTGGCGAGCGCCGCCGATCCGTCATTGGCGTCGTCGACATTTTCGAAGCCGATCTGCTTGAGCAGGTTGCGGATGATCCGGATCATGGTGGTGTAGTCATCGACCACAAGGATCGGCATCGACAGATCAAAGTCCACGTCTCTACTCCACCTCAAGGCCGCGCGCCAGCGAGTAGCGCAAGGCGAACGAAATCGTCGGTCTGTGAGCATTATCAGGCGGCGTTGAACAGTCGGTTAATTCCAGCCGTTAACCAATTTTCGCTTTCGGGCGTTCGGCCAGCGTTCACGAATGGCAGCGCGGCCGCAAGAGTCTCTCGTACTGTGCCTTGACCGCGGCGTAGCATTCGCAGGAAGTCCTGCTGAGACCCTCCAGGTCGGTGACCTCGATACGTCCCCGGCTGTAGTGGATGACGTTGGCCTGCTGCAGCGTGTTGGCGACCAGCGATACGCTATTGCGTCGCGCGCCGATCATCTGCGCCAGCGATTCCTGTGTCAGCACCAGCTCACGCTCGCCGGATAGATCGTGGGTTTGCAACAAGCAGCGCGCCAGCCGCGCCTCAACACTATGCACGGCGTTGCAACCCGCGATCTGCTGGATCTGGGCATACGCTGCCAGGCCGTGCCGAGCAAGCAGCGCCCGCAAACTGGCACTGCGATCGGCGGCGTCACGAAGCCGGTCCAATTCGACCGTCGAGGCGACACCCGGCACCAGAACCACGGCACTGTTGATCGCCGCGGGATCGGCCAGGGCCGAGAATGCGCCGAAGATACTGTCGCGGCCGACCATGGCGATCTGAACGTGCTCCCCTTTGGCAAGTTTTACGACGAGGGAAATAACGCCGCGATGCGGCAGGTAGGCGCGCTTGAGCCGTTCGCCGACTTCGACCAGCACTGCCTCCGGAATCAGAGCGGCGGTTCGCAGATGCGGGCGGATCAGTTCGTAGTCGTCAGCCGATAGCGCCGACAGAAATCCGTTGGGCGGGTGAGAAATCGTATCTGACGTCATCCCTTGCCTTATGGGCAAAACAGGGTCAGCGGACCGTGGCACGATCGATCTGCACGCCAACCATCATAGCGTCGAACCGACCGACATTTCACAGGCAACAAAATTTGATCAAGAGAAGTGACGCACAACGAGGCTCGTCTCATATGCGCGCTATCGTGCAGATAGCAGGCGGTCATGCACCGCCTTCACCGCGTGATAGCACTCGCAAGCCGACTTCCTCAAAGCTTCCATGTTTGCGATTGCGATCTGCCCGCGGCTGTAGCGGATCGTGCCGGCCTGCTGAAGCTGATGTGCAACGATCGAAATCGCGTTGCGCTGTACGCCTATCATCTGTCCGAGAAATTCCTGGGTCAGCGGCAGGGCCTGGTCGCCGCCCAATTCGCGCGCGCGCAACAGCCACCGCGATAGCCGCGCTTCAACCGAATGCGACGCGTTGCAGGCGACGGATTGCTGCGCCTGTGCAAACAGCGCCAGCTCGTGCCGGGCCAACAGATTTCGAACGGTGACGTTGCGGTCGGCCACGGCCCTGAGCTTGGCAAGGTCCAACACGGAAGCCGTACCCGGAAACAGCACCACCGCATCGCTTGGCCAGATGTCAGCCCCGAGCGCAACCGAGGCCCCAACGAGGCCGTCCCGCCCGATCGTGGCCACTTCCACCACCTGTCCTCCGGAAAGGCGGACCGTGATGGAGATAGCGCCGCTGTGCGGCAAATAGACCTGTGTGGGGGTGGAGCCTGCCGCGACCAGGACAGTTTCCCTGACCATTTCGATGGTCTTGAGGTGCGGATGCAGCGCGTCGAAGCCCGCGGCAGGCAGGGCTTGCAACAGATAGTTGGGCGGGCGCTGCATCGAAGGCATCAATCCTCCTGCCGAAACGGCGGGAGTTCAGTCGGTCTTGCGTCAACCCCTGTCCTCAGCTGGCGACCCGAATATAACTTCACGTTGCAATTTTGCAAATCTGCACTCCGCGCCTGTTCCAATACACGGTGCAGGGCAGACAGCCGCAACGTTTTACGACCGAAATAAGACGTGCGTAGATTCTCGGCCAGGTCCTTGCCGGGTTGGCCATTCGAGCGTGGCGGGCGCAACATGGTTTACGGGTTACGGCCGCCGTTGGCGGCGACCGGCGGTCGCGACGCCCTCGAGCGTTCGACTTTCGAACTGATGATCGTTGACGCCACCGTGCCCTATCTTATATGCGCGGCGTCGAAGCGGTCAGATAGTTTCATCAGCGCGCGCCTTCAGTGCCGCTCGTCGCGATTTTGCGGATACGCATTTTTCCCACTTTCGAGACGTCGACGCCGATGATGAGAACTACAAACATGACAGGGGCGAGCGATCACCAGGGACGTCCAGCTTCAGGAGAGGGCATGCCGCACATTCTCGTCGTTGACGACGATCCGATGGTCCGTAAGGCCATCGAGATCTATCTTGAGCGCCACAATTTTTCGGTGACCGTCGCGGACGGCGGCGAGGCCGGGCTTCGGGCGCTCGAAGGCGCGGCGTTCGATCTGATGATCGTCGATATTTTCATGCCGCACATGCGCGGCTTCGAGTCGATCAGGATCTTCCACGAGCGTGCCCCGACGGTGCCGCTGATCGCGATGTCGGGTTACGCCTTTGCGAACCTCAACTCGCCTGCGCCGGATTTCCTGAGGATGGCGCTCGAACTTGGTGCCTGGCGCTGCTTGCGTAAGCCGTTCACGCCGGCGGCGTTGCAGGCGACGATCGACGAATGCCTGTCGGAAGCACAGTCCCGCCTCTCGGGTATCGCCCAGCTAAGGTAGCGGTCGCAACGGCCGAGGCCACAGCTCCTGCGTTAATCTTGACTGCCAGCCGAAAGCCGGCCGGCGCGGGAAACCGCGCCGTTTTTGCGTTTGACGGTCCTTGCTGCCCGGGCAAGGGACTAGTCATCCGTATTTACACGGACAGCGAAATTAACGGGAATGAGTGGTTGGAACAGCTATCGGTTGCAGGAAGGAAATCCGTTGCGGGACGGTTTGGTGAATAATCCGTCAATCGCTCGGCGAAATTGACTCCAAGACTTCGTTAGCCGGCTAGCTCTACTGTGCTCGATCGGTTCGGCGAGCCGAGTGGTTGCCAAGAGATTGCCAAGAGGCCGCCAAGAGGTTGCCAAGAGGTTGCAATGAAAACGTGTCTGGTCGTCGATGATTGCGCCGTGGTGCGGAAGGCCGCTCGGCAAATTCTGGAAGGCCTGGATTTTCGAATCGTCGAAGCCAAGGACGGCGAAAAGGCGCTGCAAGCCTGCAAGCGCAATCTGCCTGACGTCATCCTGCTCGACTGGAACATGCCGGTCATGGACGGCTACGAATTCCTCGGCCATCTGCGCCGCATGCCGGGCGGCAACGCGCCCAAGGTCGTGTTCTGCACCACCGAAAACGGAATCGACCACATCTCGCAGGCGCTTCGCGCCGGCGCCGATGAATACATCATGAAGCCATTCGACAAGGACATCATCGCCGCAAAATTTCACGAAGTGGGTTTGGTGCAACTTATGGATCCCAACCCGTCTGCGATATCAGCCTAAGATGCCCGTCGGGTTTGTTCCGCTTTTCGTATAAGAGGCCATCTGTGACGCCACCCGAGTATGAGTACCTGCGTAAGTTTCTAAAGGACTATTCCGGTCTCGATCTGTCTGCCGACAAGCAGTATTTGATTGAAAGTCGTCTGTTTCCCCTGGCGCGGAAAGTCGGCTTGTCCGGCATCAGCGAACTGGTGCAGAAAATCATGGGTGGATCGGCCGCTTTCAATGTCCAGGTGGTCGAAGCCATGACCACCAACGAGACATTCTTTTTTCGCGACAAGGTTCCGTTCGAGCACTTTCGCAATTTGATCATGCCGCAGATGCTGCGCTCGCGTGCAAATCGCAAGAGCGTCCGGATCTGGTGCGCCGCCGGCTCGACCGGCCAGGAGCCGTATTCGCTGGCGATGAGCCTCAAGGAAATGGGCGCCGCGCTTGGTGGATGGCGTATCGAAATCGTCGCCACCGACCTCTCGCAGGAGGTTCTCGAAAAATCCAAGGCGGGGTTGTACAGCCAATTCGAGGTCCAGCGCGGCCTCCCGATCCAGTTGCTGGTCAAATACTTCAAGCAGGTGGGAGAACTCTGGCAGATCAATCCCGACATCCGCGCCATGGTCCAGCACCGGCAGTTCAACCTGCTGCACGACTTTTCCCAACTCGGGGTGTTCGACCTGATCTTTTGCCGCAACGTGCTGATCTATTTCGACCAGGAGACCAAGACCAACATATTCAACCGGCTTGCCAAAGCGGTCGAGCCGGACGGCTTTCTGGTGCTTGGCGCGGCGGAGACAGTGATCGGGCTCACCACCGTCTTCAAGCCGCTGGTAGAGCAGCGCGGTGTCTATCAGCCTAACGAGGTGCGCCATGCGCCTGTGAGAACGCCGGTCTTCGCCGCGATCACACCGAAGATGGCCGCAATGGCCGGGATTT
>VAZG01000205.1 GCA_005885285.1 Alphaproteobacteria bacterium | reverse complement strand
TGATCGTGCCGCCGTTGCTGGTCACGCACTTCTTGATGTTCCGGCTGCTGTTGCGCGCTGACGGAATTGGCGAGACGTCCAGCCTTGGCAGTTCGGCAGCACGTAGCTGAGGTGAAACCAATGACCCAGCAGGAATTGTCGACGCCATTCGTAGCCGCGCCGCCGAACCAACAAGCCGGCACCGGCACCATGCACAGTAGCACGGACGTGGCACGGGACGGTCGCGGGACCGAAACTGCAAAGCAAGCGATGCTGGCCGGGCGGCAGGCCCTGCTTGGCGGCCCGGTTCTGGCGGTCATGCTCAAACTTGCGTTGCCGACGGTGATCGTCCTGGTCGTGCAGAGTTTTGTGGGGGTCGCGGAGACCTATTTTGTCAGCTTCCTGGGAACCGACGCCCTGGCCGGCGTGGCACTGGTTTTTCCGATCCTGATGCTGATGCAGATGATGTCGAACGGCGGCATCGGCGGCGGGGTCGCTTCGGCAGTGGCGCGGGCGATCGGCGCCGGACGCAAGGACGACGCCGATGCCCTGGTGTTGAATGCGCTGGTGCTTGCGATCGGCTTCGGCCTTGTCTTTACCGTCGCGGAGTTTTGGGGCGGTCGGGCGCTTTATCGATCGCTCGGTGGACAAGGCGAGGCGCTGGCGGCGTCGCTTGCCTATGCCGATGCCGTATTTGCCGGAGCGGTCCTGGTCTGGGTCGTAAGCCTGCTGGCCGCGGCGCTTCGGGGGGCGGGGAATACGATCGTGCCGGCCGCGGTCACTTTCGGCGCAGTGTTCGTGCTGCTGCCGCTATCGCCGCTGCTGATCTTCGGTTGGGGACCGTTTCCGCGCCTTGGCGTCATGGGGGCCGGAGTGGCCGTCGTCATCTACTATGTCGTCGCCGCGCTGGTCTTGATCTTCTATCTGCGATCCCCTCGCAGCGCCTTGCGGTTGCCGTTCGACTTGCGGCGCGTCGAGGCGCGCCTGCTGGGCGATGTGTTGCGCGTGGGCGGGTTGTCGGCCGTCGGCACGATCCAGGCAAACCTCACGGTCGTTCTGGTGACAGGCGCCGTTGGTTTGTTCGGCACTCACGCTATCGCCGGCTACGGCATAGCCTCGCGGCTCGATTATATCCTCATTCCCCTGTTGTTCGGGCTGGGGACGGCCGTGCTGACAATGGTCGGCGTCAATATCGGCGCCGGCCAGGTTGCGAGGGCGGAACGCATTGCGTGGAATGGGGGACTTGTTGCCGCCGCCTTGACGGAGACGATCGGGCTCGCCGCCGCGATATTTCCACAAGGGTGGCTCGAACTGTTCAGCAGCGATCCCGCCGTGCTCGCGGTAGGAACGCTCTATCTGCGCATCGTTGCGCCGTTCTATGGAATCTTTGGGATCGGCATGTTGCTGTATTTTGCAGGGCAAGGTGCAGGCAGGGTGATGTGGCCGGTTCTTGCGGGCACCGCGCGGCTGATCATTGCGACTGCCGTAGGCTGGCTGGTCGTCAAAGCCCTCGGCGGCAGTTTGCAAGAGCTGTTCATAACGTTGGCAATATCCGTGATTGCCTTTGGCGGGATCACGGTCGTTGCCCTTCGCTTGCATGGGTGGAGCCGCGGCGACCAGCGCACGCCTTCCGCAAGCACTGCGGAGAAATAAAACCGCGCCTTCCGCCAAACACGGCGCGGTTGACACGCTCCTCTTCAGCTGTCGGCGGGCCTTTCAGCGTGTCGAGCCGCGACCACTGCCGCCACAGCGAAAAGGCTTGCGTCGTTCGGCGGCAGCCTCGCTGTCTATGCAATGATCTCTGCGATCTCGACCGCACTTTCTTCTGATGTCATGGGCTCCTTCATCGCCGGCATGCGGCCGGCCGTTCGATCGTTTGCCGGACCATCTCGAGGGAACCCGCGCCTGCGATCTCAGTTAAGAACAAAAGTTCGTCGGACCCAAGGTTATCCCATGATCCGAAAATTGCAGTCGGGTGAATACAGGCTCTATTCCCGAAAGGTGAATCCGAAAACCGGCAAGCGCCGCAATCTCGGAACCTTCAAGTCGCGTGCCGCCGCCGAAAAGCACGAGCGCGCCGTGCAATATTTCAAGCGGCATTAGCGGCTGTGACAAAAATCAGCGCGGCGGATGTGCCGCTTCGAATTCTCGCGGTCGCTTGCGCACTCGTCGCAGCTCCTGCCGCAGCCCAAAATCCGGGTAAAGTCGGCCCACCCCTGGAAACCGTAAAGGCGTTCGAAGATGATTTCCGGCTGGTCGGTATCGGCGTTTCGGCCGAGGGTAGGGTATTTGCGACCGCACCGGCCTCTCGTGTCCGTTCGCGCTTCAGCATGGTCGAAGTCAATCCCAGGAGCGGTGCGATCACGCCGTATCCCGATGCCGCCTGGAATAATTTCAGCGAGCAGGGGGACGGCAAGTCGGAATGGATCTCCGTTCAGGCGCTGTGGGTCGACAAGGCGGACCATCTTTGGGCGCTCGACTCCTCACTGTCGAAGGTCGATCAGGAGCGCCTGCCGCCCAAGCTGGTCGAGTTCGACCTATCCAACAACAAAGTGATCCGGCAATATGATTTCAAGGGCGTGGTCTCGGCGAAAGATTCGCTGAACGATATACGGATCGATACCGTGCATCATTATGCCTACCTCACCAATGCCGGAAACAAGGGCAGCCTGGTGGTGCTTGATCTGAAGACGGGCGTTGCCCGGCAAGTACTGGTCGGCGATCGCTCGACCTTTGCCGATCCCAAACAACATCTGATGATCGGCAAGGAGATCGCGCTGCGGCCGGACGGCTCGGTAGTGGCGATCCACGCCGACGGCATCGCGCTTTCAGCGGATGCGCAATGGCTCTATTACCGGCCCTTGACCGATCATAATTATTGGCGCGTGGCGACGTCGGCTCTGCGCGATGCGCGGTTATCCGACACGGAGCTTGCCAAAAGAGTCGAGTATCTCGGCAGCTCGGCTTTGAGCGGCGGATTGTTCATGGACAAACACGGCACACTCTATGGCGGCGATCTCGAAAACGGCACCGTGGTTTCAATAACAAGGACGCCGAGCCATACGCTGAATACAAAAGTCTTCGTCAGCGACCCCTCAAAACTTTCCTGGGCGGACGGTTTCGCGATCGGCGGCGGTTACCTGTACATCGCCGATTCCCATCTGTGGGAAGTCGCATTCAAGAATAACTTGCCGCGTTCCGGTCCATTCACGATCTTCAGGGTAAAGCTGCCACGATAGCATGAGGATGATCGACGACCGCGCTTTGCGCGGCCGTTGATCAATTGACTTTGAAACCTGATCCAGCCGATCAAAAGCCGGTCGGCCCTACCGACCCGTACCAGTGCTTGACCTTGGAGGGGTCGGCTTTGTCCATGTAGAAGAAATGCGTCATCGTGGGCTTGACCGTCGGTAGCTTCGGATCGTCGAACTTCATGGTGACGGTGCCGCGAAAGACCTTGAGCGAGGGGCTGTCCCAGTATTCGACGACATCGTGGAGCGCGGTAAATCCCTTGTCGATGAAGGCGCGCAGATTGTTGCGGATCGCCTCCCGTCCATGCCAATCGGCAGCGCCGAGATTACAGATGGCATCCTCGGCGAAACAGTCAAAGCCTTTGCCAAAGGTCTTGTCGTCGATTTCCTTCCACATATCGAGCAACCATTGCGGCGGCGCGGTTTTCGTAAACGTCATTGTGGTCATGTCATTCTCCTTGTTTTGTCGCGCAAGCTATTTCGGGCAGCAGGCTTTGGTGTAATTGCCAATTGTCCCTCGGTTTTTTCGCTAAAGGCGCATTGCGGTATCGTGCTGTTGCTTTGGCTCGATGGCGGGCTCATTGCGCTGCCGCCGCGGCAACGGCGATGCCGAGTCTCGCGGCAATGCGGCGTGCCGTCGCCTCGCGCTGCGCCGTGATGTCGGCTACGGACTGCCGCGCTTGTGCGAGGATGGCAGCCGGCGCGGTCGCGGGCGTGCCGCTGTCGAACGGAGGTTCCGGCGCATACACCATGTAAAGCTGGATCGCCTTGGCGACGTCGTCGCCGCGCAACTCGGCTGCGAGACGCAATGCGCCGTCGATTCCCGCGGTGACGCCGGCGGCAAACACCCAGTTGCCATCCACGACGACGCGTTCGTTGACCGGTATGGCGCCGAAGAAAGGCAGCAGGTGAAACGAAGCCCAGTGCGTCGTTGCCCGCCGTCCCCTTAACAGACCGGCCGCGCCACAAAGCAGCGCGCCCGTGCATACCGAGAACACGCTGTGCGCGCCGGCCGCCTGCTCCGCGATCCACCCCAGCACTTCAGCGTCGTCCATCAGCGCTTCCTGCCCGAAGCCGCCGGGCACATGGAGCACGTTGAGCTGCAGCGCCTCGGCAAGCGGCGCATCCGGCGTCAGCCGCAATCCCCTGAGGTCGCGAACCGTTTCGGCTGACTTGCCGTAGATGCGATAGGTCGAGTTCGGGATGCGTGACAGCACCTCGAACGGGCCTGTCAGGTCGATCTGATCGACGCCTTCGAACACCAGCGAGCCGATTTGTAAATGGGTGTCGCGTGGGATCATGGGCAGCTCCGGATGTTTAGGGATGGACAGGCCCAACCTAACCGGGCAGGCTCTGGCGGAAATGCCAAAATCCCCTCGTTCTCCGCCAAGCTCCCGGATCAGTGCCGCTCGCATCATCGAGGTGCTCGCCTATCCTTCGGTGCAACTGCTCGATGTCACGGGGCCGCTTCAGGTGTTCGCATCCACCAACGATCTGGTCTCGGAGGCGGGAGAAACGCCGCCCTATTTGCTACGGGTGGTGGCGAAGGGCGGGCAGGACGTGACAGCTTCCGCAGGGCTCGGAATCGCGACCCGTCCGCTGCCGCGCATTAGCGCCGCACTAGATACGCTGATCGTTGCCGGTGGCCCGGGCGTCGAGGCGGCCTCAGCCGATCCGGTGTTGGTCGACTGGGTGCGGCGGCGAGCGGAGCGAGCGCGTCGCGTCGCTTCGGTCTGCACCGGCGCGTTCCTGCTGGCGGCCTCAAATGTGCTGGACGGACGACGCGCGGCCACCCACTGGTCGGTTTGCGCCGAACTTGCCCGGCGTTTCCCCGCTGTGCGTGTCGAATCCGATCCGATCTTCGTGCGCGATGGCACTGTCTGGACTTCGGCCGGCGTGACCGCCGGGATCGATCTGGCGCTGGCGCTGGTGGAGGAGGATCTCGGTCGAACCGCGGCGCTGGCGGTGGCACGCTATCTGGTGGTCTTCCTCAAGCGTCCCGGCGGTCAGGCGCAGTTTAGCGCGGCGCTGTCCTTGCAGTCGGCGGAAGATCAATTCGGCGCGCTTCATGACTGGATCAACCAGCATCTCCTGGACGATATTTCACTTCCACTTCTCGCCAGACAGGCCGGGATGAGCGAGCGCAGTTTCAGCCGGCACTATCTGGAGGCGACTGGGTTGACGCCGGCCCGCGCGGTCGAGCGGCTGAGGGTGGAGGCGGCGCGTCGGCTGCTATCGGAGACACGCCTGCCGGTGAAGCGAATCTCGCGGCGTTGCGGCTTCGGTTCGGAAGAAACCATGCGCCGCAGCTTCCTCCGGGTGCTATCGGCCACTCCGCAGGACTACCGCGCCCGGTTCAGTTCCTGAGCGTGTCACCAATCTGTCACCGGGTGCGCCTTGCGCGCTGCGTTGGCTGTGCCGCGTGGGGCGGGCTTCCGTAAGCCGGCTACATGGCTTAGAGACAGCGTAAATTCTTCCAACTCTCCTCCTGCTCAGGCGCCAATGATCCGTCTCGACAACATCAGCAAGCAACACGGCCACCAGATTCTCTTCATCGAAGCGTCCGCGACACTGCTAAGGGGAGAGAAGGCCGGTCTGGTCGGTCCGAACGGCGCCGGCAAGACGACGCTTTTCCGGATGATTACCGGCGAGGACCAGCCCGACGAGGGCCAGGTCGCCGTCGATCGCGGCCTCACTA
This sequence comes from Alphaproteobacteria bacterium, assembly GCA_005885285.1. Lineage (GTDB taxonomy): Bacteria > Pseudomonadota > Alphaproteobacteria > Rhizobiales > Xanthobacteraceae > Bradyrhizobium. Next base: position 35,894 of record VAZG01000205.1, on the reverse strand, counting down.
TCGGTTACTTCAGCCAGGACGTCGGCGAGATGTCGGGCCGCAGCGCCGTAGCCGAGGTGATGGATGGCGCCGGAGCCGTCAGCGCGGTGGCGGTCGAGCTCAAAGAGCTCGAGGCCGCCATGGCGGATCCGGCGCGCGTCGATGACATGGACGACATCATCGCCTGTTACGGCGAGGTACAGGCGCGCTTCGAGGAGCTCGACGGCTATGCCCTGGAAACGCGGGCCCGCGAGGTCCTTGCCGGCTTGAGTTTTGGCCAGGAGATGATGGACGGCGATGTCGGCGCGCTCTCCGGCGGTTGGAAGATGCGCGTGGCGCTCGCGCGTATTCTCCTGATGCGTCCCGACGCCATGCTGCTGGACGAGCCGAGCAACCACCTCGACCTCGAAAGCCTGATCTGGCTGGAGCAGTTTATTAGGGGTTACGAGGGTGCGTTGCTGATGACTTCGCACGATCGCGAATTCATGAACCGCATCGTCAACAAGGTGGTGGAGATCGATGGTGGCCAGTTGACGAGCTATTCCGGCAATTACGAGTTCTATGAGCAGCAACGCGCGCTGAACGAGAAGCAGCAGCAGGCCCAGTTCGAGCGCCAGCAGGCGATGCTGGCCAAGGAGATCAAGTTCATCGAACGTTTCAAGGCGCGCGCTTCCCACGCAGCGCAGGTGCAGAGCCGGGTCAAGAAGCTGGAGAAGATCGAGCGCGTTGAGCCGCCGAAGCGGCGGCAGACCGTGGCTTTCGAGTTTTTGCCGGCGCCGCGTTCCGGCGAGGACGTGGTGAGCTTGAAGCGCGTGCACAAGGGCTATGGCGCGCGACGGATCTATGACGGGCTGGACTTCCGGGTGCGCCGCCGGGAGCGCTGGTGCGTCATGGGCGTTAACGGTGCGGGCAAGTCGACCCTTTTGAAACTGGTGGCCGGTTCGACCGAGCCGGACGACGGCACGGTAGCGGTCGGCGGCAGCGTGAAGATGGGCTACTTCGCGCAGCACGCCATGGATCTCCTGGAGGGCGAGCGCACCGTGTTTCAGTCGCTGGAGGATGCGTTTCCGCAAGCAGGCCAAGGTTCGCTCCGGGCGCTCGCCGGCTGCTTCGGCTTCTCCGGCGACGATGTGGAGAAGAGGTGCCGCGTGCTGTCGGGCGGCGAGAAGGCGCGGCTTGTGATGGCGAAGATGCTCTACGATCCGCCGAATTTTCTGGTGCTGGACGAGCCTACCAACCATCTGGACATGGCGACCAAGGAGATGCTGATCACGGCGCTGTCGGAATATGAAGGCACCATGCTATTCGTCTCCCACGATCGGCATTTTCTCGCGGCGCTGTCCAACCGGGTGCTCGAGCTGACGCCGGAGGGCATCCACCAATATGGCGGCGGCTACAGCGAATATGTCGCGCGCACCGGACAGGAAGCGCCGGGCTTGCGGAGCTGACGACCAGGTCAGCTCGGCAGTAAGGAATAGCCGAGATGGCCGGTCCACCAGGCCGCGTCGCTGGTCAGGCGGAGTGCAAACAGCCCGACGCCAGCGACGAGCGCGATCCAGAACAGCGGCTTCGGCATCGAGCGCCTCAACCCGATTAGGCCGACGAGCATGCCGAGATTGAACGTCATGGTCATGACCTGCTCGGCACGCATCGGATATTCATGCGCCCTCGTCAGCAAATTCCAGAGAAACTGGCCGATCAGGAGCCAGGGCAGCAGCACAGCAATAAACGGATTGCGGCGGGCTTTATCGGTCGTCTGCCGGTCGGTCATGCCCTGCCCTTGAAGGTTTGGACGGTTAGTCGCGGCCAGGCGAGGGAAAGGTCAAACGGAGCCCGCGGGTTCCAGCTTCAGTGCCCTTCATCGTCCGCCTTCCGGGCCGAGGCCTTGTGCCGCTGCGTTGGCCTAGGGGAATCTGCCGCCTGGCATGGAAGCTCGATCCACGATCCATCGGCGGCCTGTTGGTAAGCATGGCAGGGCGGTGAACCGGACGGCGTCGAGATCGTCGATTGGTCGTTGGTTTTCTGGGATTGTGAATCCTTCGCCAGCACGGGCGTTGCCAGGACGGCCGCGGCGACAATGGAACCAAAGAAGATTGCGTTTCTGATCCGCATCTCGGGCTCTCCTTCTCGAAACGAATTGATTTCGTAAAAAGGATTGTGGCGATTTTTTTGCCGCGATGATCGGCGCGCAGCGCCTGCTTAATTTTTGGAAAACGCCGGGACGATCCGGTGGGAGACAGGCGTTGCAAGCGTGCTAATATGCGGATGCCATGAGCAACCGCATTCTCGTATTCTACGGCTCGTACCGCAGGGATCGCTTGGGCATCCGCCTTGCGCAATTCGTTGTCGAGGGGTTGCGCGGCCGCGGCAACGACGTCGAGCTGATCGACGCCAAGGCGGTTGGTCTGCCGATGCTGGACCGGATGTACAAGGAATATCCGAAAGGCGAGGCGCCCGCCGCGTTGGAAAAACTCGCTGGTCAAATTCGCGGCGCCGACGGGTTCGTCTTGATATCAGGCGAATATAATTGGGGCGTCCAGCCGGGGCTGAAGAACCTCACCGATCATTTCCTCGAGGAGTGGTTCTGGCGTCCCGCTGCGATCGCCAGCTATTCGGCGGGCCGTTTTTCGGGCGTCCGCGCCGCGCTCGCCTGGCATGGCACGCTTTCGGAGATGGGCATGGTGGTGATTTCGAGCACCATCGCAGCGGGCCCGATTACGCAGACGCTGTCGGCGGACGGCAAGCCGATTGGCGAGGGCGGCAAAGCGCTGGATGCGGCCTTCCCTCGGTTCGCAGATGATCTGTCGTGGTGGATGGAGGCGGCGAAAGCGCAGCGGGCGAGACGGGCGCCGCCGTATTGAGATCCGTAGGCAGTCGAGTGCGCTTTCGCTCCTCAAGTGGCGTCGAAGGCTTACTTGAGGCCGCCTCACTCCAGGCCCTGAACCGGCGGTGCCGTGGAGGCAGCTTTAGGAGAGGGTGGCGGCACTTGCGCAGCCGGGGGCGGAGCGGCCGGCCTATTCGGGACTGGCTCACTCTCAACATGAGATACTCGCGCCTCTTGCTTGGTCGATGTCCGTCCGCGATGGGCGGCGCTCGAGCGTCTAAAGCCCCAGGAATGAGCAATCGACGGTCCGGCGGCATACCCCACGACCGCGCCCGCCACGGCGCCAACGGGTCCAAACACCACCGCACCGGAGAGCGCTCCGAGCGCGGCGTCGCCGCCACGCCGCTCGTCCGCCATCGCTCCGGACGAAACCAGCGACAGGGCCAGCGCCCCAAACGCGATCGACTTTTTCATGCAATATCCCTCGGTCCTGCCGGCTAGCAATACCGAGAAATGCGGCGACAAGAGTACGATTCTGGGTAATCGGCGAGGCCGGCGGCTTCATCTCGGCGGCAATGTTCGGTCGCGCAGCTATGCCTCGCTCAACGCCTGCGCGATGTCCGCGATCAGATCGGAGGGGTGTTCGATGCCGATCGACAGCCGGATCGTGGAGTCGAGAACGCCTATTTTTTGGCGGATATCAGCCGGAACGCCGGAGTGGGTCATGCTGGCGGGCAGGCTGGCAAGCGACTCGGTGCCGCCCAGGCTCACCGCGAGCTTGAAGATTTGCAGCGCGTTCAAGAATTTGAACGCAGCGGCTTGGCCGCCGACAATGTCGAACGAGAACGTGGAGCCGGCGCCGATGCATTGTCTCGCGAACAGACGACCGGCGGGCGAGGTCTCGTCGTGGTGAGCGAGGTAATGAACCTTCGCCACCTTGGCGTGGTCGCGCAGGTAATCCGCCACGAGCCGCGCGTTTCTGTCAGCTCGTTCCATGCGGATGCTCAGTGTTTCGAGCGACCGGCTGATCATCCAGCAGGAATGCGGGTCCAGCTGGGTGCCGATGGCGCCTCGCAGCGCTTTGATGTCTTTCATAAGGGCCTTTGAGCCGAGCGCGGCGCCCGCAATCAGGTCGGAATGACCGCCGATATATTTCGTCAGCGAGTACAACGAAAGATCCGCGCCGTGTTCGATCGGCCGCTGAAACACCGGTCCCAGCAACGTATTGTCGCATGCAACGATCGGCGTGTGCCCCTGGGTCTGGCCGATCATCTCAGCGATGCGGCGGACCATCGCGATATCGACTAGGCCGTTGGTGGGATTTGCCGGGGTTTCGATGAAAATCATCGCAACGCGGCCTTTGCGCATGGCATCCTCCGCCGCCAGCCTGACTGCGGTTTCGTCGATGCCGTCGGCAAAACCCACGGCGCCGATGGAGAGGCCCGCGAGTGTCTTGGCAAGCAGAGTTTCTGTCCCGCCATAGAGCGGTTGTGAGTGTAGGATGACGTCGCCAGGGCGCGCGAACGCGAGGATCGTGGTCGCAATCGCCGCCATGCCGGACGAGAACAGCGCGCATTTCTCGGTGCGCTCGTAAACAGAGAGCCTGTCCTCGACGATCTCGCTGTTCGGGTGATTGAAGCGCGAATAAACCAGGCCCGCGCCCATCCCCTCGGGAGGCTCGCGCCGACCCGAGACGAAATCGAAGAAGTCCTGTCCGTCTTCGGCGGTCCGAAAGACGAAGGTCGAGGTCAGGAACACCGGTGGTTTGACGGCCCCTTCCGACAGTTGCGGGTCGTAGCCGTAGTTCAGCATCAGCGTTTCCGGATGCAGCATGTGGTTGCCGATGTGGGTCTTCGAGGGAAACGGTTTCACCATGGCCTGTCTCGCTGTGTGGCTTCGGAACGTCGCCCTGCGTGGGTCTTCCGCAGTGGCGAGGTGGCCGCGAGCGGTGGATGCGAGCGCATCCAACGGCTCCCGTCGACCTTGCCAGGATCAGCGTAGCAACATCCGGAACTGATTTCACCCGAGGCGCCATCAGTGGCGGCGATGACCTATTGCAGCAGCCGCGCACGATATCGTGCGTTTTTGAACCAAAAGTTTCGCGCTGGTACTAATTGAGAAAACGAACCACCGGCAAGCACCATCGAGAGATTCAATTTTGGGCGCAGCATGAATTACTTCAGTACAAGCCAACTGACCGGCACGGAAACCACAGAGCCGCGTCGCTGTAGCCGTTGCGCCGCGGAACCCAAGCTGATCTGCAAGATGCTGGACTCCAACAAGGGTCGCACCATCAGCATGTTCAAATGCCAATGCGGAGAGCAAACCTGGATGTCTGATCCGGCCTAGCTGGTAATTGAGGACGGCTCTGGCGGCGGTGGCCTCGCGACTTTGCGGCCGGACGGCTAACCGCCGAACCGGACGCGGGCTATCTACGCGGCTAAAGTCAGCCCTGCTGGCGTGTACCAGGCTGGGTTGCCATCGGGCCCGCATGCATGGATTGCTGAAGAGGCGGCTTTTTCTGATGACGCCATGAGTTCTGAGCCCGGGCAAGTTCATGCCAACGCTCGGCCTGTGCAATCCATTTACCTCTGTTCCGAGGATCTAACCTTGATCGCTCCAGGCAATACAACTCCATGATGGTGCAATCGCTCATCGCAAAGTCTCCTCCCTTATCCACAAGCTTATTTCTTCTCCTTGCGTCAGAGTCATCACGATTATGAGGCAGAACTATTTTTGTGGTTTGGCCGGAGCGATTGCGGTCGTCACTTTGGCACGACCTGCCTACCTACCTACCTACCTACCTACCTACCGTCGCTTGTGTCGTTGATGCTGACGTATTCGCACCCGGACTGGATTCGCGACAGGCGCCAATCGCAAACGAACGTGGCTTTCGATTCCGACAGACGCTTTTTCAATTCAGGAGTTTGGCCGGCCTCTGCAAAGCCACACCGTGCGTCCACCCGCTCGCGCATCATTGGCGACATGCTCGATAACCTCAAAGCCGATTCCGTTGATCAAGGTCACGTATTCGGCGGGTGCCAGGCTCGCATCATAGAGCGGATCGCCTCGATAGCTGCCGACATCCTCGCCATGTTCAGGTCCAGTATTGAGCATCAGCACCGCGTCGGCGGACGAGTGCAGGGCGAACACCGCAAACATTCCGCGTTGGTCATCATGGTCGAGGTGAAAGAAACGGTCCCAGGCCAGGATAGCGTCGAAGCGGCGGCTCAGCGATAGCCGTCTCATGTCGGCCACGACCCACTCGTGGTCGGGCAGGCGCCTCCGGCACAGGGATATCATCGTAAGAGACGAATCGACGCCCGTCACGTGCAGTCCGCGGTGATGCATGTGCTGCGCAACCGACCGTCCCGAGCCACAGCCAAGGTCGAGAACTCTTGCGCCTGGTGCGAGGCGATCGATGAAACGGTCGTGCCAGAGCTGGTCATTCCACGCGCTGTTCTGGCGGTCGTTGTCCCACGCCGCCGCGTGTTTTTCGTAGTGTCCGATGATGCGGCTTGCGAGGTGCGTCATTTGTCGCGATCTAGGCGACTACCCAATTTGCGCAAGTAGTCAGGAACAGGAATCTCGAACCGGCGGCACCAGAATAGCTGCGTCGCAATATAATATCGCTTTTTCACCGGGAGCGGTATTCGGCGTGTGGTGGCCTAACCAGAGATGCGGTATGCTCGCTCGCAGCAAAGTGCGAAGTCAGGAGTGCGCGCGGGAAGTTATTTTCATCGGGGCAGCATCAATGATGACTTTACCGGAGCTGGCGGCAGATGCCTTGGAGGAATTACTCGGCTCCTTCATGCGCCACGTGTACGGATCTTCGCAGGCTTACCGCGAATTGGTGCTGGCGGCCGCCCGTATAGCCCTCGAGTGCATTGGAAACAGCGACGCTCTCTACCACAATGTCGAGCACACGCTGCTCGTAACGCTTGCCGGACATGATATTCTCCGCGGTCGGGCGTTGCACGCCCACATCACCGTGACCGACTACGCGCACGTCATCATTGCCTGCCTTACCCACGACATCGGCTACGTGCGCGGCCTCCTCAAGGAGGACGACGCGGACGGTTTTGTGATTGATGCGTCAGGCAGAAAGGTGACGTTGCCGCGCGGTTCATCCGACGCCAGCCTGATGCCCTACCATGTCGATCGATCGAAGCTCTACGTGATCGAGAGGATCGAGGGCATTGCGGAGCTCGACGAGCTGCGCATTGCTCATGCCATCGAAGGCACCCGATTTCCTCCAAGCGAGGGTCAGCAATATGATGAGGAGGCATCGATCCTTCGAGCGGCAGATTTCATCGGACAACTCGGCGATCCCAACTACATCAGGAAAGCCAATGCCCTCTATCATGAGTTTGAAGAAGTAGGCATGAACCGCCAGCTTGGCTATGCATCGCCCGCCGACATCGTCGACAGCTACCCGCAATTCTACTGGAACAGCGTGGCACCTCACATTCAGACCGCAATACGCTATCTCAACATGACGTCGCGCGGACGCCAGTGGGTTGCGAATCTTTACAGTAATGTCTTCCGCGCGGAACGAGAGATCTCGCTTTCCGGCCCGCAAGCTTAAGAGCTGCAAGGATCGACTGAATCCACGGCCCAACCCGTCGATCTACGGGTTGATTGAGGCTTGTTCTCGAGGACAATTTAAAGATAGGATTTTGCATTTCAGCGGTGTCTTTTGTGCAGGTGTTTGCAATGCTGGTTCGCCAATTGGGGCATAGTCTCCTTCGTCGGGGTGTTGGCCACATCGCTGCGCTCTGCTTTCTGATCGGATCAACGGGACTGGCGTTTCCACTTTCGATGGAGACGGCCATCGAGAATTGCCGGATGACCGTCGGCAGGCCGATGGTGATGTCATGCATGCAATCAAGTGGTGGTATGGGCAGCTTGGAGGCGTGCCGCGCCAAGGCGAAGCCGCGCGTTCAAGCATGCGTCAAGGCTGCGCTGAATACTGCCAATGGGCGCGCGAACGTAGCTATTGCAGTTCCAAATGAGGCCGCACCCAAGATTTCCGCGGGGAGTGGACTTCCCGCCGCCTTCGTTGCTCCGCCACGGACGATTTCCGACATCACGGCGATCCTGGATAGCGAAAAGCCCGACCTTAAGGTCATTCAGGAGTTACAAGCAACCGCTGACGCTTCTCCGACCGGCAAGGAATCGCGAGAGGATCTAGCGCAGTTCTATTTTGGCCGTGGCAATGCGCGTGCGCAACTTGGCAGGTTGGCAAATTCCATCACGGATGCGAATAAAGCAATCGAGGTTGGACGCGGAGTTGTCAGTCTCAACCTGATGGGACGGTTTATGCAGCTCGTCGCGCTGCAGTATGCCGTCGCCGGCGACCCGAAAAAGGCGCTTGAGGTCTATCAGCGTCTGTTGCGCGATACCAATGCGCCGGGTGCCAAGGGATATCAGTTTGTGACCAACCGGCAGATTAGCTCGATGCTTCTCCAAATGGGGGATATCCCTCAGGCCGAGGCCTATCTACGCCGCAGCGTGTCCTTGATCCAGGAAGCGCGGACCAGTGGCATGCCAGGATGGCGTGCTTCCTATGCCAAATTCGCTCATGCCTGGGAATCCGAGATTGATTTCAATCGTGCAATTGTTTTCGAGGCGCGCGGGCAGTTCCGTGAGGCCGAAGCCGCTTATCGTGTCGCTGAGCAACGCAAATACGCGGGCATGAAGGCGGTGCTGGATTCCGATAATCCGCCATCGGAATCGATGCTTCTGCAGGCGATCGATGGCACGGTCCTCAGCCAAGCCCGCATGAAGGCGCGGCAGGGACGATTGGAGGAAGCCGAGATCGACGCCCGCCGCGCCTTGCTGTCCAGGCTCAAGGACACGGGGAAGTACAATGCGGTGACGCCGCGCTACGTGATGGGCCTCGCAGCGATTCTTGTTGAACAAGGACGCTACACAGAAGCCGAACAACTGACGCGCGTGGCTCTCGAAATCAACCAAACGGTCGGCGTCCCGGACGACTCGCAACCGACGGTGCAAATCCTTTCCCAACTTGGCGGGATCCTTACACTGCAGCGCAAGCCCGAGGCGACGGCGATTTACGATCGGATCGACAAGTCGATTGCCGGCTGGGATCCACAGCGGCGTCGAATCTTCGAGCTAAATCCATCGCGGATTCTTTCGCTTTATTCCTCAGGCCAGGTTGATGCCGGCATCGCGGCGGCAGAGCAACTGGTGAAAAGCCAGGTTGGTCGCGTGGGCGAAACTCATTTCGACACCGCATCCGCGCGCGGCACGCTGGCCATTGGACTGATGCAGGCGGGACGGGACGCAGAGGCGATCCGCGAATTCAAAGCAGCCATACCGGGCATGATGGCGGCCTCGCAGGAGAACTCCGACGACGACAATACGACGACGGTTGCAGCGCGCAGCTTTCGATTGCAGGTTGTCGTCGAAACCTACTTCGTCATGCTCGCGAGAAATACCGGTTTAGTTGCCGACGTCGGCGCGGAGACGTTTGGCCTCGCCGACGCTATTCGCGGTCATTCCGTCCAGCAGGCGCTGGCGGCGTCGAGCGCGCGAGCCGCAGCCAAAGATGCGGCACTCAGCGAACTGGTCCGTAAGGAGCAGGATCTTTCCAAGCAGTTGAATGCGCAACTGGGCACGCTCAATAATGTGCTCGCGCTATCGTCGGATGAGCGCGATGAAAAAGGCGTGCAAGCGATCACCGCTTCCATTGGCAGTCTGCGGGCGCAGCGGGACAAGGCGCGCCAGGAAATCAATCAAAAATTTCCGGCTTACGCCGATCTGGTTTCGCCAAAGCCGCCGACGATCGACGAGATAAGAGCCACGCTGGTGGATGGCGAGGCAATGCTGTCTTTCTATTTCGGTCTGAATAGAAGTTTTGTTTGGGCCGTGCCAAAGGCAGGTCCTATTGCGTTCGCCCAGATTACGGCGAAGAGCGGGGAGATTGAGACCAAAATTCGCAAATTGCGAGAGGCTCTCGAGCCGCAGGCAGCCATGATCTCGGATATCCCCGACTTCGACTTGGGGCTGGCTTACGGACTTTATGAGTTGCTCTTGAAGCCGGTCGAAAGCGGCTGGAAGTCCGCCAGGAGCTTGATTGTCGTCACCAACGGTGCGCTAGGCTTGCTGCCTGTTTCCTTATTGCCGACGGCACCGGCTGTAGCCAAGGATGGCGATGAACCTCTATTTTCGGGCTATCGAGGGGTGGCGTGGCTCGCCCGAACCCATGGGGTGACGACGATACCCTCGGCGGCGGCCTTGCGCACACTCCGGCAGCTGCCGCCCGGCAAGCCCAATCGGGAAGAATTCGTGGCATTTGGCGACCCGTATTTCAACACGGACCAGCAAGCCGAAGCGGAAACCGCAGAGACCAGAGTTCAGATCGCCGACGCGAGCAACAACCTAAGCCGTGGAATGCCGTTGAAGCGGCGCAGCAGCCCAAAACTTGAGGGCGTGGATAGCGCGGAATTAGGCCTTTTACCGCGGTTGCCGGACACGGCCGACGAATTGAAGTCGATCGCTCTCGCATTGCACGCCGACCCGGCCAAAGTGCTGCATCTCGGCAAGAACGCGACGGAAAGCGCGGTCAAGACCCTGGATCTTTCCGGGTTCAAGATCCTGGCTTTCGCCACGCACGGCCTCGTGCCCGGTGAACTCAACGGCTTGACGCAGCCGGCCCTGGCATTGTCATCGCCGACCGTCACGGGAGAGGACGGTGACGGCCTTCTGACAATGGAAGAAATTCTGGGCCTCAAGCTTGACGCGGATTGGGTCGTTTTGTCGGCCTGCAATACCGCTGCCGGCGCCGGCGTCGGTGCCGAGGCCGCTTCCGGACTTGGTCGTGCGTTTTTCTACGCGGGAACCCGGGCGTTGTTGGTCACGAACTGGTCCGTGCACTCGCAGTCTGCCCGACAACTGGTTACCGACTTGTTCAAGCGTCAGGCAGAAAATCCAAAGCTGGGACGCAGCGAAGCACTCCGGCAGGCGATGATGGCGCTCGTGGACGGACCCGGTTATCTTAACAGCGAAGGCAAAACCGAATTCACTTACGCGCATCCCTTGTTCTGGGCGCCGTACACGATTATCGGTGATGGCGGTGCACGTTGAAGCACTTTCCGACTGTACGGCGAGATCGCGGATACATGATCAGCAAGATTGGTTGGATACTGGTGGCAGCCAGCCTGTGCATGTCAGGCGGGGCTCATGCGACCAAGTTGATTACCGAAGAAGAAGCTCAGCTGCCGCCGCCGAAAGGAGCGGTTGCAGCGGACCGACGCGGGATTTTGCGAGCGCCGAAGGTGGAGTTCATTTCACCGGGCGATACGGTGCATTCGCCACTGCGGCTTCAACTGAAATTTGAGTCGTTCGGTGGCGCCAAGATTGATCCAGACTCCGTCAAGATGACGTTTCTGCGAACACCAAATGTCGACCTCACCACCCGAATCAAGCCATTCGTGCAAAATGCGGGTATCGATATGCCCGACACCGAACTACCGCCAGGCGAATACATCATTCGAGTTGACGTCAAAGATAGCGATGGTCGCGTCGGCACCACCAGCTTCGTTCTAAAAATCGTGCCCTAGTACCATGGTGCCGTGTCCCTATTGCCTATCGCAAAATGCCGAAGGAACACTCGTTTGCGTCATTTGCTCGCGAGATATTGCAATACCAGCGACGCTAATGGCTGAACGGGACGAACTTCTGCGCAAGCGCGATATCATTCGGGAAGAACTTCACAGGGCGCGGCGCGAAATTGAGATGATTAGAAGTCGCAGGAAATCTCGATAGCACCGATGGAATGTCCTTTTTGCGCTGAAACCATCAAGGACGAAGCCATTGCTTGCAAGCACTGCTCGCGCGACTTGCGCGTCGTGCGCCCTATGCTGCTTGAAACCCAGGATCTCGTTGCGGAATTGGATAGGCTGAGACGCGATCTGGATCGCGTAAATACCAGGCTTGAGCGATACAAATATCCAGTCCGCTATTTTTCTTCCCACATCGTGCTGTATGTTCTCGTTCCCACGGCACTGCTGGTGATCGCGCATGTCGTGGTCACGATTGTGCTGAACCTCTCTCCGCTGCCGTTGCGGCTGGCGTCGGTTCTCATCCCTGGCCTGTTCGGCTTCGCAGCCTATCCGCTAAATAAAGTCTGGCTCGAGGGTGCGCTTGCGCTAGGAAGCGTTACGGCAACCTTAAGCATCACGTTCATGCTGATTGTGACAGGACTTCATGACCAGGTACCGATCGTGCCGGGATCGTTCGTCGAATGGCGTGAGGTCGTCGAATACGGCAGCAGTATCTTGCTTGCCTTCGTCTCGGGTAACATCCTCGGCGTCTTGATCTTTCAGGCGTTGCCGAAAGTACTGGCGCAGGGCGGCAAGCCAAATGTCGCGGCTTTCAAGATTGCGCGGTTGCTCGGCCACCATGTCGGCGAGGAGCAACTGCGCCGCAGGGCGCGTCTCATCCAAGACCTCATCCATACGGCGGGTCCACTCGTCGGCGTGGCTGTGACGGCCATCGGTTCGATATATGCCGGGCTCAAGGGCGTCTTGAGTTGATGCCTCCTGTTTCGATCGAATGCCCGATGTCCCCTGTGCCTCACGCAACGTCCGCCTGGGCGCTCTCCTTCTTTTCCCTTTCCTCCGCGGCGAGCGCATCGAGATCGACGAGTTGCGGAGCGTCCGCAGGCAGATCGCCATCGAACCCTCCGCTGCCATGAACGTGGATTAGGGTCTGTACGCGCCGAGCATTCAGATAATCCGCATGCTGATGCCGCAGGGCGACCGGCAGCAACATCTTTGGCAGGGCGACCATCGCGAAAGCCGGGACCCTGCGCACTTCGCTGCCCTCGCGCCACAAGAGCGGATTGAGCGTGTAGACCAGTTGCCGCTCGATCTCAGGCAGTGGCACGTGCTCCGGGGTTGGTGGCGCGAGCACGAGGTTCGCGTTGCCCGCACGGGTGCGCACGGCCGCTGATCGCAGCTCCCAGCAAATCAAATCCGCAGCCGCGAGCACCTCGCGGCGCAGCGCATCGACGCTTGCCGAGAACCTGGTCGCTTCAGGTACCGACGCCGTGCTTTTTGTGACGGCGTCCACGAGTGCGGCAGCACCGGCACCAAATCCTGGGGCAGCCTGCTCGATTGCCGCGGCCAACCCCTCGATCTCGTCCGCTGCCATGTCACGGCCACGCTGCGCTTTGGCGTCAGCCAGGGCGCGCTCGGTGGAGACGATCTGCTCGTCGAACTCCGCCAATTCGGCGCGTAGGGTTTTGGCGCGCTCCTCGACAGTACGCAACTTGGCCTCTGCCCGATCGAGCTGGGCATTGCTGGCACCGGCCACCGCCAGCCGTTCGGCCGCGGTCCGCTTTTCGACCAGCAACGTCTCGGCCGTGCTCAACCGCTCGGCCATCTTCTGCCGCACCGCCTGCTTATCCCTCAGCGCACTTTCAAAGCGCTCGATCGGGCTTAGCTCACGCTTGAAAAATGCCATACGATATCCTCGCGGACCTCAGGGTCATCCGCCGAATCAGTCGGATTCAATGTGCCTTATTGCTAGTCGGGAACTTGGATAACATTGCGGCTTAAGATCGGCACCCGTGAGCTGGTGCCCCCCTACAACCAATTTGCCGTCGCACTGCCGCCGCAACCATTACAGCGGGTTCACGAACCGAACGGGCTTCCGAACCACGCAGTGGATTGATTTGACATTCGCCACCCACCTACTGTCCTTTCCAATCCACAGTTTCGCGAGAGGGCAGAATTTGGATTCAAAAATAGCGACGCCGCTCGATCAGCGGTTCGAAGAGGTGGTCACAACCGAGCAGGATTTGCGGAGAGTTGTCGGGCCTGCCAACCGGTGGTTCACCAGCAAGATTCTCAGGAGGCTCGATCGCCGATGCCGGGAATTTATCGCCGCCTCTCCATTCGTCGTGGTGGGTTCGACCGATGCCTTCGGCATGGTTGATCTGTCGCCAAAGGGAGATCGCGCTGGATTCGTAAGATGCCTTGACGATGCGACCCTCGCGATCCCGGATCGTCGCGGCAACCGCCGCGTCGATACCTTCCACAATTTGCTGCAGAACCCCGGCGTCGGCTTGATCTTCTTTGTGCCGCAGCAGCGCGAAACGCTTCGCGTTGCGGGTCGGGCCATGATTGTCCGGGATCAGGGTATCAGGAGCGCGATGGTGGACGATGGGCGCCTGCCCGAACTCGCGATGGTCGTCGGCGTCGAAAAGGCGTTTTTCCACTGCGGCAAATGCATCACGCGCTCCAATCTCTGGAATTACGAGGCCTATCGCGCGCAAGCCGCTGAATAGCAGGTTTGCCGGGCGCAGCAGCCTTGCTAGCGCTCCGGCACCGGCAGGGGCGGCCGCAGCGACGATCGTGACGTGCCGAGAACGGGAGACGATCGCTTCGAAGCTGCGGCCCGCAATTGGCTGCGCGCTGGGCTATCGACCGATTCCAGATAGGAGGTGAGCGCCCAGGCCGAGCTCGAATTGGTCGCGTAGTGATCCTGCAGGAACAGGTACAGCGTGAGGCTGAAGCGGCCTTTGGCAAGCCCGCGTGCGCTGTGATGACATGTCGCGCAACCATCCGCAAACAGCTTGGTGGCTGATTTTCCCTGGTCGAGATTCTGGGCGTGCGCCGCACCGACTGTCAGCGCAGAAATTGCGCCAAGGGCGAGCAGGCCGCGCCATAGCCGCCCGCGCAGCATAAGTCCGGAGCCTACTTGCATGCTGCAGTGGTCCTTTGCCGCAACCCAGCCGTCCTCGTGGTCTCAGGCAATTGCCGCCCCCATACCGTACCCTCCGGGATGGTTATGGTCGAACAACGTCAAAAAGGCGGCAGTGCGTACGGCGGGCATCCAACGGCGAAGCCGTCGTCTTGCGCCCGAACGGCCCGTGTGTGCCAGACATCGGCAGCTACATCTGCATCGACAGCGACGATTTCCTACTCGAGCCCATTCTTCACCTGCAGCAGCAAGGCTCTGTTTCTCAGCACATCGCGCCGGTTCCGTTCGTGGAACAAGAAGACGAAGATGCAACCTCCAATCGAGAATTCCGGTGCACAGTCATTCGGCAATCTTGTAAAGCCCGATCGCCTCGATACGATCATCATTGATTCCGAGGCGGCGAACCGCGCTTGGCGGCGTGGCCGTAACATCGGTCGACTTTTGGGGGCAACGATGCGAGCGGTTCGGTTCAAGGCCCGAAATTTCAAAATCATGTCCAGCCTGGCTTTCAGCTTGGCGATGTTGCCTGCAGCGAGCCATGCCTTCACGCAGGAGGATCAACGGCGGCTTTGCACCGGCGATGTTTTCCGCCTCTGTTCGTGGGAAATTCCCGACGTCGAGCGGATCACGGCCTGCATGCGCAGGCAGCGTGCCAACCTGAGCGAAGGCTGCCGCAGTGTTTTCGGCAAGCCGTCCGATCAACCCGCTTCGACGAAGTATACCAACAGGTATTGACCAGCCTTATCTTGCTGCGCATGTCGTTGCCGATCCAGCGCTCGCGCGACACATCCCGCTCGGCCGCCTCGGCCGCAGTGAAGACCTGGCCCCGATGGCACTGGCCGTGTTGTCGAACCGCGTGTCGGCCTATGTCACCGGTGCAGCGATCGTGGTCGATGGCGGCTTGTCACTGACGAACTGGTTCGATCCTCCCGAGCTGGACGATCTCTGACTGAATACCACCTCGCAACCCGGGATCGCGGGTTGTTGCGATCCCTCGGGCCAATCGATTGATCTTGCTACTGTCAGTTTGTCTTGTCAGTTGGTCTTGGCGGCGGCGCGCACGAAAGCGGCCAGTTCGGTGTTAAAGCGAGGGGCGTCCTCGTAGAACGGGGAATGGCCGATCCCCTCATAGATGGAGAGCTTGGCCCCCGGGATGATCGAGGCGGTATACTGGCCGGCGCCGACCTTGGCGTTGCGGTCTTCCGCGCCATGGGTCACCAGCACGGGCAGCTTCAGTTTGGACATCATGTCGCTGGCATCGAGCGGACGGCCGCCAAGGCCGGCCCGCACCTTGGGCAGCACCATCATATTGAACGCGAGCATGGTCTCATAGTCGTCGGCGCTCGGTTGCCTGGAGAAGCAGCCGTGCAGGAAGCTTCGCGTTGCCGTGATGTTGATGACAAGATCCTCGGATGCCATCAGCGGCAGGTTCTTGATATTGTCGCCAATCAGGGCGGGATCAACCTTGATCGGAGCATCGACGAAGTTGATGCCGGCAAGCTGGTCTGCACCGTGGGTCGCAAGATAATCCGAGATCACGCGGCCGGCATAGGACCAGCCGACCAGCACCGGGCGTTTGAGCCCGGCGGTGTCGATCACCGCCTGCACCTCGTCACCCCAGGCCTTGGAATCCCGGTAATGCGCGGCATCCAGAGGCTTGTCGGAATTGCCGTGCCCGCGCAAATCGTAGGTCACGATGCGAAACTCCTTGGCGAGGTCGCTGTCGACCTGGCGCATCCACGACAGATGACTCTGTGAGAAACCGTGGATGAACAGGATTTCCGGGCCGGCCGGGTTGCCCCATTCCTGCGCCGATATGGTCAAACCGTCGGGCGTCTTCACGGTGATCGGCTTGTACTTCAAGCCCTCGCCAAAGCCCGGCTGCGCCATTGCAATAAGCAAGGCGGCCGCGACCGTCGTTTTCACGAGGTGGCTGTCGTGCACGGTCATCTTCATCGAAATCCTCCCTTTGTTTTTCTTTTGGCAGGACGTCGAGCCTAACACGCGCATGATGGGGGCGTAAGTTCCCAAGCCAGCGACGCGTGCCATCCACACGTTTGCTGCGGCCCAGTGGGCAGATGGTCCAGTGGGCACCGGAACGAGAGCTCCCGTTCGATCGTTAAGAGGAAACCCGACGACCGGTGGCAACGGTCACCGCTAGCTCCGAGTGGCGGAACATCAGGGAGGCCGACATGATACCCGAGACGCAAATTCACATGATCGCGCGGCAGATGCTCGAGAAGCACGGCTTGGAGGCTATCGCCCAGGCAGCCCAGAAAGCGGTTGCTTGCGAGAGCAAGGGCGAGGCGGAAGAAGCAAAAGAGTGGCGCCACATCGAGGACGCCATGAAGATCATGCGGGGCCCGCATCACAGCTGACGCGCCGTTGCAGATCGCGGCGACGCGTGCTTAATACGCGCGGCCTTGATGCTTCGCGTGCCATTTCGGGCCGGGCCCCCGCATGTAATGAAGCTCAGGCCGATAGTTGGCAATTCTCATCAGTCTATGCCATCGCGTCACGATCACGCTTAGACACCGGAGAAGCGGCAGCGACGGCGATTGCGCGACCCACATGGCGCCCCTCAATGCAGTTTGCCGAGCGCGGAGGCGAACGGCACGCTGAAGATCTCCTCGCCGATATCATCGCTGACGTGCAGGACCCAGCCACGCCAATCTTCCAGGTTGGGTCTTGTGATGAGCGAACGCACGACAACGGCGGCGTGCTCGCGCGCCTCAGCCAGATCGCGCACGGCAGCGCCGCATCGATCGGTCAATACTCCCTGGGTGTTGGAGTAATGGAAATAGACCTGAGCCATGTTCCGCCTCCTGCGAAGAGCGACGTGCAGGCTCAACGGATAGCAGCGGGACTCGCCGCGGAAAATCCGGACAAACCCGGTAAGGGAAGCTACGGCGGTCTCTGTGTTTATTGTGCAACTCAACGCCATGATTTCTGCACTATTCGGGAAGCATATGGAGCAACCTGACGCTGTGGAGGCCAGGCGGTGCCGAGGTCCGGGATTGCATTGTTGCTGATGGGGCTGCTCGCCTTTGGGCTGGGCGGCTGCATGCAAGCGACGCTCGCGCCCTCGTCGGATGCCAATTTTACCCCACGCGACCGCCAGTTGCTCGCCCATCCACCCTATGCGCGGGCGGACATTCCCGAATCCTATCGCCGGCATGTCGTGGACTATTCGCGCAAGGAGGCGCCAGGCACGATCCTGGTCGATACCGATGCGCGTTATCTTTACTACGTCCTGCCCGGCGGCAAGGCGATCCGGTACGGCGTGGCGGTGGGGGAGGAAGCGCTGGCGTTCTCCGGCGTCGCGGCGGTGGGCCGCATGGCAGAATGGCCTGATTGGATCCCGACGCCCGAGATTCAGGCGCGGCTCGGCCCTTACCCGCCGCGCATTCCCGGCGGTCCGGCCAATCCGCTGGGGGCGAGGGCGCTCTATCTCTACGAGGGCAACAAGGATACCCTGTACCGCATCCACGGCACCAATCAGCCGGAATATATCGGTCAAGCCATCTCCTCCGGCTGCATCCGCATGACCAACGAGGATGTCATCGATCTCTTTGATCGGGTGAGGCAGGGTGCGACCGTCGTCGTGCTGCCGCCGAGCCAGAGCGCATGGACCGCGCCCGTCCCGGGTCGCCGCATCTGATCAATCGTTGAAGCCGCTGGCTCCGCGCCGCCTCGCGAGGCTGTGGCACAATAATCACACCTGAATGCAATCGTGTCGTTGATGTCGTGCCTGGTCCGATCCGGCCACGGTTCTGCCCTCATTGGATTCCGCCCTTATGGTCGGTCGGATTTCCGTTTGGGCGCGGGGGCGCTGGACTTGGGGACACGACATGGCATCCATCGGATGTGCCAAGACCGCGTGCGCCGATCTTTCGCACGTCTTTCGGCTGCTGACGATCGCTCTCGCAGGGGCTTTGCTGACGGCGTGCGCCCAGTCTTCCGTCGTCACCAGAAATTCCGGATTTGTCGGCGGCAGTCGACAGGCGTCGCTGCAACACGATCGAACGACGTCGCTCGGCACGAACCGGCGTGTCGCGTCGGTGAAAAAGCACACGCCGTTCGCGCCCCACAAAAATGCGCAGACACAGATTGCCTCGCACGGACCTGTTGCCTCGCAGGGACTTGCCTCTTTCTACAGCGAGGGAGCACGGACCGCGAGCGGCGAAAAGTTCGATGCGCGCGAATTGACCGCCGCCCATCCGACGTTGCCCTTCGGCACGAAGCTGCGCGTGACCAACGTCGCGACCGGCCGATCCGTCACCGTCCGGGTCAATGACCGCGGTCCGTACGTTCCGGGTCGCGTGGTCGACGTTTCGTCTTCCGCCGCCGATGCGCTGGGAATGGTTGAAAGGGGCGTTGCAAAGGTCAGACTCGATGTCGTCCAATAGCGCCTCAATGCGTTTTCAATTTCGTCTCAAATCTGCCTCCCGACTCAAGCCAAGTGAAAGTGGATAGGCCGGCTGGGAGCGCGTTCGGTCATTGGGTCTAGGCCCTGCCGCGGGGTGACATCTCGTGGAGGCAGCGACGGGACCCGATGACCTCAGACGGAGCGACCCCATGCGTGTCGCAGTGATCGTTGTGACGCTGTTGGTGGCGACCACGCCATCGGAAGCTTCCGAGTCCTGCATGACCAAGGCTGAAGCGCGTCAGCATTTTCCTACCATGCACATCTACTGGCACGGCCTGGATCATTGCTGGGGCGCGATGCCGGCAGGAAGCCATCCGATCCATCAAGTTCGGCGCGGAGCTCCCAGCCGCGAAGTTCAGCGCGAAGTCGATCAGCCCAAAATCGATCAGCCCAAGATCGATCAGCCAACATGGCGCGACTCGATGTCGGCGATGTTGCCCGATGACGACCCGATGGGGGCGTCGCGGGAGGCGCGGCCTGATGCGAACGATGATGCTGACGCGCCTACGCGATGGGGAGATCGCTGGGTGGAAATCGAGCAATCCCCGCTCGCCGCGCGCTCGGTCGATATCGCTCCGGCCGTCTCGCCGACGATCGAAAGGAAGCCCGAGGCCTGGATTGCGCTGCGCGGCCTGGTGTTGGTGTTGATCGGCTTCGCGCTGATCCTCGGGGCGATCGTTTTGCGGGCAGCGCGTGCGCCGCAGCGGCCTTGGTTTGGAGATGAACGACCCGTTCATCTTCCGGGACAAATTTAGCTTTTCGGCTGATGCGACAATCTCTCCCGGAACGCTCGATCCATTCGCGCGTTGCGCTTCAAATGATGGAGGAGATTCGCCATGCGCTTGAGAGGAATTTTCGTTGCAGCAATGTTGCTGACGCCCACCGCCGCGCTTGCGGCGCCGGGCATTGTCACCACATCGGTCGGCATGAGGGCAGGGCCCGGGCCAGGCTTTCCGATGGTCGATCGCATTCCCGGCGGTGCCCACGTCAATATCCATGGCTGCATCAGGGGCGACGCCTGGTGCGACGTGAGCTGGTCCGGCGACCGCGGCTGGGTTTCGTCGCGATATCTCGAATATCTCTACCGCAACCGCTACGTCTATCTGCCTGACTATGTCGACGTCGTCGACGTGCCCATCGTGCCGTTCGAGCTCAACTCGTACTGGGCGAGCTACTATCCGGGCAGGCCTTGGTATCACCGCCGCGCCTATTGGAGCAGCTACTGGCAATCCCACGCCCGCTTTGCAACGCAGGTCCCGTCCGAGCGGACCGCGCGTTTCGGCAGGACCGAGGCGCGCACGGCCATCACGGAAGGACGGACACGCCCCGGCTTCGCACAGGGCGCAACCCGTGAGCGGGGCTTTGCCCGTGGGCGCGAGGGCTTTGCGCGTGGGCGCGAGGGCTTTGCCCGTGGACGGGAGGCGCAAACCATACAACAAGGACGCTTCGCCCATGTGAACGGCCCCGGCCGAACCACGCAGCCGATGGCACGCGGGCATGAAGCCACGCGCTTCTCCGCCGCGCCAACGCGGCCTGCCATGCAGCCGCATATCGCGCAGCCTAATGCGGCGCGTGTCGGTGGCCCGCCGATGGGCGCACGCGCCCAGATGGGCGGCCCGCGCGCGGCACCCGCGATGCCGCATCCGGGTAGCGGCGCACCTCACGTCAACGCCGCGCCCGCACCGCATGTTGGCGGCGGCGGACCGGGCGGAGGCGGCGGTCCTCCCGGCCATCAGCGCCACTAGAAACGAAAAAAGCCCGGCCATGAGCCGGGCTTTTTGCTGCGGACAACTTGCTCGCGACCTTGCGGAGAACGGGCGATTGGCACGAACGTTGCTAGGATTACGGCAATACTTGATTCTGCGCTGTGAGCTAGTCATCGATGAAACTCCGCATTCTGTTCGCGGCGCTGCTGATCGCCGCGCCCGCTTTCGTACGTGTCGCTTTCGCACGTGACGATGGTCGCTATGCCGGCTCGCCGCTCAAGCCGTGGTTCGAGAACCTCGCGAGCGGGAAGGGCCCGTGCTGTTCGGATGCCGACGGTGCCGCCCTTGCGGATGCGGATTGGGAATCCAGCAATGGCCACTACCGCGTTCGGATCGAAGACCAATGGTGGGACGTGCCTGACGAAGCGGTTATCACCGAGCCGAATAGAGCCGGCCGTACCATGGTGTGGCCGATCTATCACCGCTGGCCCGACCATATGACGATCGATATTCGCTGCTTCATGCCGGGAAGCATGACTTAGCGTGCGATGAGCGCGGTCAGTCACCGAAACAATGCGAAATAGATGACGTAAAGCCAGCCCAGAATGCCGTGAATGATCGCCCAGAGTATCGAATGGTTTGTCGTGTAGGAGATCGCGATCGCAAGCGCGGAGCCAAAGCCCACGCCGTATTTTGCGCCCTCGACCCGAACTCCGTAGTAGCGACTGCCGTTCATGTTGATCACCTCGCTGTCCGTGCGCGCGAGCATACATCCGCATTCTCGCGGCGTCAGGCGCCCGAGCTATGCATCAAACATGTCCCTCGAAAGACAGAGGGCGCAGGGAAAGCCGGGTGCTCGATGCACCCGCAGCCTCGCACGCAACAAAAAAAGCGCACGAGCGTAGTCACCACAGGTTCACCGAAACATTCCGGCCTTCCCTGCGCGATGGTTTACGGCTTATTCCGCGCTCTCCCCGGTGACCGGGCTCTTTTGCCACCGTCGCCTGCAGGGCATTACCTGCAAACTTGACGCCAGCGTCGGGGCGTCAGGACCACACGGCTTTGCCGTCCGCTACAGCATCGTTCGTCTTGCGACACCAAAGCGTCCACCGCATCCCGCGCCAACGTTCGTGACGACCGCGAAGCGCCCCTCTTGGAGGGCACGAGACGGCAGACTCTGTGGCTCTGATTTGCCCGACGGCACAAGAAAAATATTTTTCGCAACAGGGCTGGACACGAATTCGCAACGCCGGCGCGTCGGGCAAATCACGCTGGCGTCGCAAGCCGTCCGCGGTGTGCCGGTTTGCCAAAAGCCGGTCTTGGGTGGTTGCCACTTGGCAAACACCGACGGAAGATGAGGGCTTGGTCGAGCAAGCCTTGGTCGAGCAAGCCTTGGCTAGAACGCAGGAGCATTCGATGCGCACCGATTTTGAGACGATCGTCGTTTCCCGCGACGACAATGACATCCTGCTGGTCACGCTCAATCGGCCCGAAGTATCGAACGCGCTGAACACGCGCATGGGGCTCGATCTCGTGGAGTTGTTCGAAGCGCTCGCGGTCGATTTGGAAGAGGCGCGCGTGGTGATCATCACCGGCCACGGCGAGAAGGCGTTTTGCGCCGGCGGCGATCTCAAGCAACGCAACGGCATGAGCGATGAGGCCTGGCGGTCGCAGCATTTGATTTTCGAACGCATGGTGCGGGCGCTGATGGGATGTCCGATCCCGCTGGTCGCGGCCGTCAACGGCGCGGCCTATGGCGGCGGCTGCGAGATCGCAGCCGCCTCGGACTTCGTCTATGCCGCAAGCAATGCGCGCTTTGCGTTGACGGAGGTCACGCTTGGCATCATGCCGGGCGCGGGCGGCACCCAGAATCTGGCCCGTGCCATAGGCGAGCGCCGCGCAAAGGAGCTGATCCTGTCGGGCCTCCCGTTCACGGCGCTGGAGGCGGAGGCATGGGGACTCGTCAATCGGGTGGTCGAACCGGAAAGCCTGCTGGAGACCACGCTTGGCATGGCCCGGCGCATGGCCGCCAATGGGCCGCTCGCAGTGCGTCAGGCCAAGCAAGCCATTCATCGCGGCCTGCAGATGTCGGTGTGGGACGGCCTGGCATTCGAGATCGAGGCCTACAATCGCCTGGTCGGAACCGAAGACCGCCGGGAAGGCGTGCTCGCGTTCAATGAGCGGAGGAAGCCGGTGTTTCGGGGGCGTTGAATTAATTCTACTGCGCCATCAAACCCTCATGGTGAGGAGGCGCGAATGCGCCGTCTCGAACCATGTGGCCTCGGTGCTGATTTCTCGGCCTCAATCCTTCGAGACGCTTGCTTCGCAAGCTCCTCAGGATGAGGGAGGGAATGAAGCCGACGGCGCAGATCAATCGTCGCTCAGCAGAAATTCTTGCTGCATACGTTCGACCACGCCCGTGAGAGCCTCATTGACCATCTTTCTGTCGGCCTTGCCGAATTTTACGCCGTGAACCGCCCAATTCGGATCGAGATTCGATTTCGGCGGCGTGTGCCGGACGATCACCCCAACCAGGTCTTCGCAGCCGGGCGCAGCCTTCCTGACGGCTTCCGAGATCGCCAATTCAAGCTCCGGGATGGCCACCGGAACCCGGTGATCCCTGCGCCACCACTTCTTCTTTGGCGGCGGGTTCTCTGGCGACGAGGCAGGCGCCTGCTTGATCGCACCTGGCTCGCCCTGCCGAATGGACGATGAAGAGGTCGCCGTGGCCGCCGCCATGATCTTCACGGCAGGTTTCGATGCGCTTTTCCGTGGAACTCGATAGCAGAGCGCCCACAAGTTTCGCGCCTTCGGAATGGCCCAACCAATCAACGCCTTGAAATTCTTGGCGGCGATCGAAATAGCGCTGCCAGCGCTATCCTCCTTGGTCGCGTCGTGCAAAATCAGCGAAAGCAGCGCAACCCACGGGATCAGGATCAAAATCCAGGCGAACATCGTAGGTCACTCGTCGCCTTTTGGGCGTCGCGCCCGGTCCAGGTTCCAGGCCTTGTCCAGATTGCGGGCTTGCGCGAGCGCAGCCGCGCCTGGCAACAGGGTCGACGTCAGGTCAGCCTCGGTGAGATCGGCACCGGCGAGATTGGCGTTGGTCAAATCCGCTCCCGCAAGGTCGGCGTGGGTGAGATTGCAATTCGAAAGATTGGCGTTCTGCAGCTTCGCAAAGGAGAGGTCGGCGCGCAAGAGATTGGCGCCGCTCAGATCCGCATTTCTGAGATCGGCGGATTTGAGCACGCCGCGCATCAGGCCCATCGATTGGTTGCGCATGTCAGCGGACAGATCGGCGCCCGCAAGCCTGGCTCCGGCCAGGCTGGCGCCGGAGAGATCCCCGGTGATGCGCGCGCCGCTCAAATCGGCACCGCCGAGCTTGGCGTGTTGCATTTGCGTGCTGAGCAGCGATGCCTTGACGAGGGAAGCCTGCGTCAAATCCGCCTCGATCATCCAGGCCTGGTTCAGGATGGCCCGATCGAAGTGCGCGCCTTTCAGGTTCGTCCGATTGAGCTTTGCCAGCCGAAGATTGCTGGCGGAAAAATCAAGCCCCGAGAGATCGAGCCGCGACAGCCGCTTTCCTTGCAGATCGGCAGCGTGCTGGTCCGCGCCGCCTTGCGGCTGCGCCTTGAGAGCCGCGTCGACCTCGTCGCGCGTCATCTCCGATGTCGACATGTCCGGACTGT
Source organism: Alphaproteobacteria bacterium (assembly GCA_005885285.1). GTDB lineage: Bacteria > Pseudomonadota > Alphaproteobacteria > Rhizobiales > Xanthobacteraceae > Bradyrhizobium. The sequence continues at coordinate 11,531 of VAZG01000205.1, read as the reverse complement.
TGAGGTCGACATAACGCAGCATGTCCTGCGCCACGGCGTCAAGCGGATGAACCAGCAGCGCCGCTATCGACACAGATGCAAATGCGAGACGAAACAGCATCGCCGTCTCTCGGCTATCCGGCTCTGCTTGTAGCACGATAGACGGGCGTCGTCTCTTGCGGATTTCCCGGCGGGTGCGATGGTTCGCGGCGCGCAATAGTCCTACTCCGTCATAACCGGTTTATCCCCTCGTCCTGAGGAGCGCGCTCTTGCGCGCGTCTCGAAGGATGAGGCGAAAGAAGGCGCCGGGGCCTCGTGGTTCGAGACGGCGCGTACGCGCCTCCTCACCATGAGGGTCTAATAACGCAGTAGGGATAGCGCAGCGTATTGCGCCGCATGTTCCACAATTCCGGGCCACGGCTTGCCCATCGCAACGCTGCGAAAACTCCTTGGCACGGTCATCTTTTCGGCATCAGCGGAGGTACTATCCAAGGTTGTGGATGGCGTGGAGCGGGGCGATGGTGACTGAGCTGCAAATCAAGGTGGAAAGGTACGAGATCAGGGCCGCCGATTACGAAGAGCATGCCCGGCAGGCGGCCGAAGGACCACAGCGGGCCTTTTACGAGGTGCTGGCGGGTTACTACAGCGGCCTCGCGACGGACTTCCGGCAAATCATCGAAAAGCGAAAGGCCGTATAGGCAGCCCGCGTGAGGCAACGCCCCCTGGTTCAAGAACGCGGACCGCCGCGTACTGTGATCCGGTTTCATCAGTTCACGCGCGATCTTGAGTAAACTTCATGACGCGCGACTTTGGTGTTTCGGAACAGACAGGGGATGGGCGGGTTTCCGCTTTGCCTCCTTTCATGTAGCATTGTCGCATGAGCGAAACCGAGATTTTGTTTGCGGGCCTGCGTCGGTCGGCCGACGAAGCAGTTGCGGACATGCTCGAGCGTATGGTGCGGGACGCGCCGGATCATGCCTTGAACAAAATAAATGCGCTTGATCTCGCGGCCAGAGAGGGCCTTGGCGAGGGTGTTCTCTCCGCCAATAAGAGCCTGAAGACGCTGGATCGGGCGCGGTATAATTGCGCTTTCTGCGCCGCGGGCTATGAGACGACGCTCGACAATCTGGTCGAGGTCACCTTCACGGTGAGCCCGCGCCTGCGCAAGATCCCGGCCCACAGCCCGGACGAATTGTCCGCGACCGAATATCTTCGCCAGATCTTCTGGAGTTCGGCCATCGATCTTCCAGCCGATCTGGAGAAGCTGCTGGGCAAGGTCACGCTCGAAAGCGTCGAGTTGCCGCCAGGAGAAAGGGCCATCGTTTCGTTGCAATTGCCGAAGGGCGCGTTGATCGTGTTCGATCCAGTGACCCATACGGCCCAGTTCCTGGATGTCAGCGGCGAGGAGGCGAGCGAACGCCAGAACCTGTCGGTGATCTTCAACAAGGTCCAGGTTCCGGTCGACAGCGTTGCCTTGCGCCCCGGGCCACTGCGCCTTGCGTTGGAAAACCGCACCGAGGGCCGCGTGTTGCCGGCGATATGGGTGGCGAACCAGGCGCTGGACGACCTGCTGAAGCGACGCAAGCCCAATCTCTCTGCCAAGCGTCTCCTCACCAATCAGACCTTCCGCGACATCTACCGCACCCAAACGCTCGCCATCGGCCAGCGCCTCAAGATCTTGAGCCTGACTTTCCTGTTCAGTGATCTCAAGGACTCCACCGGGCTCTATGACCGCGTCGGCGACCTCGTCGCCTTCGATCTCGTCAACGAGCATTTCAGGCTGCTGCAAGAGATTATCGCGTCCGAGCGGGGGGCGGTCGTGAAGACCATCGGCGATGCCGTGATGGCGACCTTCGAGACCCCTGACCGCGCCATTGCCGCTGCGATCCGCATGCGCGAGGCGATGAGCGATCTTGGCGCCGAGCGTCAGCATCAGAGCCTGCGCCTGAAGATGGGCATCCACGAAGGATCATGCCTGGCGGTCATCCTCAATGAGCAGCAGGACTATTTCGGCCAGACCGTGAACATCGCCTCGCGCGTCCAGGGCCTTGCTGCCTCACGCTCGATCATGGTGACGGAATCGGTGGTGGAGAACGCGCCAGCCCGTGCGCTGCTTGAGAGCAATGGGCTAAAGCCAACGCCGAGACGCGTGGCGTTGACCGGCATCGCGGACAAGGTGTCGGTCTACGAGATCTCTTGAGCGGGGCGGCAGCCGGAGTAAGCCGAAGCGAAAGCCGCGAGGGATGTTACGGTGCGCGAAGGATGTACAGTCTTTGGTAGATCATCCGCTCGGGAAGCCAATCCAGTAGTCTGTAGCCAAGCGGCAACTTGAGGAGGTTGGCGACAATTCGAGCTGAAAGCGGATGCCAATAGACCGACAGGTTATGAAATCGGACGACAGTGAATCCAAGAGCCTTGAATTCCAACATCAACCGCCTGTGACCGAAGTATCTCTGATAATCGATGATTGGACCCGAAAGCAACAGCATCTTGCCGGAGTGTTCTCTCGCAACCTTCTCCAGAAATGCTCCCTGCTCCTGGTGGGACAGATAATAGATACATTCGATGGCCGCTATCACGTCGTAACCCCCGAATGAAATGTCCAGGAGGTTGGCGGTCTCGAATCTGGCATTTCGCAAATCCAGCGATTTCGCGCGAGCAATCGCTACATCGCTGATGTCGGCGGCCATCACCGATCGTGCTCTGTGAAAAATCGCCTGGGTAAGGTGGCCTTCGCCACAACCAAGCTCAAGAACCGATTTGTTGCGAATGGACCGCGTCAGGTGTCGACGCAAGACCCTGTCCCTGAAGGTCGCGCGCGAGACGCCCCACGGATCAGGCGTGGCATAGTAGCGATTGAAATCGTCGGCCGTACGCATGGCGGCGGATCATAGCACGACGCGAGTAGCCCCGCGCTTGCCACCCATCCTACGTGCTGTTATGGCGGCCGTCATGATCAGGATGTTGGTGATAGCTGCGTTGGTGTGTTGCACCGCCACAATGGCGGCCGCGGCGGATGATCTATATCGGACGCAGGCCGTCGTCACAGGCCAGGGCGAGGCCAACCGCATTATCGGCTTTGCCGCTTGTTTGGAGGATGTTCTCATCAAAGTGTCCGGCGCGTTGAAGCTTGCGGGCGACCCTCGACTGGCAGCCTACAAATCGAGCGCAGGAGATTTCGTCAAGGCGTACCGCTATCACGACCAGATGTCCGGGACGCCTACGCGCGACGAACAGGGCACCCGCGATCGGCCATACGATCTGAATGTCGACTTCGATGAAAAGAAAATCGACGACCTTCTTGGGGCGCTTGGCATCACACCATGGCTTTCGCACCGTCCGGTCCTTGCGGTCTTTGTCGAGATGGAGCAGGGGCCGAGAAAGTACGTTGTCACCGCGGATGCCGAGCCGTCCGCGGCGCCGCGTGAATCGCTGCTCGCCGCAGCCGCCAAGCGCGGGATGACCATTGTGTTGCCGAGCGTTGCGGGACTGGCGAAGTCGGGCATCAATGAGGCTGAGTTGACGAAGGTGCCGTCCTCGACATTGGCCTCTGGCGCAGCCGAGCAGGGTGGCGAAGTCGCTTTGGTCGGGCGGCTGGTATGGGACGATGCCGAGCTCGGATGGGCCACCGAGTGGCAAATGGAGTGGCAGGCCCAACCGCACCGCTGGCAGCTTCGCGGCGTCACGTTCGACGAAGCCTTCCGACGCGCCGTGGGCGGCGCCGCGCAAATCTTGTCAGGCAACGGTGATCCAGGATAGCCGCGCAGTGAGGACCGTAGGGCGCAATAGCGCAGCGTATTGCGCCGCATGCTTCGTGGTGGATTACGCTCCGCGCCCGGCGCGGTGCGCGGCAAGAGCTTCGTTCGCATGGGCATCGAGCTCGCCGGCGTGGGCGTCGTGCTCAATCGCGGCGTCAAACTGCCGTGCCTCGCTGGACCTCGATCAGGTCACGCGGCCTTGGCGGCCTGTTCCGGGCCGGCTGTTTCCATCGCCCTCATATACATGTCAAGCAGCGTGTCGCGCTCATCGCGCTCGTCCTGATCCTGCTTTCTCAGCTTGATGATTTCCTTGAGGATTTTCACATCAAAACCCTCGGCCTTCGCCTCTGAAAAGACCTCCTTTTTCGACTCGTTCAACTCCTGCAATTCGGTGTCCAAGTTCTCGATCCGCTCTACGAAAGAACGGATCCGTCCGCCGGGAATGCTGATGTCAGACATGGTGCCTCTTTGCTGAATGAGATCGTGAAAATGCACGTAAAGAAATGACCAATGCGTTAACGCAAGGACCCCGCGCGCCCGTTTATGGCCTCGGCGTATTGCCCCGAGACGGATTACGCCTGCGACACCCAACAACATCGCAAACTGCAATTGATGGGTGTCGACTTCGCTCGCCCCAAAAGATAGGTGAGTTGCCAACCACCTGCTTAAGTCGCACGGTTAACCGGAAGACTTGCCGCCACGATGATCTTCATCAGGCTCATAGTAGCCAGCTTGCCACTGCCTGCGCGCAAGCAGAAAGCACAGGTGCGGCGGCGTTAATGCACGCGACCTTGCTTTTTCCAGCCTTGAAAGGAGGAAGTTGAACGCAGCCTCGAACTCGTCGAATGGCTTGAGCGACGAGAACTCTGCGATCAGACGGAACCGGTCACGTAGATTCGTAAACTCTCCCGCCATTGTGGTGTACTGCTTGATCGAGGGGTCGAGTTTTGCGGCTTGGAATGTCGGGGGTATCAGCACTGCGAGGAAAGCACAGACTGCCGCAGCCGCCGGCATCGAGTCGCCAACGATGTTCCACGTCGCAAGGGCACCGAGCACTACTGGCGCAAACAACGAGAACAGTTTGATCCAGCGGAGAAACCGCAACCAAATCGTGAAAGTCAGGGCCGTGTAGCCGCAATTTTGGAATTGATTGAGGCACTCTTGCTTGAGTGCCGCCGTTCTGCCGTCGAGGGGTTGAACGTTCACAGCCCGCCCTCGGGAATTTTCGATCCGAAGATTTTCTGCCAGTCTTCACCGGCGAGCCACTGAACGTTGTCGCGTTCGTTCTGGCACGCATTGACGGCATTGCGATACGCCGTTTGCGCCCGGTTCAACCACTCAGCGCCGAGCGAGACGATCTCGCCGCCTGGCATGACCACATATCCGCTCGCGTGGGAGATCAGATAGGCGAAGAAATCGCGCACCATCCAGTCGTAATAGAACACGGCCTGCTGGTGGAACTGCCACGACAGCAGGAAGTCTTCTGCGAGCCGCTCGATCATGAAAGACTTCAGAGGGACGTTGCAGTTGTCCTGCCAGCATTTGACCATGCGGATGAGGGCGCGACTGTTGCCATTCCATGCCCGATCCGAAGCGTCGAGGTCTGCGGCCTCGGCCAGTGCTGTTGACTTGGCATAGCGGCCATCGCCTTTCGTGTCGCAGACGATGATGCTGCCGTCAGTGCACCGAAACCCAACCGCCACCTCGACCGTGACCGCATCGAATGGCACGATGACGACGTGACGATCGGCGCGCATGATTGTGCGCGAATTGGTAGCGAAAAGTGTGTCCTTGACCTCTTGCAGAAGCTGAGACTGGCGATTGCCTGATCGTTCCTGAAAGCGATGGTAGACGTGGTCGGGGAGAACGAACAGAGCATCGACATCGCGAGGCGGCGCGGTCTGCGTGTTCTTGCCCCATGAGCCAATGACGATGCCGTTCAAGGTCTCGGAATTATGGTCGTAGTAGCGCCTGTTCAGGCTGCCGACGATGTTGTTGAACTTCTTCAGTCCGGCTTCCCGGTGTTTATCCGAGACGGCGAGATTGGATAGGAGCCGCGTGAACCGTGGCGTGACGTAATACCAATTGTACGGTAGGGTCTGGAGGGGTGGCTGATTGTGACCGAACAGCGCGCTGACTCCGAGCAGACCAAGACCTTGCGCAGCACCTTGTGTCATCCCTGACCCCAAAATCGTGGGTGGCGCTACGATGCCTGCGAGGCTCCCGAATGCAGATTGCGGGGGAAGCGGACTGTAGCCCTCGAATAGCGCCGCCAGACTGTTCTTAGGGGCCAACGTCATTGGACTGGATCGCCGTCTTGGAAGCGGTCATAGACGGCGTCGCAAGCCTGACACATGAATTTGTGGCCGACGGGAAAGAGCTTTTGTTGGCCGCAGCGGGAGCAGAATTCGTTAAGATATGCCGGGGGGACGGAAGTCGCGGGCTTAGGAGCGAGCGCAGTTCGGACTTGCTCCGCAATCTGACGAACGCGCTCCGATGAAGCGGGGCGGGTCATCTCCTCTTGCACCTGTTCGAAAAAGATGCGGGCCGCCTGTAGGCTGATGCCCGCCTGCACAGAGATCTCCTCGGGTGACGAGAGCCGTCCGGCTAGTTCATCATTGATGAGAAATGCTCCGCCGAACACCATGGCCTGGTGCTCGGCCGACTTAAACTTGGGAATCCATGACGATGTCGCGTTGCCGGCCCGGCGTCGCGGCATTGCCGCGCCCTGGACAAGCTTATCTAAATGCTGAGCAGCATGACCCAGCTCATGAGCGATCGTGTATCGGGCGTAGCCATCACCCATGAAGGCATTGTGTCGAATGCGCCGAGGGATTTGGACAACGAGCTTCGAGCCGTCGTACGACGTGAGGCCGGAATCATTTGGGAGCTCTGCATCTGGGACGATCTCCAGCCGGAATGGCTTTTTACCTCGCACGGTCCAGATTTCGGTGAATTTCTCGAGAACGAGAGGGTCGATCCGGGCGGCGTTAGCCAATCCCAAAAAGGCGCGGAGTTGCTTCGCGTTGTCGCGGACCTTGGAATCGCTCAGTGGATCTACCGCGAAATCGTCATTCGACATCACTAGCCCCGCTCCAACGACACCCCCTGCATCGCGTCTTCAACCGTTCCGTCGGGTGCTCGATCACGCTTTGCGCCACTTGTCCGGCGAGCCGACTGAAGTGTTGCGCACGCGCTCAACGTGGGGCGAGCTGCCCGGGCTGAGCTCGCGGGCACGCTCGATGGCGTCATGCTGGGTGGGCAGCACATCGCTGGCTCGTTCCGAATTGGCGCGCCGGACGGCATAGTCGCCTTCCGGCCGCCGTTCGACGTAAATGCGCTTATCCTTCATAAACTCCCTCGAAAAACGTGGATGCCCGGGTCAAGCCCGGGCATGACGATCAGCGAAAACTCAAGAACACCCCGTCGTGCTGCCACACGTATCGCACTTCATGCACGTGCCGTTGCGCACCAGCGTGAAGTTGCCGCACTCGCCGCACATCTCACCCTCGTAGCCCTTGGCTTTCGCTTCTGCCCGGCGTTCGGCCTTGGTGGGTGCGGCGTCGCGCGCAGCGCCGGCCTTGCTCCATTGCAGCGCTTCCAGCTTCTCGGTCGGCGAGAGGTCGTGATGGGTTTCCTGCTTCAGCGCGACCGAGCCTTCGACCGTATCGGAGCCGCGCGCGGTAGCGCCATGGGAGGACATCGAGGTGACGTTGCTGGGTCCGCGCGTGTCGCCTTGCTGCTCGCTGCCGCCGCGCACCACCACGAGATTATCCGTGCGCGAGCGCGTCAGGCCCCTCGACAGGTACTTGTTGCCCTCCGGCACCTTGCCTTCCTCGACGCCCTTGCCGATGGCGTCGAAGTTGGTTTCGGTCGGATCGACATGGGCGAGATCGAACCGGCCCATGTAGCTCACTGCGAGCTCGCGGAACACATAGTCGATGATCGAGGTCGCATATTTGATCGAGTCGTTGCCCTGCACCGGGCCGTTCGGCTCGAAGCGGGTGAAGGTGAAGGCATCGACATATTCCTCCAGCGGCACGCCGTATTGCAGGCCGAGCGAGATCGCGATGGCGAAATTGTTGATGATGGAGCGAAGTGCCGCGCCCTCCTTGTGCATGTCGATGAAGATCTCGCCGAGGCGGCCGTCATCATATTCGCCGGTTCGCAAGTAAACCTTGTGGCCGCCGACCACAGCCTTTTGGGTGTAGCCCTTGCGGCGGTCCGGCATCTTCTCGCGTTCGCGCATCACCACGATGCGCTCGACCAGCCGCTCGGTGATCCGTTCCGAAAGCTGCGCGGCACGCGCGGCCATCGGCTTCTCATAGAGCGCCTCCACCGCATCGTCGTCGTCCTCGTCGTCGGCGATGAGCTGGGAGTTGAGCGGCTGCGACAGTTTCGAGCCGTCGCGATAAAGCGCGTTGGCTTTCAGGGCGAGCTTCCAGGACAGCATGTAGGCCGCCTTGCAGTCCTCCACCGTGGCGTCGTTCGGCATGTTGATGGTTTTTGAGATCGCGCCCGAGATGAAGGGCTGCGACGCCGCCATCATGCGGATGTGGCTTTCGACCGAAAGGTACCGCTTGCCGACCTTGCCGCAGGGGTTGGCGCAGTCGAACACCGGATAGTGCTCGGCCTTGAGATGCGGCGCGCCTTCCACCGTCATCGCGCCGCAGATGTGCACGTTGGCGGCCTCGATCTCGCGCCTGGTGAAGCCGACCGCCGACAAGAGGTCGAAATTGGGAGCGACGATCGCTTCCGCGCCGATACCGAGCTGGTCGCGGATGAAATCCTCGCCAAAGGTCCACTTGTTGAAGGCGAACTTGATGTCGAACGCGGTCGGCAGCGCCTTTTCCACTTTCGCAATGGCCTCGTCGGTGAAGCCCTTGGCTTTGAGGGTCGAGACGTTGATGCCGGGCGCGTTGGAGAGCGAACCGTGGCCGACCGCATAGGCCTCGATCTCGGCGATCTCGCTCTCGCGGTAGCCGAGCGCGCGCAGCGCCTCGGGGACCGCGCGGTTGATGATCTTCCAGTAGCCGCCGCCGGCAAGCTTCTTGAATTTCACCAGCGCGAAATCCGGCTCGATGCCGGTGGTGTCGCAATCCATCACCAGCCCAATGGTGCCGGTCGGCGCCACCACCGTGACTTGCGCGTTGCGGTAGCCGTTGACCTCGCCGAGACCAAGCGCATCGTCCCAGGCCGCTTTGGCATGCGCGATGATGTCGGCTTGCGGGCAGGAGGCGTGATCGAGCGGCACCGGATTGACGGCGAGCGCTTCATAGCCGCGGGATTCGCCGTGCGCGGCACGGCGGTGATTGCGGATCACCCGCAGCATATGGGCGGTGTTCTTCTTGTAGCCCGGGAAGGTGCCGAGCTCGGCCGCCATCTCGGCCGAGGTCTTGTAGGCAATGCCGGTCATGATCGCGGACAGCGCGCCGCACAGCGAACGACCTTCCTTCGAATCATAGGGCAGGCCCATGGTCATCAGGAGGCCGCCGATATTGGCAAAGCCGAGACCCAGCGTGCGGAACTCATAGGAGAGCTCAGCGATTGCCTTCGACGGGAACTGCGCCATCATCACGGAGATTTCGAGCACGATGGTCCACAAGCGGCAGAGATGCTCGTAGGCATCGACGTCGAAGTGCCCCCGCGTTGATCCGTTGGCGGGGGTGTAAAAGGTGAGGAGATTGGCGGAGGCCAGATTGCAGGCGGTGTCGTCCAGGAACATGTATTCCGAGCATGGATTGGACGCGCGGATCTCGCCGGAGGCCTTGCAGGTGTGCCAGTCGTTCATGGTGGTGTTGAAGTGCAGGCCGGGATCGGCGGACGCCCAGGCGGCGTAGCCGATTTTCTCCCAGAGCTCGCGCGCCTTGAGAGTCTTGGTGATCTTCTTGTTGGTGCGGCCGATCAGGTTCCAATCGCCGTCGGTTTCCACCGCGCGCAGGAAGTCGTCCTTCAGCGACACCGAATTGTTGGAGTTCTGGCCGGAGACCGTGAGATAGGCCTCCGAATCCCAGTCGGTGTCGTAGACCGGGAAGTCGATGTCCTTGTAGCCCTGCTTGGCAAACTGGATCACCCGCTTGATGAAATTGTCGGGCACCATGGCACGGCGCGCGAGCTTGATCTCGCGGCGGAGCGCCGGGTTTTTCTCGGGGTCGAAGCAGTCGTCGCCGCTTCCTTCGCAATTGACGCAGGCCTTCAGCACCGCCTTCAAATGCTTCTGGTTGATCTTGGAGCCGGTCACGAGTGCGGCGACCTTCTGCTCCTCCTTCACCTTCCAGTCGATATAGGTCTCGATGTCAGGATGATCGGCGTCGACCACGACCATCTTGGCCGCACGGCGCGTGGTGCCGCCGGACTTGATCGCGCCCGCGGCACGGTCGCCGATTTTGAGGAAGCTCATCAGGCCGGAGGAACGGCCCCCGCCGGACAGCCGTTCGCCTTCACCGCGCAGGCGGGAGAAGTTCGAGCCGGTGCCGGAGCCATATTTGAACAGCCGCGCCTCACGCACCCACAGGTCCATGATGCCGCCCTCGTTGACGAGATCGTCGGCGATGCCCTGGATGAAGCAGGCGTGCGGCTGCGGATGCTCGTAAGCCGATTTCGACTTGGTGAGCTTGCCGGTCTTCCAGTCCACGTAATAGTGGCCCTGGCCGGGGCCATCGACGCCATAAGCCCAATGCAAGCCGGTGTTGAACCATTGCGGCGAATTCGGCGCCACCATCTGCTTGGCCAGCATGTAGCGCAGCTCGTCGAAGAAGGCTAAAGCATCGTCTTCCGAGGTGAAGTAGCCGCCCTTCCAGCCCCAATAGGTCCAGCAGCCGGCGAGGCGATCGAACACCTGCTTGGCGGAGAGCTCGCTGACATAGCGCTCTTTCTCCGGCAGGTCGGCCAGCGCCGCGGCGTCCGGCACCGAGCGCCACAGCCAGGACGGCACAGTCTCTTCCTCGACCTTCTTCAGGCGCGCGGCGACGCCGGCTTTGCGGAAATACTTTTGTGCCAGGACGTCGGAGGCGACCTGCGACCAGAATGCCGGCACCTCGACGTTTTCAAGCCGAAACACCACCGAGCCGTCGGGATTGCGGATTTCAGATGTCGTCAATCTGAAATCAATCCCAGCGTAGGGTGACTGGCCTTGGGTAGTGTTGCGCCGTTCGATTCGCATAGTTGTGCCCCGTCTCTTTTTGATCGGACCGCTGGCGGCGGCGCCGGATGTTGTTCCTTGAGCGAACCCTTTTGGACCGCGGCTTGCGACCTACGGCCTGAGGTATCCGCGAAGCTAAAGCCGGTGGATCCGGCCCAGTTTCTCTTCGGCACAAAACCGATGCGCCCATCGGTCTTGTGCCCGCCACGACTGGGATGGAACCGCCGTTCCGTCCCCGCCATGCATTCAACGCCCCAACTCTCACCCCGTTTACGGGCCCGTTATCGGCGCCCCCAATCCCTCCAGAACCAGGGCAAAAAAGCCCCGCACCCGTTGCCTCGACCGGCGGACGGAGTGGTTATTCTGGCACCCTTTGGGAGCGACCGGCGGGACCCGAATACACTCGCGCCGAACAGGAACAAGGCTAGGCCAAACCCGTTGCGCCCGTCAAGGACTAGTACGAGTTCCTGAATCAAATACTAAATATGGTGGAAAGAGGGGGAAAACAGGGGTCGATGCCGCGCCTGTGATGGGCCCAAGTATCAGTGAGTCCTAAGGGATTCCCAAGCGAAAAAAATTCGCTCCACCGCTGTGGACCCCAGCCTTCGCCCGCTGTTCACAGGAGAAGTATTTATTCGCCGCCGGCCATTGCG
>VAZG01000373.1 GCA_005885285.1 Alphaproteobacteria bacterium | reverse complement strand
TGATTCCGGGAAAGACGAGGACGGCGGATTTCATCGGGCGGTAGCCAAGAGCATTATGAGGTTAGGTTGAAGCGCAACGGTCCACTTCTCCCTCGCCCCGCTTGCGGGGAGAAGGTTGAGGTGAGGGGGACTCTCTACGGACCGCGCTCGTTGAGAGTCCCCCTCACCCGGATCGCCGACGGCGATCCGACCTCTCCCCGCAAGCGGGGCGAGGTGATCCGAGTCGACTCGACTCCAAACCATCATGCGCTAGCTCAGAACCTCGACCCGGTAATTCTCGATCACCGTATTTGCCAAGAGCTTGTCGGCGGCATCTTTCAACGCCGCCTCGGCCTTGGCCTTGTCGGAACCTGCAAGCTCGATGTCGAACACCTTGCCCTGCCGCACGCTGGCAACGCCATCGACGCCGAGCGATTTCAGCGCGCCTTCGATGGCCTTGCCTTGCGGATCGAGGATGCCTGATTTCAGCGTAACGGTGACGCGCGCTTTCACGTCTGGCCTCTAGCTTTTCACCAGTACCGGACCGGAGCCGGCGGGCCGCTCATTCTCCATCAGGATGCCGAGGCGCTTGGCGACTTCGGTATAGGCCTCCAGCAAGCCGCCGAGGTCGCGACGGAAGCGGTCCTTGTCGAGCTTCTCGTTCGACTTGATGTCCCACAGCCGGCACGAGTCGGGCGAGATCTCGTCGGCGACGATGATTCGCATCATCTCGTTCTCGAACAGCCTGCCGCATTCCATCTTGAAATCGACCAGGCGGATGCCGATGCCAAGAAACAGTCCGGTCAGGAAATCGTTGACGCGGATCGCCAGCGCCATGATGTCGTCGATTTCCTGCGGCGTGGCCCAGCCGAACGCCGTGATGTGCTCTTCGGAGACCATGGGGTCGTTGAGCTGGTCGTTCTTGTAATAGAATTCGATGATCGAGCGCGGCAGTTGGGTGCCCTCCTCGATGCCGAGGCGCTGCGACAGCGATCCCGCCGCTACGTTCCGGACCACGACCTCGAGCGGCACGATCTCGACTTCGCGAATCAATTGCTCGCGCATGTTGAGGCGGCGGATGAAGTGGGTCGGCACCCCGATGTCATTGAGGTGCTGAAACAGATATTCCGAAATCCGGTTGTTGAGGACGCCCTTGCCCTCGATCACCTGGTGTTTCTTGGCATTGAACGCGGTCGCATCGTCCTTGAAGTGCTGGATCAGGGTTCCCGGCTCCGGACCTTCGTAAAGGACTTTTGCCTTGCCTTCGTAGATACGGCGCCGACGGCTCATTGGGATGTACCGGGTTTTGTTGAAATCCATGAAATTGGTGTGCTCCGGATGACTAGGGACCAAGACCCACGACGGAGCTGCCGTGAAGGCCTGGAACCTGACGAAACAGAACAAGAACCGGACCTTATGGCAACCTATCTGATTGGCCTATCCAGCACAATCGATCCGGCCTCTTGGAGCTGAGTTTTACCGCGGTCTCTGCGGCGCTACGCGGCGTTGTTTTAGCCATTTTCTCCAGATATCTAGGTGCTCGGGTGGGTCGCCGCAACGCGAGGCTACTGCCCCTCAAGCTTCCCGGTTGGAATCGGAGCCCCAAGGCCATGACCACCTTCGACAAGCGCGAGGAAGGTTTTGAGAAGAAGTTCGCAATCGACGAGGAGCAGAAGTTCAAGGCGGGTGCGCGCCGCAACAAGCTCCTAGGATTATGGGCGGCGGACAGGCTCGGAATCACGGGCGATGCAGCCGCCGCCTATGCCAAAGAAGTGATATCAGCCGAATTCGACGGAACCGGCGATACCGGCGTGATTCGCAAGGTGATGCGCGACTTCGGCGCCAAAAGCGTCGTGCTTGGCGAAGCGGAACTCCGCGCCAAGATGGCCGAGCTGATGGCCGAGGCCATCGCCCAGGTCAAGGCGGGGGTCTAGAGGCCCTTATGCCCCCAATCGTGCGCGTGGGCGGCTAGCCTTGCGGCTTGGTCGTGTCGCCGGTCTTGACCCGCCTGCGCCACGGCCTCCCAATGTCGTCGTGTAGTCAGCGCGGATAATTTCCAGCAGGCGCCGCGACGCCGCACTGAGAAAGCCGCCATGTCGCGTCACGGCAACGACGTCGTGGCTCGCAACGAGATCGCCGACACCGATCGTCGAGATTAAAGAGGATTCAATTTCTTCGGCAGCGTTACTCCGAGACAGCAGCGCGATGCCGAAGCCGGCTTCGACCAGACGCTTCTGGGCTGTCAAACTGTCGACCGGTGTCCACTCGACTTCACCCAATCCATGGGTCTGAAACAGTGCGAAGACATGCGAGGCCGTGATCTCGCGCCGGCCGGGTATTTCTGGGAAGGCGATCCAGCGCTCGTCCCGCAAATCCGCAAGCCTTGCGACGCGGCCGCCGGCACGCGGATGGTCCAGCGCGCACACAACCTGAAGCGGTTCGGCAAACAGCAATTCGCAGTCGAGATCGCGCGAAGCGTCCCGATCGTAACGCAAGCCGATCGTCGCATCGCCGCGTCGAACGAGATCGCTGACCTCGGCGCTGGTCGCGGTGCGCAACGTAAGACCGACGTCCGGGTGTTCGCCGGCGAAACGCTTCAAGATCCTCGACAACAGGCCACCCGCGAGCGTGCCGACCACCGCGACCGACACCGGTCCGGAATTCTGCTGTTTCAGCGCCCGTACGGCATTCTCCGCGTCTTGGGCAGCCGCCACTGCCCGTTCAGCGTAAGGGACCATCACCCGTCCGGCGTCGCTTAGCCTGGTCCGGCCCGCGACTCGCTCAAACAGCGGGACGCCCAGTTCCTGCTCCAGGAGCGCGATCCGCCGCGAGATCGCCGGCTGCGAGCGATGCAGCGCCTTCGCGGCGTTCGAAATCCCGCCCCGGCGGTGAACGATCAGAAACGTGTTGAGCGCATCGCTATCCATTGCGGTCCATGCAAAAAGCTAATGATCTATAAAATAATAACAAATTTGTCTGATGTCTGAAAGATGCCTAGTCTTGCCGCTGACGCCCTATTTGAGCGGGAGCTGAAGATGCGCACGCAGATGGAAAAAGCCGAACTGTTTCGCGCGCTGCATGTGAGGCCGGGGGCTTTCATCATTCCGAATCCCTGGGACGCCGGAACGGCCAAACTGCTGGCGGCAATGGGATTCGAAGCGCTGGCGACCACCAGCCTTGGCCTCGCCAACACGCTCGGCAGCGCGACCGTGAGCCGGGATGCCATTCTTGCGAATTGCCGCGCCATCGCCGAGGCCAGCGATCTGCCGGTCAACGCCGACCTCGAAAACGGCGGCGCGGACGAACCAAGGGCCGCGGCCGAAACGATCCGGCTTGCCGCAGAGGCAGGCGCGGTCGGCGGATCGATCGAGGACGCAACCGGTGACTTGCGCAGGCCGATCTACGATTTCGCGCTTGCCGTGGAACGGGTGCACGCGGCAGTCGAAGTTGCGCGATCGCTGCCGATTCCCTTCATGCTGACGGCCAGGGCAGAGAATTTCTTGTACGGTCGCACCGACCTTGACGATACCATCCGGCGCCTACAGGCGTTCGAAGCCGCAGGCGCCGATGTGCTGTACGCACCTGGCCTTCGCGAGCTCGCCACCATTCGAACGGTCGTATCGGCGATCGGCAAGCCCTTCAACCTGGTGATGGGCTTTGCCGACCCGACGCTGACCGCCGACCAGCTATCCGCCGCCGGCGTCAAGCGAATCAGCGTCGGAGGGGCGATGTCGCGCTTTGCCCTCGCTGCGTTCCTGAAATGCGCCCACGAGATGAAGGATAAGGGGTCCTTCACCTATGTCAGGGAAATGGCTCCGATCAAGGATATCAGGGATGCGTTTGCCGCCGCGCAGCGATAATGGCGCGACGGGACCTGCTCATCCCTCCTTGAAGCCATATTCCGGCACGTTACCGCTGGCGCCATAATATTTGTACGGCAGGAATTTTCCGGACATCGTGATCTTGACGCGATCGCCCTTGGGATTGGGCAGGCGCTCCATCACCATGTCGAAATCGATCGCCGACATGATGCCGTCGCCGAACTCTTCTTCGATCAGCGCCTTCCAGGCGGGACCGTTGACCATCACCAGTTCGTAAAAGCGATAGATCAACGGATCGGTCGGCGGCATCGGGACGCCCTCACCGCGCATCGGCGTCTCGTTGAGCAGCGTTGTTTCCGATTTGGAGAGACCAAACAGCTCGCCCGCATTGGCGGCCTGCGGTTTTGTCAGCTTCATCTGGCCGAGGATGGCGCCGACGATCAGCACCTCCGAATAGCCGCCGACCTTTTCGCAGATGTATTTCCAGCTCCAGCCCTTCTCGCGCTTGATGTCGAGCAGCTTTTCGGTGAGGTCGGATCGTTTCATGGGTCGTCTCCCTTGCTCCCGTCATGCCTGGGCTTGTCCCGGGCATGACGGCTGTTTCGATTCCTCGTGCATTGCTTCGGACACCGACGCGATCACCAGGTCGGGTCTACCGATCCGCACCACCGGCAGGTTGCGCGGATCGTGAGCGGGTACCTCGGCGGCGAAGCTCTTGCTGCGGCTGACCAGAAAATCGACGACGTGATTGCGCACCGCATAATATAGGGGATGGCGGTGCAAATCGAAGCGGCCACGATCCTTGGGCAGTGGATTTTCGACGATCTCGGCGAGCACCGCGCCGGGGCCGTTGGTCATCAGGAAAATCCTGTCCGCGAGATAGATCGCCTCATCCACGTCGTGGGTGATCATGAAGGCGGTCTGCCCGGTCTCCAGACAAATCCGTCGCACTTCGTCCTGCAGCGTGCCGCGCGTCAGCGCATCCAGCGCCGAGAACGGCTCGTCCATCAGCATGATCTTGGGCGTGATCGAGAGCGCACGCGCAATGCCGACGCGCTGCTTCATGCCGCCGGACAATTCCGACGGACGTTTGTGCTCGGCGCCGGTCAACCCCACGAGATCGATGAAGCTTTGCGCATGCGCCTTGACCCTGGCGCGATCCCAGCTGCGCCATTTTGAGGTCACGGCATAGGCGACGTTGCCGAGCACGGTACGCCAGGGCAACAGCGCGTGGCTCTGGAAGATCACCGCGCGGTCGAGGCTCGTGCCTCCGATCGCCTGTCCATCGACGATCACGGTGCCATCACTCGGCTCGTCGAGCCCTGCGAGAATGTTCAAGACCGTGGTCTTGCCGCACCCCGAATGCCCGATCACGCAAATAAATTCGCCGCGCACCATCGACAGCCACAGGTTCTCGAACACCGCGATCTTGCCGCCGTCAGCGCCGGGATAGCGTTTGGCGATGCCCTCGATGGAAATGAATTTTTCAGTCACGCTCCCCTACTCCGGAAACGCGACCATGCGCGTGAAGCGCGCGAGGACCTGGTCAAGCAGCATGCCGACAACGCCGATCAGGAGGATTGCGATGATGACGTTGGTGATCGATAGGTTGTTCCACTCGTTCCAGACGAAGTAACCGATGCCGGTGCCGCCGACCAGCATCTCGGCGGCGACGATCACGAGCCAGGCGATCCCGATCGAAATCCGCATGCCGGTCAGGATCGTCGGCGCCGCCGCCGGCAAGATCACGGTAAAGGCGCGCCTGAGGGTGCCGACTTCGAGCGTGCGCGCGACGTTGATCCATTCCTTGCGCACGCCGGCAACCCCGAACGCGGTATTGAGCAGCATCGGCCAGACCGAGCAGATGAAGATCACGAAGATCGCCGAGATGCCTGAATCCTTGATGGTGTAGAGCGCGAGCGGCATCCAGGCGAGTGGCGAGATCGGCTTCAAGACCTGGATGAACGGGTCGAGCGCCTTGCTGATCAAGGGCGACATCCCGATCAAAAAGCCGAGTGGAATGGCGACCATCACCGCGAGCAGATAGCCCAGGCCGACGCGCGCGATGGAATAGCCGAGTTGGATACCGAGGCCCTTGTCGTTCGGCCCGTTATCGTAAAATGGCCGCTTGAGGTGTTCCCACAATTTGGCGCCGACATCTGATGGCCCCGGCATCGCCGACTTGCCCTGGGTTGCGGTCGCGCCCATCAGCTTGGCGTATTCCGGGCTCATGATGGCGACGCTGGCCGTGCCGCGCGTGGCGAGGTGCCAGATGCCGATGAAGGCAAGGAACAGCGCCACTGACACGATCGCCGCGCGAAAACGGAGGGAGGTGGTAGTCATCTCCCTCGCCCCGCACTTCGCGGGGTCGAGACGAGCGAAGCTCGCTCTGAGAGGGTCGGGGTGAGGGGCGCTCTCCACGCACACAGATCGCGGAGAGCCCCCCTCACCCGGATCGTGCGCTGACGCGCGCAATCCGACCTCTCCCCGCACGCGGAGCAAGGTGAAGAAAGAGAAATCGCTGCGCTCACGTCACCTTCCTGATCTTAAAGCTGGCGAGATAATCCTCGGGCTTGGCCGGATCGAAGGTCTTGCCCATCACCGAGAACGATTTGTAGGACGTCTCAGGCGGCGCGAGCCCCATCTCGGCCATCACCTTGTGGGTGTCGGTGGCGAGATAGACCTGCTCGGCGACCTGCTTGTAGTCGACATCGCCCTTGATCTGGCCCCAGCGCTTCATCTGCGTGAGCATCCAGACCGCAAAGGACTGCCAGGGAAACGGATCAAAATCGACGCGCTTGGCATCGGTTTTCACGCCGCCCAGTCCGTCGGCATAGGTCCCGGTCAAGACCTGCTCCAGCACGGTGACGGGCGCGTTGATGTAGTTCGCCGGCGCAATCGCCTCCGCAATCTGCTTGCGGTTCTCAGCCAGCAGGGATGGCCGTCCCAGATTTCCTTGGACAGGATGTGCATGAAGCCGACGCCGTCATAGATCGCGCGCTGGCAGATATTGTCCGGCGCCAGGAAGCCGTCAATGTTGTCGGCGCGCAGATTGGCGACCATTTCCGGCGGCGGTACCGAGCGCAACTGCACGTCGGTATCGGGATCGAGCCCGTGCTCGGCGAGATAGTAGCGCAACAGATAATTGTGCATCGAATAGTCGAAGGGAATGGCGAACTTCATGCCCTTCCAATCCTTTGGGTCGCGCTTGTCCTTGTGCTTGACGGCGAGCGTGATCCCCTGCCCGTTGATGTTCTCGATCGCGGGCACGGCAAACGGGATCGGCTGTGCGCCCAAGCCCAGTGTGATCGCAATCGGCATCGGCGCCAGCATGTGCGAGGCGTCGTATTCCTTGTTGATGGTCTTGTCGCGGATCACGGCCCAGCCGGCGGTCTTGACGACCTCGACGTTAACGCCGTGCTTGGCGTAGAAACCGAGCGGCGCCGCCATGATGATCGGGGTCGCGCAGGTGATCGGGATGAAGCCGACCTTGAGATCTTTCTTCTCCGGCGTGCCTGCTTCCGCAAAAACTTCGGTCGCCGTCTGAAGCGGGAAGAATTGCGACAGCGCGGCAAGCGCCGTCGAGGCGCCGACCGATTTCAGGAAGGCGCGCCGCGCGGCGTCCTTTGGAAACATCGCGCGCATCAGCGCCGAGGCGACCACGCCCTCGTAGCGCTTTTCCATGCTCTCTGCCTGGTTTTGGACTTGATCGCAACGCAACGCCCGCTCGGCATGGTCGTGCTCGGCGCTTGAGCGATGCTGGCCGCAGACGCAGCCGAAGCGCGAAAGCTCGCGGCTGGAATCGAAGGGATCATCGAACGTCGACATCTTCACGCCCCTGTGCACAGCGGACGGGCGACACCCCGCGCGCTCCCAAAAATTTCAGCGCCCAGCCGCCCTTTTTGTGCGGCCGGGCGATGATAAACATGCACGTTCTATGCCGCTTTGCCTGTCAACCGGGCAGCCGTCGGCAGGCCTTCATCGATCGGCAGCGAAGGATCGCGCGACCATTCGTTCCAGGATCCGAAATACATCCGCACGTCCTTCACGCCGGCATTCTTCAGCGCCAGGAACGTGTTGGACGCCCGCGCTCCCTTGAAGCAGTAGAGATAGACCGGGGTATTTTGCGAGATGCCGACGCTCGCGCATTCCGCCAGAATCTCGTCCTTGGATTTAAAGCGCGGGCCCTCCGCCGTCGGCTTCATCATGCGGTACCATTCGAGCCAGACCGCGCCGGGGATCCGGCCCTTGCGCGGGCAGAAATCCTTGCCATAGGGCGAAGAACTTTCGCCGATCCACTCGTCGACGTCGCGCACGTCGAGCAACGCGATGCCGGGCTTGTCGAGCGCAGCCAGCATCGTCTTGGCGTCGATCAGGATGTCGGCAGCTTCCGGCAGAACCGAGAACGAAGCCTTGACCGGCTTCGGCACATCCTTGGTGACCGGAAGGCCTGCGGCCGCCCAGGCATCGTATCCGCCATGCAGCACCTTGATCTTGGGATAGCCGAGCATGGTGAGCAAATAATAGCCGCGGCAGGATTGGCCGAAGCCGGAATTCATCGACTGCTCGTAGATGACGGCGGTTTCCCTGCCTGACAGGCCGGCGCTTCCGAACGCGTCGGCGAACTTCGTCTTCAACTCATCCATGCCCTCCGGCGTCGAGGTCGCGAGAAAGGTGAAGATCTCGTGCACGTTGACCGCGTTCGGGAGGTGTCCGGCGCCGTAAGCGTCGGGGTTGCGCGTGTCGATGACGACACAAGGCTCGTTCTTTAAGAGATTGGCGAGTTCGCCGGCAGAAATCAGAACGTCCGTCATGGCAGGCCTCTCCTGTTTTTTGGTTGCAGTTAGGGTCGATCCGAAATCCTGTTGGCGTCAGCCCCGAAAACTCAGGCGTCTTGCAGCATCTTGCGGAGCTGCTTGGTGGCGGGCGTGACGATGGCGACGAAATAGGCCTCGCGCAGGCGACGCTGGACGCGATGACTTTTCAGGTAGCCGCGCGCGCCGCAATGAAGCATCGCCGCATGCGCGGCGGCGACGCTGGCTTCGCCCAGCCGCAAGCGCAGCGCGACCACGCGACGCCAATAGCTGTCTTCCGTATTGAAGGGGTCGCGCGCCGCCGCCATGGTCTCGGCTTCGAGATCGGAAAGCAGATCCCGGAAGTGCGCCGGTTGCTGCGGCAAATAGCGGTTGACGTGGCCGAGCGAGCCATCGACCTCGGCCATGATCGCAATGCAATCCCGGATCAGGCCGAGCGCCATGCCGGCTTGCAGCAGGATGAATCCGGCTCTGATTTTCTCGACGAATGGCCCCGCATGTTCGGCGAGGATCAGATCGTCAGGCACGAAGAGGTCGCGGAACTGCACGCCATAGGTGCCGGTGCCGTCCATCGCGAGGAACGGCTTGCACGGCTGCAGCGTCACGGCCGGATCGGAGCAATCGGCGAGGAACATCACGATGCTGCCGGGTTCGTCCTCACGCTCGAAGATGGTGCCGAAGAAATGTCCGGTGCCGAGGTTCGACACCCAGGGCAGCGCGCCGCGCACAAGGTAGCCGCCGCCAACCTTTTTGCCCT
>VAZG01000372.1 GCA_005885285.1 Alphaproteobacteria bacterium | reverse complement strand
GCAATGCGATCCCGATCTACACATTCCCCAACGCCCATGTGGTGCATCACTTCATTCCGGAGATGCCGCTTCGGATATCTGCGATGCGCGCGCTCGGCGCCTATCACAATGTGTTTTCGATCGAGAGCTTCATGGACGAGCTGGCGGTTGCGGCTGGCGCGGACCCGGTCGAGTTCAGGCTTAGACATCTCGATGACCAACGCGGACGCGAGGTGATCCAGAAGGCCGCGCGCGGCTTCGGGTGGCGGAAGGGCCAAAAGGCGCGGGGCGATCGCGGCTTTGGTTTTGCCTTTGCGCGCTACAAGAATCTCGCGGCCTATTGCGCCATTGCCAGCGAGATCGAGGTGAATCGCGAGACCGGGCGCCCGCGCCTGGTGCGGGCCGTCGCGGCGGTCGATAGCGGGCAGGTGGTCAATCCGGATGGGCTGATCAACCAGATCGAGGGCGCCATCGTGCAGTCGATGAGCTGGACGCTCTACGAAAGCGTGACCTTCGATGATAGCAGGATCACCAGCATCGACTGGCAGACCTACCCGATCCTGCGCTTCGATGCGGTCCCCGACAGCATCGAGGTGCAAATTATCAACCGGCCGGGACAGCCGTTCCTGGGCAGCGGCGAAACCGGGCAGGGGCCGGCCGCGGCATCGATCGCCAACGCAATCGCAGATGCCACCGGAAAGAGGTTGCGCAACTTGCCGCTGACCCGCAAGCGCATCAAGGACGCGATCGATGCCTAATGGCTATTGCGATGCGGCGTGTCAGCGTGCCGAACCCGTGGTGTTGCCCGAAGGGCTGTCGGCCGGTGGCGGGGTTTTGTCTACAACCGTGGACCCTGGCGTTCCGCTGGGCCCGGGATTGCTCTCGACGTGGCGCGTACTCCACGGTCCCCATGTGAGGACGACAAACAGGAGAACAAAGCCGGCAACGACGATGGCAAGCGTTCTTCTGTTCATCTGGCCGCTTTGATCCTGACCATCGCGCATATGATGCTCCCACTAGATATCGAAAAAAACGCAACTGTCCGCATGATGGTTCCCGACGTCTCGTCCCCAAATCGGTTCATCGGTCGTAGCGAGCACTCATGCGGGGCAGCCATATCGCGCCGGAGGGTGTTCCTTGCCGCCAGTTCGGCACATATTGTAGACATTCCAGCCGGCGGGCAGCCTTTATGCCCTTTGTCACCTGACCCGAGGAGGTAGTTCCATGACGCACGCCATCCGCTTTCACAGCACCGGCGGACCCGATGTCCTCGTCTGGGAGGAAGTAAGCGTCGGCAAGCCCGGTCCCGGGCAAGCGCGCATCCGCCACACCGCGGTCGGATTGAACTTCGTCGACATCTATAATCGCTCCGGACTTTATCCGGTGCAATTGCCAAGCGGCCTGGGCGGCGAGGCCGCGGGCGTGGTCGAAGAAGTCGGATCCGGCGTCACTGATTTGAAGCCGGGCGATCGCGTTGCATACGGTGCCGCGCCGCTCGGCGCTTACGCCGAGGCGCGATTGATTCCCGCCGATCGCCTGCTCAAGCTGCCCGATGGCATCGACGACAAGACGGCGGCGGCGATGATGCTGAAAGGCCTGACAGTGCAGTACCTGATCCGCCAGACTTATCGCGTCAAATCCGGCGACACCATCCTGCTGCATGCGGCCGCCGGCGGCGTCGGCACGATCCTGAGCCAATGGGCAAAGCATCTCGGCGCTACCGTCATCGGCACCGTCGGCAGCGACGAGAAAGCAAAACTCGCGAAGGCCCATGGCTGCGCCCACACGATCGTCTATACGCGCGAGGATTTCGTCAAACGCGTTGAAGAGATCACGGAAGGCAAGAAGGTGCCGGTGGTCTATGATTCCGTCGGCAAGGACACCTTCCTGAAGTCGCTCGACTGCCTGGCGCCGCTCGGCGTCGTAGCGCTGTTTGGCCAGTCTTCCGGCAACGTCGAGCCGCTCAACCTTGGCCTGCTCGCGCAGAAGGGATCGCTCTACGTCACCCGCCCGACACTCAATACCTATGCCGCCAAGCGCGAAAACCTCGTCGCCATGGCGAAAGAGCTGTTCGAGGTGGTCCAGTCGGGCGCGGTGAAGATCGAGGTCCATCAGACTTATCCGCTAAAGGACGCCGCCAAGGCGCACGCCGATCTTGCCGCGCGCAAGACCACGGGATCGACGGTTCTGACGGTCTGATGCGCTCCGTTGCAAGCGCGTTGTCGGCTCAGGCTGGCAGCGCGCGAACTCACTCCGCCACGGCCGGCGCGCGCTCCAGCGCATCGTCGTGGCCGAGCGTCAGCACGGTGCCCACCGCAATAATGCCGAGCCCGGCAAGCAGCAGCAGGCCGCCGGTATAGCTGCCGGTGTGGTCCCTGATCCAGCCCATTGCAAACGGGCCGGCGAAGCCCGCGAGATTGCCGATCGAGTTGATCACGGCGATGCCGGCTGCAGCCGCGGCGCCGGAGAGGAAGGCCGTGGGCAAGGTCCAGAACACCGGCAGGCAGGCGAAGATGCCAAAGCCGGCCACGCAAAGTGCGATCATCTTTAACGAGGGATCATCGAGCGCTGTGGAGACCGCGATGCCGGCAGCGGCGAGGAACAGCGGGATCGCGGTATGGAGCCGCCGTTCGGCGACGCGATCCGAGCGCCGGCCCCACCATACCATGCCGATCACGCCGACAACGTAGGGCGTCGCGGACACCACGGTGGTGAGAAACGTATTGAGGCCGAATGCCTTGACGATCTGCGGCAGGAAGAAGCTCAGGCCGTAATTCGTCGCCACGGCGCCGAAATATACCAGGCTCAATCCGAGTACCCGCGGGTTCACCAGCGACTCCGCGACGGTGTAGCTGCGCACCGCCAGACGTTGGCGCTGCTCGAGCGCCAGTCGTTGGGCGAGCCAGCTCCGCTCGTCAGGCGCGAGCCACGCCGCATCGGCCGGACGGTCGGTCAGATAGAAAAATACCACGCCTGCCAAGAGGATCGCCGGCACCGCCTCGATGACGAACAGCCATTGCCAACCGGCGAGTCCGAGTCCGCCATGGAGATACAGCAGCACGCCTGAGACCGGCCCTCCGATCACGGTGGAGAGCGGGATGGCGGCCATGAAATAGCCGACGATGCGGGCGCGATATTCGGCCGGAAACCACAGCGTCAGGTAAAAGATGATGCCCGGGAAGAAGCCGGCTTCGGCCGCGCCGAGCAGGGCACGGATCAGATAGAAGCTGTTCTCGTTGCCCAAGCCGGTGGCGCGGGCGATGTCCGGAATAAATGCCATCAGGCCGGAGAGAATTCCCCAGCTCAGCATGATGCGGGCGATCCATTTGCGGGCGCCGAACCGCTCCAGCAGCAGGTTGGACGGCACTTCGAAGATGAAGTAGGTGATGAAGAAGATACCGGCGCCGAAGCCGAACGCCGTTTGCGATAGGCCCAGATCCTGGTTCATCGTCAGCGCGGCGAAGCTGACATTGACCCGGTCGAGGTATGCGACGAAGTAGCAGACGATGAGGAATGGAACGAGGCGTTTGGAGACTTTCGCGAGGGTGCGGATTTCTACTTCATGCATAGGAGCGGGGCCTGACAGATGTTTTTACAGTTGGTCGCAAGGCGGCGCGCGCACCGCCTTGCGACTAGGTTCACCATCGGGCCATCGATAGGAGATGGCGGACTATTCCGGGGATGGCTGCATGGTGGTGGCGCCGGATATGCGTTCGCGGGGCAGGCTGTTGGTCGGACGCGGCCGGCTGGCCAGATGAGGCCTCGCGGGCCGGCCCGATCGCCTCGAACTGCGCCTTCTGCTCGTCACTCAATTTGCCATAGAAGTCGTCAAGCGCCGCGCGCACGTTTTTGACTGCCTGCAGCATGGTTTCGAGCCGATTGGCGATCGCCTCGATCCGCGCAGGCGGCGTGATCGGTTCGCTGGTCGGACAGGACGCCTTGAGCATTTCCGCGGCGTTTGCGCTGGCCTGCTGTAGCGCCGTAAGGCTCGCGCGTTGCGCTTCGGTCGGGTGAACCTTGCCCTCGATTTCCGCCGCCGGCCAGTCCGGCACACTCGCCTGTGCAGACTGGCAGCTTTGCAGGAGCGAGCCGCTGCTGGTGTTCGCCTCCTGCTGTTGTCGTGCAAGCGCGTTGAGCCGGGCTCGCTGTTCATCGTTCAACAGGTCGTAAAACTTCTGCAGCGCTGGTTGAACCGTGTCGACCGCCGATATCATCGCCTCGATCCGCTGCTGCATGGCTGCGAGGCGATCCGGCGCCGTCAGCGATACCTGGGTTGGACACGCGTCCTTGATCTCCTTCGCCGCCTTTGCTGAAGCGTTAGCGAGTTCGTCCAGCGCTTCACGCTGGGCCTCATTCGGCTGAATGATTTGCTGGACCTGGTCGATCGGAAGGCCTGCGATCTCCCGGCTGTCGTCACCGCACAATGGCGCTAACTGGCTGGGCCCTGGAGCCGCGCCAGCCCGCGCTCGTCCAACAGTGGCCTGAGATCCTGCTCCGTATCCGCCATGTCCGCCGCCACCCGAAGGCAGATAAGCTACCTGGTCATCATAACCGTAAGGGGCAAATACGCCGGCATAGATGTCTTGGTAGCCGTAATCCCAGAATAGGGGATCATAGCCATAGCCCCACAGGGTATAGTCATAGATGTCATAGTAGGCGAGCGGCCAGAACAGCGGTCCGACCCAGCCGAACCCGCCGTGGCGGTGCCGCCACCATCCGCCGCCGCTGTGGCCCTCACGCCACCCCGCCGTGGCCGCGCTCGCAAGAAGTTGCGCGCGGGCGTTTGGGCTGCGAAGCGCGGTAGGATTGTGCAACGCGGCGCTAGCCGATCGCGAGTTCAAGACATTCCGCACTGCGTTCGACTTTACGAACGCCGTCCGATTCGTGGTCGTAGCCCGATTCGGGCCGATGCTTGCGTTGACGTTCCGGGCATTTCGGCTGATCGCGGCGTTTGATCGCGTGATCGCGGCTGATCGGGTGATCGGCGCATTGGCCCGCAGTGCTGCAGCGCGGCTGGCGGCCCGGCCCACGCCGCTACCAGCCGCAAACGACCGCTGGCCGCGGAAGGCGGAACCGCCCCGCACCGCGACTGAACGCTGACCGCGGAAAGCGGGACGCGCCGCAAAGTGTGAGGTCGCCGGCCTGCCAGCGAAGCGAGGTGCCGCGCCGACACGCGGCGCTCCGCTGAAATGCGGCCCGCCGCCGCGCATGGCCCCTATAGCCGGCCCGCCACCGACATGAGGCGCGCCGCCGAAGCGCATTCCGCCTCCGCCCCCCAAATGCGGTGCGCCTCCGCCCCCGCCCCCGAAGTGCGGTGCGCCACCACCGCCGCCGAAATGCGGTGCGCCACCGCCACCGAAATGCGGTGCACCGCCACCGCCACCGCCACCGATGTGAACTCCGCCCCCTCCGCCTCCACCACCTCTTCCGGGCGGCGCGGCGTAGGCGGCACCTCCGAGAACGGCGATCACGGCAACAACGGCGATTTTTTTGGCGGCTGCGAAAACTTTGACGTTCGAGACGTTCGACATGGCACCCTCGGGCGTCCCCCACGAGTCCCCAATGAGAGCAAACGGATTTGACTCGAGATAACCGTAGCGCCGTGCCAAAGTTCCAGCGCTTACATACGAACGCTATCGGGGACGCGCCGGTTGCATCGCAACAGACATCGCCGGGCTTGTGGAGCACCCGCAGCCTTTCGAAATCTGTGTGTCTCGTCGGAGTCCGTGCCTGGCAAGAACTCGCTATACCGTCTCGTGCTTTCGCAAATCCCGGGCGTGATCGAGATCGGCGGCTGGCAGGTCTGCTTTAATGGTCGCGATCTCGGGGAGGGCGGCTTCACTGAGAATGTCGGCGGTGATATCCTCCACCGAGCTATCGGCGATCTCATGGATGAAGCTGATATTCTTGTATTCGCCGGATACCACGCGCGAAATCACTTCGCGCCTTGTGATCTCGGGATCGACCACCGCCTCGCGGCCGCGCCGTCCATAGTCCATCATCACGACGAAATATTGCAAATGGCCACCTTCAGGCTTCCGAAGGGGATAGTATTTCTGAAAATCAGAAATAAGTCAAGATACAATTCCGAAAATCAGAAGTGGCATGTTCGTTCCGCCCCTCCCGATGACCTGCGCTGCCAGAATCAGCGGGAACCTGCCTGCGCCGGCGTGACCCTCATTTGTCGGGAGCCCGCCCGCCATGCGCCTTTGCCGCCTTGCGCGCGCGGCCTGCGGCCTTGCTCCGCAAACGCTCGATTTGGCCGCGTGGCAGCGTGACGCAGATTTCCCCGATCCATTCCAGCTTTACGCCACTGATTGGCTTGGCGTTGAAGCTGGTCAGGTTGACGAGGCTTGCGGATTTGCCGCGCTCGATGGTTTTGAGGTAGCGCTCGCCGGTCTTCAGGCGCACCGCGGCCTCTTCGCCGTAGAAGCTCGCCAACGGATGGCGTTGCTCGCGGTAGACCACGATAACGTCGCCGTTTTCGTACTTTGGCAGCATGGAATCGCCGGCCACCTCAAAGGCAATGGTTTCCTCCGAAATAGGGAAGGGCATTTCAACCTCGCCGAGGCCCTCCGGCGGCACCTGCTCGTGCTCAGGCTCGATCGAGGCGCCGGCGCCGACCCGGCCCATGATCGGCACCGAGTTCAACTCCAGATATTCGATAATGGGCGTGATTTCCGAGGCCTTGATCAGGCGCAGCCCGGACAGAATCTCCGAAACCGCGCCCGGGCGCACGCCCATCGCCTGCGCCAGACCGCCCTTGGTCTTGCCCGGCTTCCCCAGTCCCCGCTCGATCATGGCGACATCCAGCATGGCCGCTATCTCTTTCGACTTTCCGAAATCATAGCAATTCCGATTATCAGAAATCAAGCTTGACTTTGATTTCGGAATATCCGAAATTACTTCGCCTGGGCGGAATCAGCAATCAGTCTGAAATCCGCCCTGCAAAAGGCGAAAATCATGCAAGCGACCAACTGGACGCCGGCGCATTGCGAGGCGCTGCGCGAATATCACGCCAAGGGCATGTCCTATTCGGAGATTGCCAACGCGCTCAACGCGAAATTTGGAACCGACTATAGCCGCAATGCCGCGATCGGCCGCGGCAGGCGCATGGGGCTTGCCGGTCCAGACCAGCCCAAAGAGCCACATAGGGTGCCGCAGAAGACGAGCACGCCACCGCCTCCTAGATCGCGCAGGCTTCGCGATGCCGAGCCGGTGCAGCCCATGCCGGTGTTGGCATGCGTCGAGCCGGTCAAACTCCGTTGCGTCGGCATCAAACCGCGCTTGCTCTCGCTTGTCGATCTCGAGCGAGGCGATTGCCGCTATCCCTATGGCGGCGACAGGGAGGGCGAGGCCATTGCTTTCTGCGGCCATCCCACGCGCGAAGGCTCGAGCTATTGCACGGCGCATTTTCATCTGACGCGCGGCCCGGGCACCGCGTCGGAACGCTCAGCCGGTCCGGTGATGCTGCGGTTGGTCGAGGCGGCTTAGCCGCGGAACTTAAAGTGATGGCTTGGGAGCATTGAGATGGCGCGCGCCAAACGCAACAAATCCTACAGGTTGGCCAAGGTGCATGACCGGCGCTCTCGTGATCTGCCGCTCAATGCCGAAGTAGCGGCGGTCGAGGTCGACGATCCGCTGGCGCTGGAGCCGGGCGAGAAGATCGTCGCCTTGCGCTCGATCCGCAACGATCCATTGGGCCGGCTGCATTCACATCGCCAGATCGACGAGGCGCAATACCAGGGCGGTCGTGCGTTCCAGAACGATTGGGAAAAGGCCGAGCGCGGCCCGCAAGCCGTCGATCCCACGCGCGAATATGTCGATGGTGTGCAGAAGCGGGAGCCGATCACTGAAGGCCAGCGCAAGGCGGTGTTGCGGCTGGGTCGGGTCGAACGCGAGCTCGGCGCCGACGGAGCGGCGTTGGTGCACGAGGTGCTGGTCATGGGCTTGACGATGGAGCAGGTCAGCCAGCGTCGCAACTTGCGGACCCAACGCTGGCGCGATTATTTCGCACGGCGGTTCGGTGAATGTCTCGATCGCCTGGCGCTGATCTACGGCTTTGCGACGGAGCGGCGGTAGAGCGCCGGCGCACTGCGCAAGATGCGCCATCGAAACGATGCACGGTGCGCGCATGCGATTTATGGCGTGCGCGCCAGCTTGGCCTCAGTGCCGATGCGAGGTCGCCGTGGAATCCTGATGCGTTTCGCCGGATTGTGCCGCATCATACTGCAGCCACAGCTCCAGCAAGGCGAAAAAAATCACCACCGCGCCGATGCCGATGCTGTAGTGCATGGCGCGCGTGTGGACGAACCCAAGTGCCCACGGAGAAATGATCAGCCAAAGCCCCACGGCAACGTTGGCCCACTCTTCCCAATTGGCGTAGGCGGCAATCGCTGCGAGCGATATCGCAGCAACCACAGCGCCTTAGCCGAAATCGTTAGAATGGACCGGCGCTGAAGTTCAGCGGTTGCACCACGTCGTAGGACGCTTTCGTCAGCGGCACAGCGTAATTGACCGTCAGCGCGCCGAACGGGGACGCCCAGGTCAGGCCGACACCGACCGAAGAGCGCACCACGTTGGCGTTGGCCACCTGCAATGATTGCGCCGAGCCCGGAAATGCCGTGGGTCCGCTGTAGCG
>VAZG01000204.1 GCA_005885285.1 Alphaproteobacteria bacterium | reverse complement strand
GTGGCGGTAGTACTGGGAACCCGGACCGACGCGCGCACCCCATTTTTCCACCGCCGGCTGCAGTCCGATCCTCCGCAAATGCCGCACGCTGTTGGGGGTCAGGAACACGCCGGCCCCGATCTCGCCGATCGCGGGCGCCTGCTCATAAACCGCGACGGCGAAACCCTGCGCCGCCAGCGCATTGGCCGCAAACAAGCCGCCAATTCCGCCTCCCACGATCACGATATCAAGCCGGGACTGCACTATTCAATTCCTAAAACCTTGAGCCACTGAAAAAGCTCGGTCGCGTGGTTGTACTCTCACACAGACCAAGGCACTTTGCCATCAAGCACGGTCGGACCGTGAGGAAAATGGGAAGGAATCCGGTGCCGAACGCGTGTACTCAGCGGGTGGCTTCAGTTGGCCGATGCGCAGCCGCACGGACGCTGTTATTTGCGCTGCTATTTGCGCCTTTATTGAGTGTGTCCGCGTTGGCGGTCGCTTCGGCGCGCGCTGGAGACTATCCGGTTCGCCCGGTCAAAATCATCGTGCCCTTTGCCGCCGGCGGCACCGCCGATGCCGTCCCGCGACTTGTCGGCGACTGGCTGTCGCGCAAATGGGCCCAGCCGGTCGTCATCGAGAACCGCACCGGAGCGGCCGGAAACATCGGCGCCGAATTCGTCGATCATGCAGCTCCCGACGGCTACACACTGCTTTCCTCGCCGCCACCGCCGCTGGTGATCAACCAGAATCTTTATCCCAACCTTGGTTTCGATCCGGCCAAATTCGAGCCCGTGATCGTCATGGCCCACGTGCCGAACGCACTGATCGTCAATCCAAAGAACCTCAAAGCATCGAGCGTCGCCGAGCTCATCCAGTACCTGCAGCAGAATCCTGACAAAGTAACCGCCGCCACCCAGGGCATCGGCACGACCTCCCACTTGACCGCCGAACTTTTCCAGGTGATGGCGAAGGTGAAGATGCGTTCGATTCCGTATCGCGGGTCGGCGCCCGCGCTTCAGGGCCTGCTCGCCGGCGACGTCGACCTGATGTTCGATAATCTCGGTGTCTCCTTGCCCCTGGTCGAAGGCGGTAACCTCAAGCTGCTCGCGGTGGCGTCGAGCCAGCGCCTGCCGTCGCTTCCAGATGTGCCGACGATCGCGGAAACGCTGCCGGGCTTCGAGGCGGTGGCCTGGTATGCGATCGTCGCGCCGCCGGGCACGCCAAAAAGCATCACCGAAAAGATCAATGCCGATGTCAATGAAGCGCTGCGCCAACCGGAAATGCAGGACCGTCTCAGGAAATTGTCGGCTGAGACCTTTGGCGGTTCGACAGCGAAGGCCGCAAGGTACATGCAGGAAGAGGTTGAGCGGTGGGGCAAGGTGATCAAGGCAGCGGACATCAAGCTCCAATAGTCCGGGCTGCGGCCCCGTAGCCGGTCGTAACCCTCCTGCGCCAATTTCGTCGGCCGGCACGCCAACGCCACAGTCAAATTGCTGCGTTGGCGTTCGGGTAAACCCGTTCCCGGTGAATTTCAGTGCCGGATTCGCTGACGTAGCTTCTTGGAGGCTTGCGGTCTGCCTGGAACTCGGAACAACGGAGTCAATTGATCCGGCTTGGCGTCGAAAATCCCACGCTCGCCCGTGTTGCGCCCGGAACTCTCTCCACGTGCTGGCGTTTGCGTTCCCGCGAGAAGATTCTGCAGCATGATCGGCAGGTATCTTCAAACGCTGACGTAAGCGATTTCGGATTCCTGGTCCGCGATTAAAGGCTGCACTTCGCGATGCATCTCGAGCGACCACTGCCGATGCGGCTGCCGTTGTGGGGCACTTTTCCATGAATGGGCCTCCGGTTGACGCGCCTGACCGTGGCGGCCCTGCCGTGCATGCTTCCTCGGGCTCACGGATCCGTTACGTGATCGCAGCCATTGTTGGTGCAATTTTCATTTTGGCCGGCACGCTGGCAGGGTTGCTGCACAACGTGCATTTTCCCTCGGCCGCCGAGGTGACTTCGCGCCGCGTCATTGCGCTCAAATCCGCTGATGGGCGCGATCTCCTGCAAAAGGGGAACCTGAGATTGCCGCCTGTTGATGCGAAAGACATGCCGGCCAACCTTGTCGATGCCGTGCTGAGCATCGAGGACCGGCACTTCTACCAGCATGGTGCCGTCGATTTCGTGTCCATGCTACGCGCGTTCGGGCAAAATATCGAAGCCGGAAAAGTCGTTGCCGGCGGCAGCACGATCACTCAGCAGCTCGTCAAGATTCTCTTTCTTGGTCCGGAACGCACCTACAAGCGCAAACTCCGGGAGGCGGCGATCTCGATCTGGATCGAGCATCATCTGACAAAGGACCAAATTCTGACGAGCTACTTGAACAACGTCTACCTTGGTTCGGGAGCGACCGGCTTTCCGGCGGCTGCAAAGGTGTACTTCGGCAAGAAAGTCAACGATTTGAGCGTGCCGGAAGCCGCGATGCTTGCCGGAATGATCAGCGCGCCGGGCCATGACGACCCATTTCATGATCTCGAAGCCGCCCGCAGGCGAGCCGCGATCGTGCTTGATGCGATGGTGACGAACGGGAAGTTGACCGAACAGGCCGCGTTGATGGCAAAGCTACATCCGGCGACACCAAATCGGACAGAAATCTCGCCCCCATCGGCCGGCTGGTTTGTCGATTGGGTCTACAACAAGGCGGCGACGGTCACGCCGATGCTTGGCGGCACTGTTCGCATGCGCACGACGCTCGATCTGCGTCTGCAAGAATTGGCGTCAAACATCGTGAAGTCGACGCTGGCCAAATACGGAAGCGAGAAACACGCCGGACAAGCGGCACTCGTTGCGATGCGGCCCGATGGCGCAGTAGTCGCAATGGTCGGGGGGCGAAGCTACGATAACAGCCAGTACAATCGCGCGGTCCAGGCCGAGAGGCAGCCGGGCTCGGCCTTCAAGCTGTTCGACTATTATGCAGCCCTGCGCCAGGGCTTCACCCCCGACGATGAAATTCTCGACGCGCCGATCGATATCCGCGGCTGGCAGCCGGGGAATTACCGGCACCATTACCGCGGCGAAGTCACCCTCGCCGAAGCGTTCGCCAATTCGCTTAACAATGCTGCCGTTCGGCTGTCACAGGAGGTCGGCATCGGCCAGGTAATTGCTGCTGCTCATGACCTCGGCCTGCGGGCGCGGCTCGAAAACAATCCAAGCCTCGCGCTCGGCACCTCCGAGGTAACTCTGCTTGATCTGACATCGGCTTACGCCGCCGTTAGCGCCGGCAAGGCGCCCGTCAATCCGTGGGGCATTTCCGGCGTCCAGATGCCGAATGACCGGGACTATTTACCGGTCAACCGTCCCGACGAGCAGCAGCATAGTCTTGGGCAGTATCAGGCCGAGCTCGTCCGATTGCTGCAGGGCGTGGTTGAGCACGGCACCGGCCGTGCCGCTGCGCTACAGGGGTTTGCGGCCGGCAAGACCGGAACGAGCCAGGACTACAGGGATGCCTGGTTCATCGGGTTCGACAACTCCCTCGTCGTCGGCGTCTGGGTCGGCAATGACGATCACAGTCCGATGCAGGGTATCGTCGGCGGTTCGCTCCCGGCGAAGATTTGGAAGGAGTTTATGGAGCGGGCGAGTGCACCTGACATGGCCGGGGTTATCGGCACAACGCCGCGCGCGTCGTCGACCACGGTAGGACAGTCGAGAGAGCCTTCTGGACTCCCCGATCAAGACAGCGCTTTGCCTCGAGCCGAGGCGTCTCCTGCCGAAACATCTCCTGCCGAGACACAGAGTGCCCAGTGCAATGTTCCGGTCTGCCAGCAATATTATCACTCATTCCGGGCTTCCGACTGCACCTATCAGCCGTACTGGGGAGGACCACGACAATACTGTGCGCGTTGATCGAGCGTGTGCGACATAGGCACAGAGAAAGCCGCTATTCACACAAAAAAAGCCCGCCGGTCGGGACCGGCGGGCATCGCTTGTCGAGCTTGGCCAGGAACAGCCGAGCGGACCGCTCTTCAGAGGTCAGTCCTGAAGATCGCGATCGCGTTCTGCCAGGTTGCTGACCTCATCGATCAGACGGCGGGCGCGGTGACCGAGCCCGTCTTCCGAACCTTCGCCGACCGGCTGGTTGTGGAACTCGGCGTTGTTCAATACCGTCTTGATCTGGCTTGCGAGTTCGTCTCGCTGCTCGGTGATCTCCCCGATTTGCTTGAGATAGCGGGCATAGACCTTGTCGGTGCTGGTGACCGAGCGATTGGACCAGACAAGACTGGCGCGACCGAGCTCACCTTTTGGCGCGTTGAGCTGCTTGAACACCTGAGCCAGCTCGACGAAGTTTTCGCGGCTCTTGCGGATGCCCGGCGGCAGCGCGTTATCCTGCATGAACTCGGCCACGACGCGGCCTTCGTGGAGATAGTCGTCTGTCAGGCCGAGCAGCGCCATGAGCGTCGGCCGTACGTCGGCATGGTCGGTGAACACGCCGTCGTGGCGGCCGAGCGGCTTGACGCCGGGGCCGACCATGGCGACCCAGGTCTGGGTGATCTGCTTCTGGAAGTCGCCGTGGTTCCAGGCAAAGCCGGGAGCTTCGCACACGGGGTCGGTCTTGGTCGTGCAGCCGGTGTTGTTACCCGTCTCGAAGAAATAGTTGTCGTCGCCGAACATGGTGAGCGTCGGCGTGCGCGCCGGGCTCGCGGTAACCATGTGCAGGAGTTTCATTTCGGCCCGGTCAGCCAGCAGCTTCGACAGCTTGTCGGTCTTGTTGGTGATCGGGTTGGTAGCCGTCAGCGCGTCGAGGTCATGCTCCATGGTCCGGGTGAGCGTGTCGGTGGGTCCCGGATTGTTGTTGATGTACATGTTCGGGGCGTCGTCGCTATGCACCGAGAACGGCGTGCTGTTCATCCGTTCCGAGAGCAGAACCTTGTCGAGCGACACCTCGATCTCGCCGACATTCGTGTAAGTACAAGGTGTCGTAACGCCGTCGCAGTTGGTCGGGCTCGGCTTGCCGCCGACAAAATGGTCGTTCTCGTCCGGCACGACGACAAACAGCGTATTGGTCTCGTCGATGCCTTTCGCTTTGAGACGGCTGAAGAAGTTGCCAAAGGCCTGGTCGTAAGCCTTGAGCGCCGCGACATAGCCCGCCTCGCCCGGACCATAGGCATGGCCGCCGTTCGGGTTGCCGGCACCCGCATTCGGAACGTCCAGATGGTGCGGATCATGCGCATCGGCAACATAAGTGTAGACGACTGGAATGCCGGCTTCGAGCATTTTTGCGGCATAGCCTAGCCCGGCCGTGGCCGAAGGATCGAAGTCGGTGGGGAAGCCCGGCTTATTCGAGAAAGGATCGGTGATCACGATGCCATCGAGATCCGTCACCGGACCACTCGGCGAGATCACCGGCTGAACGTTGATGTTGCCATAAAGCGCGGAGAAACCGCTATAACCGCCGGGCTCGTCCGGGAGAAGATCGGGCTTCGCGAAGGAGTTGCTGCACAGGGAGCTACCCTTCGCGCAGTGAACCGCTATGCCTTCGTAATCCTGGGTCGCGGCCGTGCTGGCGACGGACGAGCCAAAGATGTTTGCGATGTCCGTCTTGTTTTCGATTGCAAGACCATTCAAGGAGAAGGCGCCCACGTCGCAGCCAGCGCGGGTATAGGCGACCCACGGCGCCGGCGCGTTCTTTCCATTCTCGTTCACAAGGACGGGCAGGTTTTCGCCGGCTTCAGGATGGCTCTGCGCCGTGGTGGTCGTCCAGTAAACGAAGGAAGTCTGGAAAACGGTCGCGGAATTGTCCTGTTTGAAAATCCCGAAGCTGTTCGAGACCGGGCTGCCGTGACGATCGCCGTAGACCCCCGTCAACCCCGTGAGAATATCGTCGGCGGTGTGGGAGATCAGCGGCGTGTAGTGATTGCCGCTGATGACGCCTTTTCCTTGCAGGAAATTCAAGAGGTTCGGCATCTGCTCGAGGTCAGATGGAACGTTTGGATTGTCGCGCCGCAGGTGAACGTTATCGAATACAATGTAGACGACCCGCTTGACCTGACCGCCGAGGGAATTCAACTGGCACCCCGCGGACGCGGACTGTGTTGCGGCGCCAAGCAATGCGATGCCAAGTGCCGACGCGCTGAAAGCAGCTTTCAATAGTTTCATGCCGTACCTCCTGACGTCGGCGTCATTGAAATGAGTGAATCGATCAGGACGTGCTTCGCCGACATCGGGCCATGTAACTTGTCGGTTGTTGCGAACGGTTGACACGAACATGACGCTTGAACATTGCGCACGAATTGTTCGCGCGCTGGGATGCTCGGGAACGTCGGTCGTCGCGGCGCGATCTCACGCACCGAGGCTGCATGGCAGCGCCAGTCCTGGGTCGCATTCTTGGGTCGCGTTGATTCGTAAACGGTTATTGCTGCCCGGGCGCCCAGAGCAGGACGCCCGAATAGAAAAATGCCCCTGGGGCGAAAACCCCAGGGGCACTGTATCGCCTTGTACTGCCGACGTCGCGTCGCTCAGTGCCGATCGTGATCGTGACGGTCGTCGTCATCGCCGCCCGTGGCAAAGACCACGGCGCCGGTCGTCTCGTCGAGAATGACCTTGCGCGGATTCTCCTCACGGCGATCGTCGAAATCGAACATGTGGTCGAGGGTGCCGGCAATGGTGTCGAACGAGCCACCCGGCTGGATGCGCTCACCGTGCAGCCAGTTGTCCTCGACGAAACGCAGCACCGAGGTCTGGTCGGTGAGGGTGTGGTCGACATGGTTGCGCTTGGCGAATGGCGAGACCACCAACAGCGGCATGCGGGTGCCGTAGCCGCAGCGACCCCATTCCGGCTGCCCGAAACCGCCGTTGAGTGTCGGTGCCGGCACCGGCTTGCCCTGCTGGAAGCCATTGCTCGTGTTGCAGACCCCGACCCCGTTGA
The DNA here is from genome assembly GCA_005885285.1 of Alphaproteobacteria bacterium. Classification (GTDB taxonomy): domain Bacteria; phylum Pseudomonadota; class Alphaproteobacteria; order Rhizobiales; family Xanthobacteraceae; genus Bradyrhizobium. The sequence goes on along the minus strand of VAZG01000204.1, from coordinate 27,412 downwards.
GGGTATCGACGTCGGGGTTGGTCGACGCGTTCACGACTGGCGGCATCTGGTGATCGTACCAGCCATCAGAGTCGTCATAGAGAATGATGACGGCAGTGTCCGACCATTCAGGGCTTTTCTGCAGGGTGTTGATGACCTGCACCAGGAAATGCTGCTCGTCGAGCGGATCGGAGTAGCCCGCGTGCCCGTCCTGGAACGCCGGTGCCTTCAGGAAGCTCACCGCCGGCAGGTTGTGGGCTTTCAGTGCGTCGAAGAAGTCATGGGTATCGTAATTGTGGTTGGCCGGCTCCGGCGTGTTCGTGTGCGGGATCAGGCTGTGACCGATCGCCGCGACCGAACTTGGACGGGCGTGAGTCGGATTGTGCGTCGACGCATAGTATTGGAACCAGGCGTGGTGCGGGATGTAGTCAACCGAGGTAAAGGCCGGCGTTCCCGGTGCCGTCGGGTTGGTCTCGCGCGCGCAACCGGTGGTGCCGTTGGCGTTGACCACATTGAGATCAAAGCCACCCATGAACGAACCCCAGGTGATGCCCCTGGCGTTGAGGAGATCGCCAATGTTCTTGCCGGCCATCGTCACCTGGTCGAGGGTCGGATTGGAGCATACGTCCATCAGCGGATCGCCGTCGCCGATTTCGGTGATGTTGCTCGAGGTGTGGGCTGCATCGCCCCACGCCTCGTGGGTGCCATGAAGCAATTTGGGCGGGGTCGAGCTATCGAACACATTCAGGGTCGCCGAGACACCGTTGGTCTGGCCGGAGATCAGGTTGATCGCGCCCGGCGTCGAGGGGCCGAACTGCGTGGTATAGTTATTGTCGTTGAGCGCGAAATGCTGGGCGTAGTTCCAGATGGCAGTGGTGGTATTGCCGTCGAAATAGCCCATCACCAACCCCTTGGGGTTCGCAAGACCGGCCGGCGGCGGGCCTGAAGTGCCGACGAAAACCGGGAAGCCGTCCATCTTGCCGTTGTCGTAGGCGCTTTCTTCGGGGCTTTCGTTGTGGCCCTGGTCGTTGGTCAGCGCCTGCGACGGTGACAGCCGGAATGGGTTAGATGCGCCGGCGCCGTTCTTGTTCGGAACGCCCTTGGTCGCCGCCGGAACGGGCGCGACTGGGTTGTTTGGGTTGGCGTTCGGGTTGTTGTTGATCAGATCGACGCCCGCAAGCGGTCCGAAATTGTGGTTCACGTCGAGCGGGTTGATGAGGTTGTTGATCGTCGGCGTATCCTTTTTGGCCACGAACGGAGTTTCGCCGGCGAGATTCTGGGCCTTCGGGTAGGTTGCGAAGTAATGATCGAATGAAACGTTTTCCTGAAAGATCACGACCAGATGCTTGATTGGCGTCGCGGTCTGCACGCGGCGGAAATCGTCGCGGTCGCCGTCGTGATCGTCGGCAACGGCGCCGGCACCCGCTGCCATGAGGGCGAGGGCGGATACCAGACCGAGGGTTCTGGGCAAACGCATGAACATATGCCTCCTGTTGCATATTGGAAAAATGTGATGGGCGAGGCGCGGTGCTGTGATGGGTACGGAAAGCGCCGCGCCGACCCTTCCAGAGCCGTGTCACAGCGCGATGAAGGGAATATGACTTCTTGTTAAATCGTCATTGTTGACATCGATCGCAATCGGCCGCGAGCGATTGGCGGATCGTAGCTACTCTCGCGAAGAAAAAACCGGACGCTATCGGAATAAATCGAGCGCATCATTGTTGCGCGCTGGGCGCCAATCACACCAATCAACAGCCGAAACCGCGGAGCTCATGGATCCGTCCCCGGGTCTTGTCGCGTGAATGCTTTCGTTTCTTCATCCAAATAGACAATGGATGTCATCGTCGCGGAATAGAACGCTCCTGTTGCCACCACCCCACAATATCCAAATCCAACAGGAGAGAGCTATGTTGAAAGCTTCGCTTGCGCGGAGTCTTAGCCGATTGCTGCTCGGTGCGTCCGTAACAGCCCTTGCACTTTCGCAAAGTGTTCGCGCGGAGGACGGGCGCGATCGGGATGACGCCAAAAATCCGATTGAACAGATCAAGACCGCATCGCCGATCAAGCATGTCATTGTTATCGTCGGCGAAAATCGCAGCTTTGACCACCTGTTCGCCACCTACGTGCCGAAGTCACGCAGCGAACGGGTGTTGAACCTGTTGTCCGAAGACATCATCAAAGCCGACGGGTCGCCTGACGAAAATTTCGCCAAGGCGCATCAGTTCCAGATCACGTCCGCGCCGAATGGCGGAAAGTTCTTCGTCAGCGCTGGATCAGCCAACAAAACCCTATACACAACGCTCCCCGCACCCGACATCGGCGGCGTGCCGACCAATGCGCCGTTTGCTGCTGTCCTCGGCGTGCCGGGCGGCGACCCCGGCCTGGCCGCCGCCGACCAGTTCCTGTTCGGGACCGGGGGCACGGGTCTTGCTGCCACCTTGGGTCCGGATACCCGCATCACCAACGTCAACACGCTGCCCCCCGGGCCATTCCAGATGACCGGGGCGACCATGCCCTATGATGCCTATACCGCCGACACCATCCATCAGTTCTTCCAGATGTACCAGCAGATGGATTGCGCGATCGACAAGGAACATGCCACGCGGCGCAACCCGACCGGCTGCTTGCACGACCTGCAGTCGGCGATCACCACGACCTACTCGACCCCGCTCGGCGCCACGCCGCACGATACCGGCCAGACCATGGCCTTCTTCAACATGCAGAAAGGCGATGTGCCGTTCCTGAAATTTCTCGCCGACAATTACACCATGAGCGACAATTATCATCAGCCTGTCATGGGTGGAACGTGGCCCGACAGCATGCCGCTTGGCTTTGCCGATCAGATATTTTTCGGTGACGGCCAGGGCAACGCGGTGACGCCGCCGGCCAGCAGCATCTACAATCCCGATCCGCAGCCCAACACGCTGAACCTGTACACCTCGCGCAAGCAGTGGTTCAATTGCTCCGATCCGACGGCGCCGGGGGTCAAGCCGATCCTGGATTATCTCGCCAAGTTGCCTTACACCGTGCAGACAAAGTGCGACGCGGGCCACTATTACCCCGCGGTGAACATCAACCCGGCCTGGACGCCGCAAGGCACGCCCACCGGGGCCGGCTCCGTTCCGACCGTCACCATGACCAGTATCGGCGATCTCCTGAGCGCGAAGAACATTCCGTGGAAATATTATGGCGGCGGCTACAATGCTTCCGGGGTGACTACCAATCCATTCAACGGAAGCTACTGCAACATCTGCAACCCGTTTGAGTATCAGTTGAACTATCCGGCGATGCGCGCCGACCACATGCGTGACGTCACCGACCTGTTCACCGATCTCAAGAATGGCACCTTGCCGGCGGTGTCCTACGTCAAACCGGACGGTCTCCTGGACGGCCACCCGGCATCGTCCAAGTTCGATCTGTTCGAGGCCTTCACCAAGAACATCATCGAGCTCGCCCAAAGCAACAAGGAGCAATGGGAAAGCACGGCGATCTTCGTCACGGTCGACGAGGGTGGCGGATATTACGACTCCGGCTTCATCCAGCCTGTCGACTTCTTCGGCACCGGGCCGCGCATCCCCATGATCGCTGTCTCGCCGTTCTCGCGTGGCGGTCACATCAGCCACGTCTATAACGAGCACTCTTCGTTCGTGAAATTCGTGGAACGCAACTGGCATCTCGGCAAGCTCACTGCGCGCAGCCGCGACAACCTGCCCAATCCGCGGATGGACGACGACAACGCTTACGTTCCCGTCAACATGCCGGCGATCGGTGATCTGTTCGACATGTTCGATTTCGACAGGGATCATGACCGGGACGGAGACCGGGATTCCCGATAATTGGCCGAAGCAAGTATGAACTAGATCAAGCGGGTAAGGGCCGGTCTGCTACCGGCCCTTACTCTTTTTCGGCTTCCGTGAGCGTCATGAGATGAGAGCGTTCCCGCGCTTGCGTTCCGGTCGGTATTTGCGAACGCAGCTGCCACTCGCCGATGATGCCAAATCGCGAATCCGCGTCGCTCTGTCGAAACAGGGCAATTCTGTCGATTGCGAGAGTTTCCAGTCCGATTTCGGAGAGGTGCTGGCGCAGCATCGCCACGATTATCGCACTGTCTTCACGGTAATGAAGCCGCTGATCTGATCGACCACCTGCTCGATGCGCGCCGCGCCCTCTCGGCGAAGGATTGGCAAGAGTGAGGAATATGATCGAGCCTGGCCCGAGCGCGCGGAGGGCTCATTGTGGTAGCACTTGGCCAAGGATGATATGTCTGGCATTCATCCCGGTGGTGAACCGGTCAAAGAGGGGTTTGGGTGGTGGCGGATTGGATCGGTGCTAGTTGTCCAGTGCCGTCGGAAGCGCATGCAAGGCTTGCCCTGCAAAGGCAGGCTAGCCTGACAAAGCCGGCGGGCTCGCTCGGTGATCTCGAGCGGTTGGCTATCGATCTCGCGGCGCTGCAACGAACCGACCGACCCAGCGCAATCCGGGCTCCGATCATTGTCTTCGCCGGCGACCACGGTGTTGCGGCGAAAGGCGTATCAGCCTACCCGTCAGATGTCACCGTTCAGATGCTGCACAATTTCGCAAACGGCGGCGCGGCGATATCCGTACTTGCCCGTGAGCTTGGCGTGCCGCTGCTGGTAGTGGATGCTGGCACCCTATCGGACCATCCGGTCCCAGGTGTGGTGACCGACAAGCCGCGATGCGGCACGCGCGACTTCAGTGAGGAGCCCGCGTTGACGGCGGCCGAGGTGGTTCAGGCGCTCAGATGCGGGCGGCGAGCACTTGGTCAGGTGATCGCGGCGGGAGCCGATCTGGTCATTCTCGGGGAAATGGGGATCGGAAACACGACGTCCGCTGCAGCGATGGCCTGCGCGCTCACCGGCCGACGTGCCGAAATCGTGGTCGGTAACGGAACCGGCCTCGATGACGCCGGTCGCGAGCGCAAGACGCGCGTAATCAGGCAAGCTCTCGCGTTCCACGACATTGAAGGGCCCGGCAGCAAAGTCGAGGACATCCTTGCGGCGGTCGGTGGGCTGGAGATTATCGCATTGACGGGGGCTATCATCGCGTCCGCACAGAATGGTGTTCCGGTGCTGATCGACGGCTTCATCGTGTCCGTTGCGGCGCTCGCGGCCGTCCGCATCAATCCGTCGTGTCGTCCATGGATGTTGTTCTCGCATCGATCCGCCGAGCGCGGCCATCAACTGGTGCTCGACGAACTGGGTGCTCGACCGATCCTGGATCTTGGGCTGCGGCTCGGGGAGGGATCGGGGGCGGCGCTGGCATTACCGATTTTGCGTCTCGCCTGTGCCCTGCACGGCGGCATGGCAACCTTCGATGAAGCAACGGTATCAGGGCGCATCGCCTGATGTTGATCGATCTTCTTCGTCACGGCGCGACCGATCGTGAAGGACATCTTGACGGTAAAGCCGATCACCCTCTTTCGGCGGAAGGCTGGGCGCAGTTCAGCTCACAAACGGAACATCGCAGCTGGTCAAGTATCGTGAGTTCGCCTCTACTGCGCGCGCGCGACGCGGCGGAGGCGCTTGCGAAGGCGCGGAATCTGGTTCTGAGGGTCGATGATGATTGGGCCGAGTTGGATTTCGGCCTGTGGGATGGCCGGCGCAAATCTGAACTCGAGGCCGAGCCAGCGACACATGCGGCGCTCGCCGCGTTCTATCGCGATCCCCGGGCTAATCCGCCTCCGGGCGGTCGACCATGGGCAAGCTTTGAGACACGAATTGCTCGCGCTTTGGCGCGCCTTGCTGATCCGTCAAGCCGGGGGCCTGTACTCGTCGTGACCCATGCAGGACCAATGCGCCTGGCGCTGCATCAGGTCTGCGGGCTGCCGCTCGACGGCCTCTGGGCATTGCGTATTGGATTTGGCACGCGCATTCGGCTAAATCTCGAATTCGCCGCCGATGCGAAAATGTGGGGCGAGCTTGTCGAGATCAGCCAGCCATGATTCCGCGCGGATTGATTGTCGCCGTCCAGTTTCTGACGCGGCTCCCGACACCTCGGGTCACCGATCCCACGCCGCGCGACCTAAGCGATTGCGCCGACTTCTTTCCGCTGGTCGGCGCCATGATCGGCGCGGCAGTGGCGCTGGCGGTTTGGGCTCTGAGGCCGGTCGATCCCTGGATCGGCGCACTTATCGGCGTCATCACCTGGGTATGGATCACCGGTGGACTACACCTTGACGGCCTCGGCGATGTCGCCGACGCCTTCGGTGCCTCGCATCGGGTTCGCGAACGCTTCCTTGAAGTCCTGAGCGATCCCCACGCCGGCAATTTCGCCGTCATGGCCATCACCCTCCAGGTTGCAAGCAAGTTGGTGCTGCTGGCGTTAATGCCCGCGACTGCATCGCCTTGGGCGGTGATCCTCATTGCGGCCTGGGCCCGCTTTGGAGCGCTCGTGTGGAGCAACACCGTCCCGTCCCTGAAGTCAGGTCTCGGGGAACGGTTCGCGTCGGATATCCGCTGGTCGATGATCGGAGCGTGGAGCATTGTGCTGATCGGGGCCAGCGTATGGGTTGCCGTTCCGCTGCTGGTCGCGCTCGCGATCATCCCGCTTGGGAGCCTGTTCTGGCGCCGGCGGCTCGGTGGCATCAACGGTGACTGTCTGGGTGCGAGCGTTGAAGTGACGGAGAGCCTGCTGCTGCTGGCCCTCATCCTTGGCAAGCTGTGACGAAGGCCGTCATGCACCCGACAATGCCGCGGAGAGGCGGTCCCATGCCTGTTCATCTCCGGGCAGCCCAAATCGCAGCCACTGTGGCTCGCGCGGAAAGACGCGAATGTGAATGCCATGGCGTCCCAACCGCTCAGTGATCTTCGTGGCGTCGAAATGACGGGCCAGGCAAAAAAGCGGCGTCCCGCCGAGCAGGGTAAAACCCGCAGCTTGCAGCATGGCATCGATTCGCTGCCGATCAGACTGAAGCCGCACGGTCGCCTCCGCAAGCCAGTGCGGGTCGCGCAGCGCTGCCTCGCCGATCGACAGCGCGGAGCCCGAAACAGCCCAGGGTCCGAGCTCGCCACGGATGCTTCTTGCGAGGGAGACGTCGGCAATCGCAAAGCCGAGCCGCAACCCCGCCAATCCGTAAGCTTTCCCAAACGACCTCAAAGCGATCGTGGCCGGCGGCGGGTCCGAGGCAATGCTCGCGGCTTGCGGAAGCATGTCGATGAAAGCTTCATCGACGACGAGCAGCCCATTCCTTTTCGCAAGCGCCGATGCAACGCCGCGAAGCTGCGCAACTGGAGTGACGCGTCCGGTCGGGTTGTCGGGATTGACGACGACGACAACATCGGCGTGCTCGCTCTGCCCGAGGTCCCCCACCACCGAAACGCGATGGCCTTGGCGCAGCCAGCAGGCCTCATGCTCCTCATAGCTGGGCCCGAGAACTACTACGTGAGACTTCGGGACGAGCCGGGGAAGAAGTTGGATCAACGCCTGTGTCCCGGGTGCGGCGGCGATCATCTTGCAATCGGGAACGCGATACCTGAGCGCTGCAGCAGCCAGCAAAGCCTTCTCTTCAGCGCGCGTCGGCAGGCGCGACCAGACACCCGTCGCCAGTTCGGGAACAGGGAAGGGAACAGGATTGATGCCGGTCGAAAGATCGATCCACGGCTCCGGCGCGCCCGGATGCGTTTTGCGCGCCACGTCCAGATCGCCGCCATGTGAGATCAGTTCCGCAGTGGCGGGCTGCGTGATAGGCAGGGCCCTCATACCACCCAGGTGTTCCGGATCACGCATGTTTGCCGAACTCGCTTTTACAGCGCTTGCTATCGAAGCCGCGTTCGGATTTCCGGACATCCTTTATCGCAGGATCGGCCATCCCGTCGGCTGGATCGGGACGCTGATAGCACGGTGCGACCGGGCCTGGAACCGTCAAGCGTTTTCGTTCCGTCGCCGCCGTATGCTTGGCCTTGGCACGCTGCTTTTGCTGTTCGTCGTCAGCGCTCTCGCGGGGGTGGCCATCTTCCTGCTGGCGCAACATTTCCTCACCGGGCTGGCAAGCACACTTGCTTGCGGAGCGCTGGCCAGCACGCTTCTTGCCCAGCGCAGTCTTGATGCGCATGTCCGGGCCGTTGCCGATGCGCTGGAGCAGAAGGGCATCGAGGCAGGCCGTCATGCCGTGTCGATGATCGTCGGTCGCGACACGGCCAGCTTGGACGAAGCCGGTGTCAGCCGCGCCGCGATCGAAAGCCTCGCCGAAAATTTTTCCGATGGTGTCGTGGCGCCGCTGTTCTGGCTGCTAGTTGCCGGATTGCCCGGTATTTTCAGCTATAAGGCGATCAATACGGCGGACAGCATGATTGGCCACAAATCCGATTCCTATCTGGCCTTTGGCTGGGCTTCGGCGCGAGCGGACGACCTGGTCAATCTGCCGGCTTCGCGACTCTCCGCGCTTTGGCTGGTGCTGGCCTCAACGGCATTATCCGGGCTTTCTCCCCGTCGCGCGATCGCAGCCGTGTGGCGCGATGCAGGCACACATCGTTCGCCGAATGCCGGATGGCCGGAAGCAGCGATGGCGGGAGCGCTAGGCCTGAGGCTCGCCGGACCACGTGTCTATGAGGGAACGGTCGTCGATGACGATTGGGTTGGCGACGGCCGTGAGACAGCCAATGCCAAAGACATTCGCGCGGCTCTCACGCATTACCGGGTTGCATGCGCAATTCAACTCGCGTGCGTCACGGCATTAGCCATTGCTACCCCGTTGCTTTGAGGTTCGGGACGCGCGCCAGCTCGAGGAGCCGGTTGCAGTCGATGTGTCGCTCGATGTGGTCTGCCAGCCGATCCAACGTTGCCTCGACGTCGGCCTCATAGGCGAGAGCGGAAGGTTGGCTTGCAACGCGGCGCAGCCAGTGGCCGCGCTGCCGGTCGTCGGAAAAAAGCCCGTGAACGTAGCATCCAGCGATGCGGCCCGAGGCATCGATGGCTCCTTCCGCTCGTCTATCGGCGAACCGCAACAGCGGTTTCGCGCAGGCAGCGCCGCTCGTGCGTCCGACGTGCATCTCGTATCCTTTAAACGGCGCCGTCCCGTCCGCACTCTCACCCAGAATATCGACAAGTACCTTGTCGCCCCCGAGCACTGTCTCGACATCCAGCAGGCCAAGGCCTGCAACCGAGCCGGCGGGCCCCTCGATTCCGTCTGGATCGGAAATTTTCGTGCCGAGCATCTGATACCCACCGCAAATTCCAAGCACATGACCGCCGCGGCGCACATGCGCCTTGAGGTCGATGTCCCATCCGCTTTCGCGCAGCGCGGTGAGATCGGCAATGGTAGCCTTGGATCCCGGCAGGATCACGAGCGCGGCGTCGCCGGGAATGGGCTCGCCAAGTCTTAAGAAGGCAAGATCGACGCCGGTCTCAAGCCGCAACGGATCGAAATCGTCGAAATTCGAGACACGAGGGTAGGCGAGCACGACGACCAAGGTGCGGTCACTTCTGCCGCGAACCGGACCAACGACGAGCCCGAGCGCATCCTCGGCGGGCAGCCGGTGCGCTAACTCGAAGAAGGGCACGAGGCCCAGCGGCTGCCAGCCCGTGTGCCTTGCGATGGCGGCCATCCCATCGTTGAAAAGCGACGGATCGCCGCGAAACTTGTTGATGATGAACCCTGCGATCGTCGCGGCATCCTCGGCGGCGATAACGGTCTTGGTGCCGACCAGGCTTGCGATCACGCCGCCCCGGTCGATGTCACCGACCAGCACGACCGGCACGCCGGCTGCGCGCGCAAAGCCCATATTGGCGATGTCGCCGGCTCTTAAGTTTACTTCTGAGGCCGAGCCTGCGCCTTCGACCAGCACGAGATCGGCTTCGCGTGCAAGACGGTGCAGGCTTTCAAGCACGGCCCCCAGAAGGGCGGGCTTCATGGCCTGGTACTCGCGAGCTTTGGCGTTGCCGACGACGCGGCCCTGGACGACCACCTGCGACCCGATTTCGCTCTGCGGCTTCAGCAAAATGGGGTTCATGTGAATGCTCGGCTGCACGCGGGCCGCCCGCGCTTGCAGCGCCTGCGCGCGTCCGATCTCGCCGCCGTCAGCGGTGACGGCGGCATTGTTCGACATGTTCTGCGGCTTGAACGGCCTCACCCGAAGGCCACGATTGGCGAACGCACGTGCCAGACCCGCAACAAGAAGGGACTTGCCGACATCCGAGCCGGTGCCCTGCAGCATGATTGCGCGTGCAGCCATCAAAACTCGATGCCCGCCTGTGCTTTGACGCCGGCTGCGAAGTGGTGCTTCACAGCTGTCATCTCGGTCACGAGGTCTGCGGCTTCGATCAGTTCAGGCTTGGCATTGCGGCCGGTGACGACGACGTGCAAGCCCGGCCGCCGGCTCACGAACGCCGCAAGTATTCTGTCGAGGTCGAGATGTTCATAGCGCAAGGAGATGTTGAGCTCATCGAGGATCAGCAACTGGATCGAAGGATCTTCCATCAGCTCGGTCGCCCTGGCCCATGCACGCTCCGCGGCGGCGACATCTCGCGCGCGGTCTTGGGTTTCCCACGTAAAACCTTCGCCCAGCGTGTGCCATGTGACCTGGTCGCCGAAGCGCTCGATCGCGGTACGCTCGCCGGTTTGCCAGGCTCCCTTGCCGAACTGCACCACGCCGCAGCGAAACCCTCGGCCAATGGCGCGGAGCAGGAGACCGAACGCCGCGGTCGACTTGCCCTTGCCCTTGCCGGTGTGGACGATGAGCAACCCTTTCTCGATTGTCTTCGCGGCGACCTCGGCGTCCTGGGCTGCCTTGCGGTTGGCCATCTTGGCCTTGTGGCGTGCTTCCTCGTCGGTTTCGGGGGTCATGGATGCATCCTCGAATTGGCTTATTTCAGAATGAGCGGCAATCCCGCGGCGATCAAGACGGCGCGGTCGGCCATGGCAGCGACCTGCATGTTGACGCGTCCCTGGCCATCGCGAAATTCCCGCGCCAGCGCATTGTCGGGAACGATCCCAAGACCGACTTCATTGGAGACGACAACAAGAGGTCCGCTGGCGTCACCTAGGGCAGTGATGAGCCGCTGCTGCTCGGCGATCAAATCCCGGCCAGCCAGCATGACGTTGCTGAGCCAGAGCGTGAGACAATCGACCAGGACGGCTTGTTCCTCATTTCCATGTGCTGCGATCGCGCCGGGCAAATCGAGTGGGGCCTCGACCGTGCGCCACCTGCCGTCGCGCCGGTTCCGGTGGGTCGCAATTTTGGCCGACATCTCGCCATCATGGACTTCCGCGGTTGCGATATAGATCCAGGGCGGAGCGCAGTCCATCACCAACCCCTCGGCATATCGGCTCTTTCCCGACCGCGCGCCGCCGAGAACAAAGGTCAGATGAGGCAGGGCGACGTTCATGATCAGCGAATTCGATTGACGGGGGTTGATCCTTGCCCTTATCAATCGGGTGACGGTTCCCCGCAAGGGGATTGAATGGGAATGCGGTCAGGGGTCGTTAGCCTTCAGAGGCATGGGGCCCCAAATCCGCGGCTGCCCCCGCAACTGTAGTCGGTGAGCTGAAGGCCAAGACACCACTGGGAAACCGGGAAGGTGGCCGGATGCGGTGACCCGAGAGCCAGGAGACCTGCCGTCGAAACGCTGTTATCCGGCTCATCGCGCGGGGCGTCGCGATGATCTTGTGAAGGCTCACGAGCTGATGACGAGTGTCGTCGCGACTGAGCTCCGTCGGAAGCGGCACCAAAGCCAGGGCACACGAAGCCCACGACGACGGAGGTCCGCGATGAAAACCTTGCTCAAAAGGTTTGCCGTGATTGCAGCTTGTGCCGCGATGCTTGGCGCTGTCGCGGCTGCTGCTGCCGGCTTCCCGAACTGAGTGCGGCTAGCACATGACCGAGTTCATCGACGCCGGGGCCTCTCCGCGCTCATGCGCCTCAAAGCTGTTTGTCTGCATCACCTGCCGCCTGATCGGCGAGACCACTGAGGATCAGGAACGTCCCGGCGCGCGTCTCATGACGACGCTGTCGCAGCTTCTTGAGGGGGGCGGGCAGGAGATCGAGATCGTGCCGATCGAATGCCTGTCCAATTGCACGCGCGGCTGCACGGTGGCCGTCTCGGGGCCGGGAAAGTGGACTTACGTGATCGGCGCGCTCGACCCCGAGCAGCATGCCGATGACGTGGTCCGGTTTGCGCGGCTCCACCACGCCCATGACGAGGGGCTGCCGGTCTGGCGGGAGCGGCCAGTCCATATCCGCAAGAACACCATTGCGCGAGTGCCGCCGCTCGCCACCTAGCACCAGAAAATTTGGAGACGGCATCCCGATGACATCCCTTGCCAAGGTTCCTTGTACGATCGTCACCGGCTTCCTCGGCGCCGGCAAGACCACGTTGGTCCGTCATGTCCTTGAAAATGCCGGGGGGCGCCGCCTAGCGGTGATCGTCAACGAATTCGGCGACATCGGCATCGACGGCGAGATTCTCAGAAGCTGCGGCATCGAGAGCTGTCCGGAAGAGCGCATCGTCGAGCTGTCCAACGGTTGCATCTGCTGCACGGTGGCGGATGATTTCGTTCCTGCACTCAGACGTCTCCTCGACCACCCGGCTCCGCCGGAGCACATCGTCATCGAGACGTCTGGCCTGGCCCTTCCCAAACCACTGGTGCAGGCCTTCAACTGGCCGGAGATCGCCTCGCGCGTCACCGTCGACGGCGTTGTCGCCGTGGTCGACGGCGCGGCCGTTGCCGCGGGACGGTTCGCGGACGATCCGGATGCTGTCGGCCGCCAGCGCGCGCAGGACACCGCGCTCGATCACGACAATCCGCTCGAGGAAGTCTATGAAGACCAGCTTCTGTGTGCTGATCTCGTTGTGCTCAACAAGGCCGATCTGATGTCGGTGCAACAACGGCGCGAGGTGACCGGCGAGATCGGACGGGTGGTTTCCGGATCGGTCAAGATCGTCGAGGTGGAGAACGGCCGCGTGTCGCCTACCGTCCTTTTGGGGCTAGGGGTCGCAGCCGAAGATGACATTGCAAATCGGTTCTCCCATCACGACGCTGAGACCGAGCACGATCACGACGATTTCGAGTCCTTTGTCATCGATCTCAGGCGCTTCGAAGCGCCGCAAACCCTGGTTGAGAAAATTGCCGAGGCGGCGGCGAAGCATGACATCCTTCGCGTCAAGGGTTTCGTCGAGATTTCCGGCAAGCCGATGCGGCTTCTGATTCAGGGTGTAGGGTCCCGCATCCAGCACCGGTTCGATCGTGCGTGGCAAAAGGACGAGAACCGCCGCAGCCGTCTGGTTGTGATCGGCCAGAAGGGGCTCGATACGGCCGCTATTCGAAACCTGATCCAGGATTAATCACGCATGCATCTGCTGGCGACCCAGATCGCGAAACTGGACGAGACGGATGCCGCTATCGATCTCGAACAGTCGCCGGCTGATGTCGTCGTACTCTCTTTCGCCGACAGCGATTTGTCCGCGCTCGCCGCTGCGTGGCAGATGGACGCCGACATACTACCGACGCTGAGATTGGCAAGTCTCAAAAAGCTGAAGCACCCGATGTCGGTGGACCTCTATGCCGAGGCGGTCGTCGCGCATGCACGCGCGGTCATCGTTCGTTGTCTCGGCGGCTTCGACTACTGGCGATACGGGCTGGAAATCATTGGTGCCGTTGCGCGCAAAAATAGTATCCTGTTCGCCGCGTTGCCCGGCGACGATCGCCCCGATCCCCGGTTGGCGGAAATTTCTACCATGACGGCAGAGACGTTGTCTCGCCTGGATGGGTTCTTCCGCGAAGGCGGACCGGAGAATCTCCGGCAAGCCCTGAGATACATCGGCGGCCTTCTCTTTCGCGACATCTCCTGGACCGATTCGATGCCGATCGGACCGGTTACCGGTTTTTCCGCAGACGGGCGCGCGGTATCGCCAGAGGATTTATTCAGCGAGGTCGACGAGCGTCCCGTTGCGCTTGTCCTGTTCTACAAGGCAAGCCTGCTGGCCGCCGACACCGCTCCCATCCGTGCCTTGATGGCGGCGCTCGACGCGCAGGACCTGATGCCGGTAGCGGTCGCCGTCTCCAGTCTCAAGGACCCTGCAGCGCGGGAGGGTATCGAGAAGCTGATCGCAACGCGGCGGCCGGCGATCATCCTCAATGCGACGGCATTCTCCGCCCTGCGCGACGATGGCACGACCGTCCTCGATGCCGCGGATGTTCCGGTCTTGCAAGTCGTGCTGGCAGGCAGCTCGCGCGAGGCCTGGGCTTCGTCGCCGCGCGGGCTTTCGCCGGCAGATCTCGCCATGAACGTTGTGTTGCCTGAACTGGATGGGCGGTTGTTGAGCCGTGCGGTTTCGTTCAAGGCCGAGGACGACTTCGATGCCCGGATAGAATTTGCATCTGTCCGGCACCAACCTTGTCCTGATCGTACAGAATTTGTCGCGCGCCAGGCGGCACGCTGGGCCAGATTGAGCCGCACCCCGCGCGCGCAGCGCCGGGTAGCACTCGTGCTATCCGACTATCCGGCTCGCGCGGGACGAGCCGGTTATGCCGTCGGGCTCGACACCGCCGAAAGCGTCGCACAAATCGTCAATCTTCTGTGCGCGGAGGGCTACGATGCGGGAGCAGGAGAATGGCGCGCTGCTGACGTTGAGATGTTGCTTTCGGGGCGATCCACCCGCATCGATGTTCCGCTTAGCTCTTATGCGACATGGTTGAAGGCGCTGCCGCCGAATTTGCAGAGCGACATTGAGAATACATGGGGCGCACCCTCCGCCGACCCGTCCGTTGAAGACAATTCCTTCACGTTCCCCGTGCTGAAGGTGGGAAAGCTCTGGATTTTCCTGCAACCCGAGCGCGGATCGACTTGTGATCGCAAGGCCGGCTATCACGACACGTCGGTTCCACCGCGCCACGCCTACGTTGCGCTCTATGCCTGGTTGCGAGAAGAGGCGCAGATCGACGCCCTGGTTCATCTCGGCACCCACGGCACGCTGGAGTGGCTGCCCGGCAAGGCGCTCGCACTTTCCGCCGAGTGCTGGCCCGAGGCCGTGACGGGACCGCTGCCGGTCATCTATCCGTTCATCGTCAACAATCCGGGCGAGGCGGTGCACGCGAAGCGCCGGCTGAGTGCCGTCACCATTGGTCATCTCACGCCGCCATTGAGCGCGGCGGGGCTGCATGGTGCGATGGCCGAACTGGAGTGTCTGGTCGAGGAATATGCCGATGCCGAAGGCCTTGATCGGCGCCGGCTCGACTTGCTGGAAGGCGCGATCATCGACAATGCCTGGGCATCTGGCCTCGCTGCCGAGTGCAACATCGCAAGAGATGAGCCGGCAAGGGATGCTATCATAAAGCTCGATGCGCATCTGTGCGACATCAAGGAACTCAGCATCCGCGACCGGCTGCATGTGTTCGCTCGCGCCCCCGAAACCGACGTGCAGTCATCGCTGGTGGAAGCGATCATTGCGGCGAGTGGGACTTCGGTAACGGGTGGGCAACGCGAACGGGTCGAAGCATCCGTCCGCGATAGCGCTTCGCACGAGGCGAGGGCGCTTCTGGCAGCACTCGACGGGCGCCGCGTGAGCCCGGGTCCATCAGGCGCTCCAAGCCGAGGCAGGGCGGATGTCCTGCCCACGGGAAGAAATTTGACGACGATCGATCCACGATCGATTCCGACGCGGACGGCCACCACGATCGGTCTAAGGGCCGCCGATGAGGTGGTGCGTCGCTACTTGCAAGATCATGGCGATTATCCACGCGCGCTTGTGATCGATCTCTGGGCCTCGGCATCGCTCCGTACCGGCGGCGATGATCTGGCGCAGGCGCTGGGTTATCTCGGCGCGCGGCCCATTTGGGAGACGTCGTCAAACCGGGTCACCGGGGTTGAAGTCTTGCCGCTTGCAAAGCTTCAGCGACCGCGCATCGATGTGACGCTGCGGATATCCGGTCTATTCAGGGATATTTTCGAATCCCAGATCGCGCTTCTCGATATGGCGATCCGCAAGGTCGCTTCCCTCGACGAGGATGACGCCGATAACCCGATCGCCTGTGCGCGACGGCGGGGCGACGGTCTTGCCCGCGTGTTCGGCGGCGCGCCTGGCAGCTATGGCGCGGGAACCGCGACCCTCACGCTCGACGGCGATTGGCGAACGCGTGAAGATCTTGGCGAAGCCTACCTCTCCGCGGTGACCCACGCTTACGGCGGCCCGGAGGCCGTCGCGCCGGCCGGAGATGGTTTTCGGGCTCGGGTGTCCGCGGCCGATGCTCTGGTCCATCCGCAAGACGACCGCGAGCGAGACATGCTCGATGGCGACGGCGTTGCCGATTTCGCCGGCGGTTTTGCGGCGGCTGCGGCTTTGCTCGGCAATGATGTGGAACTCTACCACCTCGACACAAGCGAGCCGTCGACGCCGAAGGCGCGCACGACCGGCGAGGAGGTTGCGCGCGTGGTGCGCGGACGGTTGACTAATCCGCGCTGGATTGCGGGTATGCTTGGTCACGGTCATCGCGGCGTTGCCGAAATCGCCCAGGGCGTCGATGCGCTTTACGCCTTCGCGGCGACAACCCGCGTGGTGCCAAATCATCTGTTCGATATCACGCACGATGCCCTCATTGCGGACGAACCGATTTTGGCGAAGATGATCGCAAATAACCCGGCCGCCGCGGCGGCTATCGCTTCGCGGCTCCGTGATGCGATGGCGCGCGGGCTTTGGGTTGCGCGGCGCAATGCCGTTGCCGCTGAGCTCGATCGCGCCATCGCGAACTCGCAAGGCAATCGCGATCGCTCAATGGAGACTGCAAAGTGAATCGTGCGCCGACATTCGAGGTAAAGGGCTGGTGCCCCGGCGCTTTGCGGCCGATGCTAAGCGGTGATGGACTTATCGTGCGGGTGCGTCCGCGATGCGGAAAGTTCACCCTGGACGAACTGGTCGTGCTCGCTGAGGCGGCTTGCCGTTTCGGCAACGGCCATATCGACGTGACGCGGCGTGCCAATCTGCAAATCCGCGGCGTCAGCGAAGGGACGCTGCCGGAACTGCACGACGTGATCGCAAACCTGGGGATTCTCGACCCCACGCCAGAAGCGGAGGCAGTACGCAACCTCATGATCAGCCCGCTCGCGGGAATCGATCCGAACGAGGCGCTTGACGTCGGTGGAATCGGTCGGGAGATCGCGCGAAGGCTTGCATCCGAACGCAGGCTTTGGTCGCTGCCGTCCAAATTTAGTTTCATTGTCGATAATGGCGGGACCTTGACGCTGGCGGATGAGCGGGCCGACATTCGTCTTGCGGCTATTCACAATGGCACCGACCCTGTGGTCGCGATCGGTCTCGACACGCAAGTCGGGGTCGACTGGCTCGGGTCGATGTCCCCTGTGACCGCCGCGGCGGTTGCCATAGAAACCGCGTGCGCCTTTCTCGAAGCCGCGCCCAATGGGACTCGGCAACGCATGCGCGACCTCTCCGCCGATGGCCTTGCGTTCCTTCGATCAAGAATGAGACCGCGGCTTGATCGGTTGACGCTTGGTCCGCAAAAGCTCAATGGGCCATCGGATCGGCGCGTTGGCCTGCTTGAATTGGGTTCGGCGCGGTTCGCCGTGGGTATCGCGGCTCCGTTCGGCCGCGTCGAGACGGATCAGCTTCGAAAACTTGCCGGCGAGATGGCAGCGTTCGGTGTCAAGGAAATCAGGCTGTCGCCCTGGCGCATTCTGTACGCAGAGGTCCCCGGCGCATCGGCAGCACGATCGATTCTCAACGTCGCCGCCGGCTGCGGTCTCATTGCCGATCCCAGCGATCCGCTGCTTAGGATCGAGGCCTGTCCGGGTGCGCCGGCCTGCCGGTCGACGAGCCTTGACACCCGCGGCGATGCGCGCCGGCTTGCGGCATTGTTGCCGCGGTTCGGCGTTGAGGGCGCCGTTCACATCTCCGGCTGTGCCAAGGGCTGCGCAAAATCCGCCGCGGCCGATCTCGTGCTGGTGGGTGCCGAAGGCAAATATGGGATCGTTCGCAACGGAACCGCGTGGGATCGTCCTGCAACCTGCGCTTCGTTCGCTGAGCTCACCGCTGATACCGGCCTCATCTTCGCTTTGGTCGGAGCGCGCCGTCATGGGTGAATCGCACAGCTATATTCGCGATGGAGCCGAGATCTACCGCAACTCGTTTGCGATCATCCGTGCCGAGGCTGACCTCTCTCGCTTCGCGGAAATCGAAGAAAAGATAGCGGTGAGGATCATTCATGCCTGCGGCATGACCAATATCGTCGGTGATATCGAGATGTCCCCGACATTCGCCACCGGCGCCCGCGCGGCATTGTTGCGGGGCGCACCGGTCCTGTGTGATGCGAAGATGGTCGCGCACGGTATCACCCGTAGCAGGCTGCCCAAGGGCAACAATGTCGTTTGCACGCTCGACGATCCCGCTGTTGCGCGGCTTGCTGCTGAAGCCGGGAACACGCGCTCGGCGACGGCGCTGGAGCTGTGGCGGCCTCATCTCGAAGGCGCCATCGTCGCCATTGGCAATGCGCCGACGTCGCTGTTTCGGCTGCTTGAAATGCTCGACCAGGGCGCGCCGCTTCCCGCCGCCATCATCGGCGTTCCCGTCGGCTTCGTGGGCGCGGCCGAATCCAAAGAAGCGCTTCGCTCGCAGAGGCGCGTACCGTTTCTGGTCGTGCGCGGCCGCAGGGGCGGCAGCGCGATGGCCGTTGCGGCGATCAACGCGCTGGCGAGTGACCGCGAATGACAGCTTTTGACGCGATCGCGGGAACGGCCCGCGCGGGAACCCTCTACGGCATCGGTGTTGGACCGGGCGACGTCCGCTATCTGACGCTGCGAGCGGCAGCGCTGGTCCGAGATGTCGACGTCCTGGCATTTTTCGCCAAGCGAGGGCTTCAGGGCAATGCGCGAGGTACCGTCGATCCCTTGTTGGCGCCGGGGCGAACCGAGCTTCGGCTCGAATATCCCGTCACCGACGAGATCCCGCCCGAACATCCTTCATATCAAAAACAGCTCGCCCACTTTTATGAAGAAGGCGTCGCGGCGCTTGCGGAGCTGCTTCGGCAAGGCAAATCCGTCGGGCTTCTCGCCGAAGGTGACCCGTTCTTTTATGGCTCCTTCATGCACATGTGGCGCCGGCTTAACGGCGATTTTCCAATTGAAATCGTTCCCGGCGTCACCGGCATGTCGGGCTGCTGGACACGCGCCAATGCGCCCATCACCTGGGGCAACGACATCCTTTCGGTAATGCCGGGAACCCTTGGCGAGGAGCTACTGACGCGCCGTCTCGCGGAGACCGATGCCGCCGTCATCATGAAGGTCGGCAAGAATCTCGCCAAGGTCCGCCGCGCCGTCGAGGCGGCCGGACTGCTCTCGCGGGCCGTCTATGTTGCGCGCGGCACGATGCAAGGCGAGCAGATCATGCCCCTGTCCGAATGTCCCGACGACAGAGGCCCTTACTTCTCGATGGTGCTGATTCCGGGGCAGGGGAGACGGCTGTGAGCGGCTCGCTCGCCATTGTCGGTCTTGGTCCGGGACCGTCAGATCTTTTGACGCCGGCAGCGGCAAGCGCGCTTCAGGCGGCGACGGATCTGGTCGGCTATGACCGCTATCTCGATCGAATCCCGGAAATCATCGTTGGCCAGCGTCGCCACGCTTCAGGCAATCGCGTCGAAACCGACCGGGCACGTCACGCGCTCACGCTCGCTGCCGAAGGCAGGAAGGTTGCGGTAGTGTCGGGCGGCGATCCCGGGGTATTTGCCATGGCGGCTGCCGTGTTCGAAGCGATCGAAGCCGGCGATCCTGCCTGGCGAGAACTCGATATTCATGTCGAACCCGGGATAACGGCCATGCTTGCGGCTGCAGCCGAAGTCGGTGCACCGCTCGGCGCGGACTTCTGCGCGATCTCGCTGTCGGACAATCTGAAGCCATGGCAAACGATTGAGCGACGCCTGCGGGCGGCGGCCGAAGGAGATTTCGTCATTGCGCTCTACAACCCTGCTTCCCGGGCAAGGCCACATCAGCTCGGGCGCGCGTTCGATCTGCTGCGAGCGTCCAAGCCGCCTCAAACTATCGTGCTCTTCGTCAGGGGCGCGGCGACATCAGAAGCACGCGTCGTGATGACTGACCTCGCAAAAGCCGATGCAGCGGTTGCCGATATGCGGACGCTGGTGATCATCGGAGCTTCGGCAACGCGGCTGATATCGCGAAAAGGCCAAAGGCCCTGGGTCTATACGCCGCGTGCGGAACAGCAGGTGGTGCGATGAGGACGCCGCTGTTCGAGCCAGATCACGGCCGCCTCGGCATTTTCGACGGCGTGTCCACGCAATTTTTGCGGACGCGCAATCATCACAACCGCTATTCCAAGACGGCGCGCGGCTTCGATTTTCGCGTAGGTCGCTGCGCCGCCCGAATTCTTGGAGACGAGCACATCGATCTTCTCGCGCTCGAGCAGCATCGTCTCCGCCTCTGGATCGAAGGGACCGCGCCCAGCTACCAGTTGGATGTGGGGCGGCAGCGCGACATCATCAGGCGGGTCGATCGTGCGTGCGACGTAGCGATGATGAGGTGCCTTTGCAAAGGCGCCAAGCTCCAGGCGGCCAAGGCTCAAGAAAACGCGACGTGGCTCCGGCCCCAGCGCTTCGGCAGCGGCTTCGGCGCTCGCGACGGGAAACCAGGTGTCGCCGCGCTGGGGTTCCCAGGCAGGGCGGACGATCGAGGCGAGCGGGATTGCAAGCCGCGCGCAGGCCGCAACCGCGTTGGAGGAAATCTGATCGGCGTAGGGATGCGTCGCGTCGATGACTGCTTGCGTCGCGTCCTGCTTCAGCCAGGCCACCAGGCCGTCTACGCCGCCGAAGCCGCCGATCCGGGTTGGAACGGGCTGCGCGCTCGGGTTCGCCGTGCGACCGGCAAGCGAGACGGTGGCTTGAAAGCGCGGGTCGGCCGCAAGCAGGCGCGTCAGCTCCGAGGCCTCCGTGGTACCTCCGAGGATCAGAACGCGCATCGAGGCCGTCTCCAATGAGTCCTGAGCCCGCAACCTGCACGCAGAAGCGTTGGCTGTCTATCATCGGTATCGGTGAGGACGGTCTGGAAGGGCTGTCCTCCGTTGCCTGTCGCTTGATCAACTCGGCGGAACTCGTCGTCGGCGGTGCGCGCCATCTGGAACTCGCGGGCGATCTTATTCGTGGCCGGCCGCTCGCCTGGCCAAGTCCCATGAGCGATGCGTTCGGCGAGATCAAACGACATCGGGGGCGACCGGTCGTCGTTCTCGCGAGCGGCGACCCCTTTCATTTCGGCGTTGGCAAGCAGCTCGCGGCATTTGTCCCCGCCGACCAATTCGTATGCCTGCCGCAACCATCCGCCTTCAGTCTCGCCGCAGCACGGATGGGCTGGTCGCTGCAGGACGTCTCGCTCGTCACGCTCCACGGTCGTGCGCTGCACGGCATTATCAGACACCTGCAACCCGGCGCACGCATCCTGGCGCTGTCCTGGGACAACACGACTCCGGCCAGGCTCGCCGAGCTTCTCAACGCGCGTCGCATGGGACAATCGCTGATCACAGTGCTTGAGGCGATGGGCGGCCCGCGCGAGCGGATGCGTCACGCCAAGGCGTTTAATTTCGCTATCGAGCCGCTCGTTCCATTGAACACGATCGCCATCGAGGTAATAGCCGAACCGGAGGCAGCGATCATTAATCTCGCTCCGGGCCTTGACGACGCGTTGTTCGAGCATGACGGGCAACTGACCAAGCGGGAAATCCGCGCGGTAACGCTTTCGTCGCTAGAACCGCGACACGGCGAACTGCTCTGGGATGTCGGGCTTGGCGCAGGCTCGATCGCAATCGAGTGGCTGCTGCGGCATCCCTCCTTGAGCGCGATCGGTATCGAGGCACGTCACGACCGGGCTGACCGGGCTGCCCGCAACGCCGCGGCGCTCGGCGTGCCGGAACTCAAGATCGTGCAAGGCCTTGCCCCGGGGGCGCTGGCAGGGCTTGCGAGACCCGATGCCGTTTTTGTCGGCGGCGGCATGATGGACGACGGTGTGTTCGAAGCGGTTTGGTCGGCTCTGAAGCCCGGCGGTCGTCTCGTCGCCAATGCAATCTCGCTTGAGACGGAAACCCGGCTCGCCGATCATTTCGGCCGCTTCGGCGGTGATCTCGTTCGACTGCAGGTCGCGCGGATCGATAAGGTGGGCAGCATGTCTGGCTGGCGCCCGGCAATGCCGGTGACGCAATGGCGGGTGAGGAAGCCATGATCGTCGCCGGCATCGGATGTGGGCGCGGCGTGCGATCCGAAGACATTGTGAGGCTGATTGGCACAGCGCTGGCGAGCTTCGGCATCGCGCGTGAAAACCTCGATGCGGTCGCGACCGAAGCGTCGAAAGCGGGCGAGGGCGGGATTGCAAGCGCGGTCCGATCTCTGTCGGTTCGTCTTATTCCGTGTTCGCTGACTGATCTTGAAGCAGTCACCGATAAGATCGTGACACGCTCAGCGCGCGTTCAGGCGCTCAAAGGCGTTCCGTCGATCGCGGAGGCGTCGGCCCTGATCGCGGCGGGTCGCAATGCCCGGCTGCTTGGTGCGCGGATCGCGGCCAACAAGGTAACCTGTGCCATCGCCATCAGTGAGGGCTCATGACAGTTCATTTTATTGGAGCCGGACCTGGAGCACCTGACCTTATCACGGTGCGGGGACGTGATCTTATCGCCAATTGCCCGGTCTGCCTCTATGCCGGCTCTCTAGTCCCGAAAGCTCTGCTCAGCTACTGCCCGCAAGGTGCACGTGTCCTTGACTCGGCTTCGATGTCGCTCGACGAGATCATCGCAGAGATCGTGAAAGCAACGAATCGCGGCCAGGACGTTGCACGCCTTCACTCCGGAGATCTGTCGATCTGGAGCGCGCTTGGCGAACAGGTGCGGCGCCTCGAAGGGCTCAATATCGCTTACACGGTCACGCCCGGCGTTCCCGCCTTCGCCGCGGCCGCCGCGGCGCTGGCAAAAGAATTGACATTGCCCGAAGTCGCGCAATCGGTCGTTTTGACCCGAACCCCCGGACGCGCCTCGGCAATGCCCGCGACCGAGACGCTCTCGGCTTTCGCGGCAACCCGCGCCACCCTTGCCATTCATCTCTCCATTCACGCGATCGACAAGACGGTTGCGGAACTCATCCCCGCCTACGGAAAGGACTGCCCGGTTGCGGTCGTGTTTCGCGCAAGCTGGCCCGACGAGCAGATTATCCGGGCCACGCTCGGCACGATCGCAGTGGAGATCAAGAAGACTAATATCGAGCGTACCGCGCTGATCATCGTCGGCGACGTGCTGGCGGCGCGCGATTTCCGGGACAGTGCTCTTTACGATAGCGGCTATCGCCGGCGGTTCCGCGGGAGCGGCGCATGACCCGATCCCTATCCCCAGCGCCCGACGATGTGGCCTTCGCGGTCGAACACCGCGATGTCGAGGGCGATGTCAGATCCCTCAAGAACCCTTGCGGCCGTGCTCCACGCCGCCTTGGCGACGAATTGGCCGACCGCTATCCCGCGCTTTTCAGCCTCCCGCAACACCAGCAACGCGGTATTGGCGTCGCGGCAGAGTTCGACGAGATCGGCCGGGGCTTCGGCTTCCCGAAGCAGTTCGGAAAGCCAGAGATGGTCGACGCTGCCGGACTTGGAATGAAGATCGAGCAGTCCTTGCCCGAGCTTGGTCATCTTGGCAAACCCCCCGGCAATGGTGATCCGCGGGACGGGGTGCCGTTTCGCGTATTTCAGCATGCCGCCGACGAAGTCGCCCATGTCGATGAGCGCGGTTTCGGAAAGACCGTGCAGCTTCTGAACGGCCATCTCGGAAGTCGATCCCGTCGAGCCAGCGATGTGCTTGAGGCCGCTCGCGCGAGCGACGTCGATACCGCGCTGGATGGAGTGGATCCAGGCCGCGCAGGAGTAAGGAACGACGATCCCGGTCGTTCCCAGGATCGAAAGTCCGCCAACAATGCCAAGACGAGCATTGAGCGTCCTCGCGGCGAGCGCTTGGCCGCCGGGGATGGAGAGTTCGATGGTTACATCGCCGGAGGCACCGAAATTCTCCATCACTTCGCGAATGGCCGTTCGCATCATTTCGCGCGGGACGGGATTGATGGCGGGCTCGCCGGGCGGGAGTGGGAGGCCGGGCTTGGTCACGGTGCCGACGCCTTCGCCGGCAAGGAAGGTAACGCCGGAACCGGGCCTGCCCGCTCGGACCGTTGCCTTGACCAGGGCGCCATGTGTGACGTCCGGATCGTCGCCGGCATCTTTCGCGATTCCCGCGGTCGCACCTCCGTTGAGGGCTTCAAAGACAGCAATTGCAAAGCTGACACGCGCGCCATTCGGAAGCCGCACGTCGACGGGATCCGGACACTCACCAGTGATGAGCGCCTCGTATGCCGCGCGTGTGGCGGCCGTCGCGCAAGTGCCCGTGGTCCAGCCGCGCTTGAGCGGTTGACCCGGTCTTGCCTCATTTGTATCTGCGGCGTCGCTCACGTTCTGTTCCAATCGGGCGCGCCGAAACCTAACACGATTTCCGCATGAAGCCTCTTGTGGATGGCCTTCCCGACTTCCCGGACTTCGCACCTGGCGAAGTCTGGCTTGCAGGCGCGGGCCCGGGTGATCCCGGGCTTCTGACATTGCATGCGCTCCATGCGTTGAAGGCGGCCGACGACGTCGTTCACGATGCTCTCGTTGATCCACGTATCCTGAAACTCGCGGGCAACCAGGCAAAGCTGATGTTTGCAGGCAAGCGCGGGGGCAGACCTTCGGCCGAGCAGGCCGATATCAACGAACTTCTGATCGAGCGCGCCAGGATAGGCCGACGCGTTCTACGTTTGAAAGGCGGCGACCCCTTTGTGTTTGGGCGCGGTGGGGAGGAAGCTCTGGCATTAGCGCGCGCCGGGCTTCGGTTCAGGATCATTCCCGGCATCACCTCGGGGCTGGCAGCCGCAGCGCTGGCTGGCATTCCCGCGACGATGCGCAGGACCAACCATGCCGTCATCCTGGTGGCGGGAAGCCGGGCGGCGGACGCGACATCTTTAGCCGAATGGGAGAAGCTGGCGAGTACCGGGCAGCCGATCATCGTCTATATGCCGATGGCGAATTTGCCGGAGATCATGAGCGCATTGCAGCGCGGCGGCATGGCCCATGATACGCCTGCTGTTATCATCAGTTCTTCGACGACGGCGGAGGAACGCATCGTCGAAACCCGTCTTGGGACGGCCGCCGCCGACGCCGCGACACAGGGTATAGGATCGCCTGCCATCGTGATCGTCGGTGCCGTTGCTGCCATGCGGCAACAGCTTTTGGCCAACATGGTTTGCTGGCGATGAGCCCGCACCTTGCTGCACCAGGCTTTATCATCGCGGCACCACGCTCGGGTGCCGGCAAAACGACGGTGACGCTTGGGGTGTTGCGCGCGCTCCGGCGTCGCGGTTGTGCCGTGCAGCCCTTCAAGTGCGGTCCGGACTATATCGATCCGGCTTTTCACGAGGTCGCCGCGGGCCGGCCGAGTTTCAATCTGGACAGCTGGGCGATGGGCGAGGGGCTGATCGCAAATCTCGCGACCAACGCTTCAGCGGGTGCTGATATTTCCATTGCCGAAGGCGTGATGGGGTTGTTCGATGGCGCCGCGGCGCGGGGACAGTGCGGGACTGGCGCGACCGCGGATCTGGCTGCCCTTCTTGGCTGGCCGGTGGTACTGGTGCTCGACGTCACCGGACAAACCGAAACGGCCGCGGCCGTGGCGCTGGGTTGCGCTCGATATAGCGACGGCGTCAATGTTGCAGGCGTGATTCTCAATCGCGTGGCAAGCGACCGGCATTTCTCGCTGGTGGCTCCCGCGTTCGACCGGATCAAGATGCGGATCTTCGGCGCGATCTTGCGCGAGGATCGTCTGGTCCTGCCCGAGCGGCATCTCGGCCTCATCCAAGCCCGGGAGATAACGACGATCGACGATCGCATGGATGCATTGGCAGACGTGATCGATGCCGCGATCGATCTCGGTGCGATCAGGCAATCGGCGCGGCCGGCGAGGGTCGCTATGGGGATCCCAGGCGCGCAATCTGATCGAGCACGACCCCAACTGCAGCCGCCCGGTCAGCGCATCGCGCTCGCCCAGGACCGCGCATTTTCCTTCATCTATCCTCACATCCTTCGGCAATGGCGGCTGGCTGGCGCGGAAATCATTCCGTTCTCGCCACTGGCGGATGAGGCTCCCGATGCGGCGGCTGATGCCGTCTGGTTGCCCGGCGGCTATCCGGAACTCCATGCCGGCACCCTGGCGTCCGCCCACGGGTTCCGAAGAGGTGTGCATGAGCTTGCCCGCCGCTCCGTTCCCATCCACGGCGAGTGTGGCGGCTACATGGTGCTGGGGCGCGGGCTCGAAGATGCCGACGGCAACAAGCACGCAATGGCCGGCCTGCTCGGGCTCGAAACTTCTTTCTCGAAACGCAAGCTGCATCTGGGTTATCGACGCGCGAGACTGCGCGCGGCCTGTCCCTTAGGGGCCGCGGGAACGGAAGTGCTCGGCCATGAGTTCCACTATGCGAGTACGGTGTCGGTGAGCGGGGATCCGCTGGTCGATTGCCGGGATGCTGCCGGAGGCGAGGTGCCCGAACGCGGCGCCCGACAAGGCTCGATCACAGGCACGTTTTTCCACGTCATCGACCGGATGCCCTTATGACCGAAAGGCCCGATCCATCTGTTCGACAGTTTGATGCCGCCTTTCGGGATTCGTTCCGTGATCTTGTGCTCTGGCGCCGCGACGTCCGCCGGTTTCGCCGCGATCCCGTTGATCCGGCTTTGATCGAGTCACTGCTTGAACTTGCGAGCCACGCTCCATCGGTCGGGCACTGCCAGCCCTGGCGGTTCGTGCTCGTCGAATCCTCGCAATGCCGGGAAGCGGTGAGGTCGAGCTTTGTTCAGGCTAACGCGAAAGCGCTCGAATGCTACGATGGCGAGCGGCGCGCGCAATATGCGAGGCTGAAGCTTGAGGGGCTCGAAGATGCTCCGGTGCATCTTGCCGTCTTTGCCGATGAGGCGACAGAAGCGGGCAGTGGCCTCGGCCGTCAAACGATGCCCCAGACCCTGCAATATTCGGTTGTTGCCGCAATTCAGACCCTGTGGCTTGCGGCTCGTGCCGAGGGACTGGGGCTTGGCTGGATTTCGATCCTCGAGCCGCAACTGTTATGCCGAACACTCGATGTACCGGAGACCTGGACCTTGATTGCCTATCTCTGCATCGGCTGGCCCGTGGAGGAACACCTCGATCCCGAACTCGAACGCCATCATTGGCAGGAACGCGTAGGCGCCGGCCGCTTGATATTTACGCGCTAAGCGTCAGGCGATACTGGTTGAGATCAGGATCATGCGTCATCGCCCAATAATCCACGAACCGCCAGGGCATCGCGGAAAACACCCGGCCTTGCTTGTTGCGGTAATAGGTCGTCATTCCCGGATGGGTCCAGATCATCTGCTCATGCTCGGCGTCGACT